>DKJY01000038.1 GCA_002454955.1 Bacteroidales bacterium UBA6680
AACCTATCTTTCATCTGTTTATAATTGTTTTTTATTTGCCAGATGGAACTCGCATTTATAATCATCTCCGTGTGTGTGAATGACTATTCTCATGCTTCGTATGATTATAAATGCGAGTTCCATCTGGCAACTGAAAAAACAATTATAAACAGATGAAAAAACAGATTCTTTTGCCCTTAATCGGAACAGTATTAGCCGGGGTAATTACAGTGTCGCTCTATAAGAAGCGGGGCACAGTAAAAGGTACTGCTTTTAAGGATATTCCGGCAGTTAAATCAATATCATCACCAAAAGCATCGCCCGACGATGCTTCAGGAAGGGGCAGGTATTTTGAAGATATGCTGCGCGACCCTTATCTGGATAAAGTGCCTGACAATATAAGACGTAGAGAACTTGCTTTTGCTGCCAAAGATGATGCAAGACACAGAAGCATCAGAGCAGAGAGACAAGACAGATCTATATGGAAAGAGGTTGGACCCGTTGATGTTGGTGGACGTACACGTGCAGTAGGCATTGATAAACGTAACTCAAATATTATACTGGCAGGTGGTGTATCAGGAGGGTTGTGGAGATCTACCGATAAGGGAGCTAACTGGACACTTGTGAATAATCCGGATGAGTATAATGGTATAACAGCTCTGGCACAAGACCCCAGATCAGGACACGAGGACACCTGGTACTATTCAACAGGAGAGTTGGTAGGTAACTCTGCAAGAGCAGCAGGATGGTCGTCATTATACACAGGCGATGGTATATATCGTAGTACAGACAATGGTGTAACATGGAGTGCTGTTGATGGTACAACAAGTGCAATGGACTCATGGGATACAATGTTTGACTATATCTCGGCAGTTAAAATTAACCCGGTAACAGGTACTGTATTCTTCTGTGCAAATGGTTACGGTATTATTCGTAAACCTTCCAACTCAGACAATTTTGAGATTGTGCTTGGAGCTAAAGATAACAGTAAATGGTCCGATATTGCAATAGACTCAGAAGGAAAGATGATTGCGTATCTCTCTCAGGCAAAAATAGGCTATGGAAGCCAGTCTGTTACTCCGGGATTGTACACATCAGACAACGATGGTGTTACCTGGACCAAGATGTCTTTAAGTAGTAATATATACAGCTCAAACACAAGAGCACTTATTCGTATAGCACCATCAAATGAGGATATTGCTTATCTGTATATGGTAAACAACGATGATCCGTTCTTCTATAAGATTGAACGTGAAACAGGTACTGTTACCAACAGAACAACAAATTGCCGTTTCTCATTTAGCGGATCAAGTCCGTATGTATCTGGTAAACTGGGTCTGCAAGGCGATTATAACGTTACAATGGAGATACACCCTACAGATGAAAACTTTATTGTTGTTGGTAGTACATCGCTATTCAGAAGTAAAGATGCGTTTAAAACAAAGCCACAATCGTTATACTCATGGATTGGAGGTTACGGAACAGTGTCAACAGCTACGTTTAAATACCCTAACCACCATCCTGATTGTCATATATGTCTGTTTGATCCAAACAACCCTGATCTTATGTGGAGTGGTCACGATGGCGGACTTAGTTATACAGAGAATATAAAACAGACAGTAACAAGTAGCACTCCACTGAATTGGGTAGACAGGAATCGTGGATACAATATAACACAGTTCTATAATGTCTCAATATCAAAAGATGCTGAGGGTAATAAATTTGTTGGAGGGGCGCAGGATAACGGATCGCCTTATTTTACATTTGATGGAACAACAACTAGTAAATCAGACGATATAAGTAGTGGCGACGGATCGTACTGTTCAATTGGTTCAGAGTATACATATGCATCGTCGCAGTACGGTAGAGTATTAAAATATCCGAACGACTTTTCGAGTTATGCATTCTGTCAGCCATCAGGAGCAACTAATAAAGATTTCATTCATCCATATATTCTTGATCCGGTAGATAATAATGTAATGTACTTTCCTGAATCGTATAAGATGTGGATAAACTCAGATCTATCTGCAATTACAACTAAAAATCAATCAGGAACAAGTGTAAATTGGAGTAAGTTTAATGTATCAACATATGGCTATAAGATAACGGCACTGTGTGCATCGGTAACACCAAAAGACAGACTTGTTGTTGGAGCTTTCAGATATGGTGTTGCACCAAAGTTCTATGTAATAGATAATGTAAAGAGTTCGTCGCGCACAATTAATGAGCTGTCTATACCAAACCTGCCAAAAAGCTCTTATCCACACGATATTTATATAAATCCTGCTGATGCAGATGAGTTTATATTTGTTCTGTCTAATTATGGTGTTAAGGGAGTATATCATACAACAGATGGCGGCGATAACTTTACCTGTATAGAGGGTAACCTGATTGGAACGGATGATACGCCGGGTCCATCAATAAGATCGGCAGCAATTATAGATGGCGACACAAAGATGTATTACCTTGGTACCAGTACCGGACTATACAGAACCACAACAGTTGATGGCGACAATACAACATGGTTAAAGGTTAAACCAGCGCTTATTGGTAGCGTTATTGTAAATGATCTTGATGTTAGTACAAAAGCAAAAAAGATACTTGCAGGAACACACGGACGCGGAATGTTTGTTGGACAATACAACGCTTCTGATATAGATATTGATATAAATAAAGTTGACGATATAGTTTTTAATATTAACTCAGGAGAGATTAAAAACATAGATCTTAATCAGGTGTTTGTAACAGCAGAGGATAAAATCTTTAGTATTGATAATGTAAGTAATACAGCTGTTGTAAATACGTTGTTGCAGGATAATATATTAAAAGTATCCGGCGTGCAGAATATGGCAGGATCATCTGTTATTAAGGTTAGCTGTACAGCAAAGGGGTCTAAATTTAGTACCACTATTAATGTAAAAGTAAAATACGATCTTAAATCGGTATACACCAAAGGCGATAGAGATATTGAGATAGGAGATAAGCTTACTATACCTGTAACAGAGCTGTTTTCGTATTCAGTAAAACCAGACTTTACAGTTGAGAGTAGTAATAGCAATATTGTGGGTATAGCATTAGAATCAAACAATGTGGTACTTACAGCAAACAGTTCAAATGTTGGTGAATCTGATATTAAAATTAAAGCTAAAAAGTTTAACAGAGAGATTATTGTGCCATTTAAAGCTGTGGTATACTATAAACTTGTTGCTAAAAAGATATCTCCGCAGTTTAACTTTAATAAGGGTACTAATAATAGTGAGATAGTAAATATTAGCGATATGTTTACATACAGTCAGCTACCAGATTGCAGTATTCAGAACAGTAATACAGAGCTGGTTACTGCAACATACTCTAACGGAAAAATTACTATAGAGTATGACGGAAACAATGAGGGTAATGCCGATATTGTTGTAAATGTAAGTAAGTACGGAAAAAGCCTGAGTAAAACAATAAAGGTTATGGTAGGAACAGGTACTGCAATTGGTGATATTACAAGCAGCGATATTGTAATTTATCCTAATCCGGTAACTGATAAATTCACGGTAAAAATTCCTGATACAGAGAGTGTATATACACTTAGAATATATAACCAGTCAGGAATGATTATATACGCTGATAACACATTTAAGAATGAGAAAATGGTTGATCTATCAGGTAAATCAGCAGGAGTATACTATGTTGAGTTGCAAAAAGATAATTCAAAGATTACACAGAAGATTATAAAGAGATAGAAACAACATCTTAATTTGTAGATACAAGTAGCCGGGACATTGCTGTTCCGGCTACTCTCTTTATGCTATTTATGATATGTATTTTGTTAAAACAAACGGGACTGATTCCGATTGCATACAATTAATAATTATTTAAGCATAATCTTTTCAGACTTGGTAACACCATTATTAAAGTTAACCTTTACAATAACCATCCCTTTATGGTTCAGATCAGGTACTCTTATTATGTCGTCAGCTACAAAGTCTCTGTGTAATACTCTACCTGTATGATCGTATATGTACAGGCTCTCGAAATCAAAACTATTAAATTCAATCTCTACGTAGAAAATATCATCAGCAGGATTTGGATATACAGAGATGCGTGGTTCGTAAATCAACCTTGTATCAGAGCTCTTCTCGTCTGGTCTCTCAGTCGATTTTACAACAGGTCTGTTACTATTACCATCTGTTCTCTTATCAGCAATGCCACCTTTGTTATTTCCCGGTACAAAACGTATGTTTACAGAAGGGTCGCCCATAAGATGATAAATCTCCCAGTAATACTTCTTTCTGCCGGATGTAGATTCTTCAACAGCAAGATTACCACCAACAATCATCTGTCCTTGTGTAGAGTACCAATTACTTTGTGCCTCTCCGTGTGTATGAAATAATCTGTCAAAAGCACCAATATGACTAGCGTTATATGTTGGGTTAGCTGTTATACTCTTAAATCCTACAGCCCACCAGAAGTCCTCATTCCAGTATGAGTAATCTGAAGCACCAATATAACCAACAGCACCTTTATTTGCTACTCTAAGAACTTTCTCGCCAAAGCATTCGCTTACATCAAACTTATTTGAACGGCAACAGTTACCAACCCAAAGTCCGTATTTATGGTTGTTTGTTAAACCATTAATATCGTTGCGGCTGAAGTTAGGATCAGACCAACCATCGTATGAGCAATGTGCAGAGTAGTTAGCAAAACCAACACCATTATTAATATCTGTTTTTATGCTGGCAGCATAATTAGCACCGTATGGCTCGTTCTGTAGATATGTTGTTGCAGTTATACCATTCTGTGCAGTAAAGTAGTTGTTCTTTGCATAGTTTAGCTGTCCGTTACCCCATGTAAGTTCATGATAGTAGTCATCGCCGGCAACAAGCAGCGCTCTCTTAATATATGTAGGATCTGGCATTGTGTACTTCTCATACTCAAGCGTTTTATCAATTTGTGGAGTTAATTGCGCCACAGTTTGTGCCGAGAAACGTCCGTAATAAAGATCAGGAATATTATCGTTTGTATAGTCAAAATAGTATAAATCTGTTTTATGCTGACCTTTTGTATATGACGGTACCTGTGCAATATCACCAACAAGCAGAGCATAATGCGGAGGATTATAGCCACTTGGAGGATTATTATACAGACCCTTAAGGTAGTTCTTAATTGATGTTGTTGTACTACCAACATTTGACATATCTGTATACCCAACTATTACATTATAACCTTTCTGCTGTTTATGTGTAATAAACGGAGCAAGAGCAGTCTCAAACATTCTGTCGGCAACAATTACATATGTAATTGTCTCTGTAATATTCTCTCTGCTTATCTCTGTTGGATTTGCAATATAGTTGTTAATAACACTATTGAACAGACTACTTGAGTACTTACTCTTCATAGCTTCTGTTTTTGCCATATCAGAACCAACAAACTCTATATCAACCTTAAGATTGTTAAGTATACGTAACCTGTTTTTTACAGGATTATACTGTATAGGATTGATAATAACTCTTCCTAATCGGGTACTTCTTAGAATACCAGCATCCTCAAATTTAGCTATATCGGCATTAATATAACCATCAACCGAGTATACTTTTTTATCGATAATAAGTCTGCCAGGCTCCTCGCTTTTAGATACCGATGCCTGTGCAGGAATAATCATCTCTCTTATACCTTTGTCAGACAAATCAATAATCTCCTCGTCGTAACTTACCACTCTGAACTTTACCTTTGCACCAAGCGGAAGTTCAATAAGTTTACTGTATACCGGAATTTCTGGTATACCAACATTAAATGTCTTCATCAGTCCGTCGGTCTCTAACGTTACAAAGTTACCACTACGCTTTGTATCATCAGATCGCAACATGATTGATGAGATAGACGCATTAAACTGCAACAGATCGCTTCTGTTTGATCTCTTAGAGATAGCAAAGCTGTTTCTGTTAGCTTTATTAAGATTTATCACCTTGCTCTGGGTAAAAGCGGTATTAATCAGTACAATACCAAGTGTAAGTAAAATGAATTTTTTCATTTTTTAATTGATTAATAATTAGTAATAAATTTATTTGTATCATAGTATACATCAGTAATATATATTACCATATGTATTATATGATCGTTATTAACAGGAGTTTGCACAACTATACCAGTAACCCATAATAATACAGTTATAAGGCTATATAAATATCCCGGAAACATACTGAATATACAATCAGATCAGAGCATAAGGATATGTATCCTGCCCGGAACAGAAAGTCTCAGTTCTGTAAATTAAAGTGCGTCAAATATTAAATGTTATACACGTAGCATACATGTATAATTGTTGAGTGGTTGTGTTTATAGCTGTTGATGATATTACTATCACAACAATTTGCATTCAATATACTTATTATATTAATATATGCAAAACAGTAATTATTATATTGTCTCTGTTTTGTTTTGTAAAACAGCATTGTAGTCCAGTAAAATTAATACTCCTATAGATTTAAAGATTTGTAGATGTTAAAAAACATATTGACACCGTTGTCGATTATATCATCCGGAAAGTCATAATCTGTATTGTGCAGATCTGGCTGATTAACACCGGCTCCAATACCAAACATGCAGCCACTAAATTTTTCTGTATAGTATGCAAAATCTTCTGACCATTTAAATGGTTTTTCAGGAGTGTAAACTGTACTGTTACTTTCGGCAGCAGCATTAATAACCATATTTGTACAGGTGTTGCTATTAATAGTTGCAGGAATCTCTTCGTTATATGATATTGAGTAACTAAGGTTATCTCTTTTTGTAATGTCATAAACAATACTTTCAGCCTCTTTTGTAAGAGCTTTCATATCACTATTATCATAAGCACACATAGTAACCATAATGTCGGCATATCCTGGCAATGCGTTAAATGTAACCTCACCCATATTAATATGAGTAATAGTAAGCATTACACTATCATTAAATCTACTGTTATTGTAAGTAACATTATCAAGTTGTTTAATAATGTCAGATACTGCATTAGCAGGGCTAACTCCATTCTCAGGTTTTGCAATGTGCGATGTTTTGCCAAACAACTTTATTGTCATGCCCTTAGATGCAGCACTAAAATTACCGCTTTTAACAATTACCAAACCCTTTTTGTACCCTGGTATATTATGTATAGCAAAAATATAATCGGGTTCTATCTTTGTAAAGTTTATATCGTTCACAATATCAAAAGCACCCTGTTCCATCTCTTCTGCCGGCTGAAAGAGTAGAATAACACGCCCTTTCTGTGGTCTGTGTGCCGATATCTTTTTTGCTACAGCTGCAACAATTGCCATATGTCCGTCATGACCACATGAGTGAGCAACGCCCTTGTTAACAGAACAGTAATCTTTATTGCATGTGTCATCGGCATGTACAGCATCAAGCTCGGCTCTGAACATTACCGTACGCCCCTGAACCCCGCTATCATATATATATGCACGTCCTGTTGATCCAAGACTTATAATATCGTCCGGGTTCAGTTTTTTCATAAAGGCATCAATGCGTACAGCAGTATTATATTCGCAGTTAGAAATCTCGGGGTTTTTATGCAGAGAGTGTCTTAACTCTATTATATCTCTGTCAGCCATTATAGTAAGTATATTGTTAATGTTTAAAAGTTAGTAAAAAAATATCAGAATAACATCACCATGTTATATGCTTGACAATATATTCAGACATATAACATCAGCCAAAAATTTTTGATAAACACTATGCACTACTTCGTAACATTTGATACTATTTATATATTTGTAGCCGCAGCTATCAATTAATAATAAAGTATGAGCCGTATAAAACAATTCCTTGTAAGGGAGTACAATCTGTTAAACTCCTTTAAGAGCAGTCTTATTTTTGTATCACTGCTATTTATAACACTGTCAATCTTTATGTATATATTTCGTCCGTTTGGTCTCTATGGATTTCCTGATAGGGATGCATATATACTTATTGTAAAATATATTGGTTATCCGCTTGTTATATGGTTTATTATATTAAATATATGCTCCGTAATTATTAAACGTCCATATACAATTATTGCAACAATGTTGCTAATGTTATTGTTGCTTGTAATCTCCGGGTTAACAACATACTTTGTATGGGCTAATTATTTCGATTATCAGGGAATAAACTATAGAATGATATATAATTTTGTATTGATATCTGTATACACAGGATTTATGCCAATAACCTTAATAATAGTTTTTCACTCTAACTACAAACTAAATAAGCAGCTAAAAGAGATTATTCAGATAAATAACAGTATTACAGATAATATAGCAACAGAACAGGGTAATAGTAAAATTACTATACTGTCTAGAGAGCAGAATAAAGAGTATACAGTAAATTCAGATGAGATAGTATATATTCAGTCGCAGGATAACTATGTTAAGATTGTTACAAACAATAATAACTCTGTAAAACTGGATCTTATTCGAACCACACTTAGTTATGCCGAAAAGGATATTCAGCACAGTTGCAAACATATAATACGGTGCCATAACAGTTATATTGTAAATCTGAATATGGTTAAGAGAGCCGAAGGTAATTCAGCAGGGTACAAACTGCATATAAACGATAATAGCGAAATTATTCCTGTATCGCGTAAATATGTTGGCGATGTTAGAGCATATTTCAAGAACAGATAGTACAGTATATGTAACTAAGATATCTGTTCTACTATACCATAATCTGATGTTGGTTATCCCGTTACATTGCAGGTAATCCCTTTACTTGACAACTATCCCTTACGGCTGTTAGTTATACCTGTATGCTTTCAGATTTTGTTGATGCACAGTAGCTTTACTCATAGTTAAATAAAAAACAGATACTATGAGAATGTTAAAAGCAGCAGTGCTAATACTTTTGTTACAGCAGGTAATAACTATTAAAGATGCAGATGCATGTAGTGCATTCCTGATTAAAAATGCTACAAATACACTAATGTGTAAAAGCTACGATTGGGAATTTGGAGAGGGCATAATAATTATAAACCCAAGAGGAGAGAAGCGCATATCAATGCCTGTTATTGGGGGCAAAGCACATATTAAATGGGTATCGGAATATGCCAGTATTACATTTAATCAGTACGGGCAGAATTTGCCAAATGGCGGAATAAATGAGAGAGGGCTTGCTATTGAGGTATTGGTATTAAACTCGTCGGAATATGGAGCTGCAGAGGGGTACAAATGTATTAATGAGTTACAGTGGATACAGTATGGGTTAGATAATTTTGCAACAGTAGACCAATTGATTAATGGTACAGAGCAAATAAAGGTAAAGCCACTGTATGCAAAGGTTCACTATTTTGTATCTGATACATCTGGTAAATCGGCAGTAATAGAGTATATAGATGGTAAACGCGTTGTATCTACAGGAGACAGAATGCCATATAAAGCTATTACAAATTCAACATATAGTAGTTCGGTAAAAGGTGCAAAATATGTAAAGGGGGGCTGCACACGTTTTAATACTATAACAACACAGCTAAATGGCAATTACTTAGGCCACTCAAATAAATTAATGATTGAAAAAGGATTTGCTACTCTTGACAAGGTAAAATCAAAAAAGAGAACACAGTGGCAGATTGTTTATGATCTTAGAACAAAGAAAATATATTTTAAAACGAGGTATAATAGAAAAATAAGAGAGGTTAGTATCTCTGATTTTAATACAGATAGAGGTGCGGGTATAGTATATGCTAATCTGAAATTGGATTGCAAAAAGAGAGAGTTTAAAGCTATTACTAAAGAGATAAACAGATATCTGTTGGCAAATGCATTTAATAAGCTTAAACTTAGTTTACCAGATAGTGCACTTGATGAGTTGGTAAACTACACTACAACATCAAAACCAACCCCAAAGCTACAGAGAGTGGTTGATATGTTTGGGGATATACAGTAGCTTTTACTATATAATAACCAATACAATACCTCTTTTAGCGGTAATATATTATTGATTCATCTGGCAACCATTACATTCTTAATAGCTGCCAGATGAGTGTTTTTGCAAACATGCTCTACAACATAAAAAATTCTCAATCCCTTAACGTATGGGGGTAAGCATTCTGTTATAAACAGGTAGCAACCCAAAATCGGATATAGACCACTTGACTTGGGTTAATAAATGTCATAATTTGTTTATAGTTCTTTGAAAATGATGTATCTGATACCCCACACCTCAGAATAATATGCAATAAAACCGGAAAGGAGTTCGAAATTGAATAGTATTAATCTGCATTTATTATAGAGAGGAGTGTAAATGGGCATAATCATGTTGTAAGTATGCATATACAGACTGAACTATACGTGAGAAGCGTGCAGTTGTGTCTGGTGGGTTTGCAATTAGGCTATTGTAGTACGTAATTGTACCTGATTGCTTTGCGTTTGCATATAATACACATATAATTGCCTGTTGTAGCATTGCAACCGATAGTTGTAAATGTGTAATTGTGCATTATATGCTTGCAATTATGGTTGGTTACGTTGTAATTATACTTGGTAAACATGCAATTATGTGTTAGTAAGATGTAATTGCATATGGTTAAATTGTAAATGTATACGGGCAATATGTAATTGCAGTAGAGCGTAAAAAAATAGTGGTATGTCAGATATATACAGAATAGTTTCGGAGAAATAACACAACTAGAGTTATAACATTTTAAAAAAAATTGAGATGGCAAAACGCGGTATGACACAATTTGAGACCCTAAACCACTACACAGCTGTAATTAAAACGGCAAGTACTCATCCTAAAATATCTACCATACTTGATGAGCATGGTTACGACTCTGAGCAATTGAGTATTGGAAAGCAGTTGATTGAGGCAACACAAAATGCTTATGATAATAGTAAAAAAGAGGGGATAGAATTACGCGAAGCATCAGATAACTTTAAGTTTATTCGCGATATTGTATCAACAAAATTTACTAAACACCGTAAGCTTGCAAAGGTTGTTTTCAGGGGTAATGTATCTGTACTTAATAAGTTAGAGATATATAAGAGTGTTCCCAGAGCCTATAGTATGTGGCTTGAGCATATGATAAAATTTTATGATATCTCAATTAATGATATTGCAATACAGAACGGGCTTATGAGGTTTCGTATAAGCATTACTGATTTGCAGGAGGTGAGGGATAGTATTAATGAAATGGTTGAGCTTAAACGTAAATTAGACATTGAAGAGGGAGAGAAGCAGAGTGCTACACAAAGTAAGAATGAAAGCTTTGAAAAGTTAGATCTGTGGATGTCTGATTTTGAAAAGGTAGCAGATATAGTTTTTGAAGATGATATACAGATGTTAGAGGCATTGGGCAGAACTATCTCATAGAGTATATTTATAAATGGTATTGTTAATAGCTTTATTATGGTTAGTTAGGTTATTACATTTTTGAAGACCGGTATTCTTGTGTTGCAGAGAGTCTGTATTGCGCTATACAATGACTCTCTGCTTCTATGTTTTATTTACGATTCTTATCTTTTCTGAATAACACGGCAGCATATAGATTCATTACAATTGATATACCTATAAGCATACCTTTGGCAAACTCATATGAGTTGGGTTGATATCTGTTAATCAGAATCATTGCAACAAGGCAGAACTGACCAATTGCTATTGATATATAAGTTGCCTGCTTTATATCTCTTTTACATATCTTATTCAGTAACATAATTGTATTTTATTTTCTGTTTTCTGATCTGTTTGTATAGTAGTATATAATAATTGCGATTGCTGCAAGCATCATTACACCAGCAAAACCGGTTAAGAAACCTTGTGCAAACTTATATGATGTAGGAACAGCTCTGTCTATAATTCTCGACATAAAAAATGATATCTGACCTATGCCAAGTGCAGTCATTCCCAGAATCTTGATTGGTGATACGCTTTTTTCTGTTATAGCTTCCATATTGTTAGTTATTTAAATTGTTAAGTAATTCATTTAAGTTATCTATAATTGGGTTAATCTTGTTTTTAACACTCCTGATTTTTACACGCAATATTATATACAATAGTATTCCGTATCCAAAGGTTGTAATGGTGTGTATTAATATTCTGATATCAATACTTTTATCTTTTATGATATCAAAATGTATAAGGTTAAGACCAATAATTATAAGTATAATGTAAATAGGCAAGAACTTAGCAGGTAGTTTAATTAAACCTTTCAGGTTCTTTATGTTTCTGTTTATACACTCAATATTAGATAATGAATAATCTTTAAAACCTATGCCTGTGCTGTATTGCCAGAACATTGTAGTTATAAGAAACAGTGCAGAGCATAACATTACTGCCCCTGTAATAAACCACATTGAGTTTAAACCTGTTGCCATATATATCAGCATACTTAGCATTGATACAAACAGAACGGTAATAATAACCCGTCTTACCATATACTGTTTTCTTATGCTGTTTATGTCAGATTCTGCTCGTTTAATCTTATCATAATCAACCTCAATGGTCTTTTGTTGCCAAATATTCTTTATATCATTAAAATCTGTCATAGCGTATTAATTATTTCAGAGAGTTTTACCTTTAATCTGTTTATTCTGGCACCTACATTACTGGGTTTTAGTCCTGTAATTGTTGCAATATCGTTGTAGCTCATATCCTCAAGAAGCATTGTAACAATTAGCCTGTCAACCTCTTTAAGCATTGCAATAGCACTAAATAGTTTACTCATCATAACCTCATTCTGGTGTTTTGTATCAACATCAGATTCAAGCACAATGGTTGTGTACTCTTTGTGGCTATTATCAGTACGTTTACGGTTTGCAGCCATACTCTTTTTATACATAAGTGCGGTATTTGTGGCAACACGATATACCCAGGTATTTATGTGCGATTCGTTTCTGAATGAATCTATGCTACTCCATATCCGTATCAGTATCTCCTGAAACAGATCGTCAGCATCGGCACTATTCCCGCAGAAACCTTTGCTAAGTCTGTGCAGTCTGTCTTTATTATCATGCACCACCTTTTTAAATAGTATCTCCTTATTATCCGGCATCAGAGAGTATTTTTGTTAAATTGTTACTATTAAACTTAATCATATTATTGAGTTTATTAAACCAAACATAGCTTTTTTAAATATTCTATCCTTTAGATTACGGATATTGCAATTTATTACAATAAAAATTAATATTTTTTTGATTGTGTTGTATATGGTTGTTTCTGTGGCTATTACTGATGGTGCTTTAATTGTGTAATCTTAAAATATAATTGTACTTGCAGGGTATATACAAAAAATCTCTCCCATAAGAGATAATCAAATGGGAGAGAGGTTAGCCGAAATTAGCCCCGGCTATTTAAATTTTAGATCCAAAGTTAATTAGTATATATAACTATAGTTTATATCTTCTATCTATCATCTGTATTCTCTTGCGACAGACGCATAGGGAACTTTTTTCTTACATTTTTTTGTAGGTTTGCCGGAAGTTTATGATATCCGGTATTATACTCATTTAGTGCATAACTGTTTCTGAATCCGAATACAACACTATATATCATATCAGTAATTTTAATGTATTGGTTGTAGCTATTATTATCAGACCACTCAAGGTTTATAATATATTCGGGTGTATTTGCCATAAACCTCTTTAATTTACTCTTCTGACTGTTTAAATTATCGTTGGCGTTTAGAGTAAATACCTTATCTTTTACTGCATCAAGTTCCTCTCTCTTGATTTTATCTACATCAATAGGAGGCAACGTCTGTACTATTGTTGCGGCATGGCTCTGCAGTGGCGATGTATCATTATCAGGAACAATAGCATAGGCAATCTTAAGCATATTAAGCTCTCTTAAAGTTTTAGTAAGGTACTTAATACGACTCATATCAATACTCTTATCTGCATATATTCTTGTTGTAATATATGGCTTGTCAAGTATATTAAATTTTGATACTCTATGCTTAATAGTCTGTTTCAGATTGTTGTTGTTACACTTAATATCATCAACATAGAATGTGTTATCATATACATATATGCTGTATACATATTTAGCCTTTGAGAGTATTCTGCTCTCTTTAGCCTTAGGCAGAGTAATATCCCTGAATTTGGCAGGCACAATTGCGGGAATTGAATTTTTATATGTTGTTTTTTTGTATGTGCATCTCTCGCTGCTACTCCACCATATTTTAAGGTTATCACCAGATATCTGATATTTTATTTCCTCGCTTCTGCCACGGTTTGTAACCACAAGCACACTGTTTTTAATAATAACCGGAATCTCAATAACCTCAGCACTACTGTTGCTTTCAAGCACCGACAATGTATTATCATTAATGCTTAATAGTCTTCCGAAAGCATTAGGGTTTGTGTTCTCCCATATGCCTGTAATGTTAGATTGTTTATTTATACCAAAGTTTGTAAGATTTGCTGCAGGACTTTTAATTGTAAAGTTTGCAAACAGAATAAATGTAGCAATAACTGTTGGGATTATGATAATGGCCTTAAGCCTTGCTAATAGACCAGATTTGTCTTTTGTCATCATCTTAATACGTTTTTTAATGAATAAAAGATTGAAATTATTAACCAACTCTACTGAGCGGATGCTAATCAATTGCCTCAATAGTAATGATTGGTAGTCGAATAATTCAAATCCCTGTTTAACAACGTTACAATCGGCTATATATTCGTGATTTGTTTTTATAGCACGTTGTAACATCCATGCAACAGGATTAAACCATTGAAAAACTGTAATTATATGAGCCAGTAGCAAATCGGCAGAGTGTCTGTGTTTTGCATGTACAAGCTCATGGGTCATAATCTGCTTGAACTCTTTGCGTTCAAGAATATCTTTATTTACAAATATGTACCTAAAGAATGAGTAGGGTGGAGTTTCTCCTTGTAATTGTACTATCCTGTAATTGTTATATCTTACTACTTTGTTACGTTTTATAGTGATAAACAGACCGGATAGTAGTATTAGTAGTCGGATAACAAATATTATTACACCTAAAAAGTATATAGCAGCAATAATTAAAGCTATGTTTGTTGGCTTGTTACCGCTCTTTTTTAAAGGTTGTTCTGTAATATTTGCTGTGTATATATAGTTATCGTTGCTGTTTAATGCAGAGAGGGTTGTGTTTTCATCCTCCTCAAATATGGCTTCAATATACTCTATATACGGTGAATCATTAATCTCAGGATCTGTCATAAAGATCAGACCGGTATAGTAGCTACGTATTTTACCTATGTTGCTGAATGGTTTCTCAATAGTTTCAAGATTATCTACATTAAAAGATACTCTTACAGAAGGTATAATTAGCGATAGAATGAGAATACCTGTAAGGTATATCCGGTTAAAGTTAAAATATGTCTCTTTGCGCAGAAAAAGAACATATACAGTAAACATTACAGTAAGGCATAATGTAGTCTCAAACAGATATAACAGAAGGTGTCCCATTGTCTATTTATTACCTTTTTGTTTCTTAATATCTTCAAGCATTCTCAGTACCTCGTCTACCTCATCAATATCTATATTTTTGTTCTCAGAAAAGAAGTTAACAACCTTTTTAAACGAATTGTTAAAGTAGTTATTTACTAATCTGTTCATTTGAGTTTTGCTGTACTCCTCTTTTGATATTAAAGGAAAGTATTGGTATGTGTTTCCATACTTTTTAAACGAGATAACCTCTTTTTTAACTAATACTCTAACAATTGTAGATACCGTATTATACGGAGGTTTGGGTTCCGGAAACTCATCCTGAATATCTTTGATGAATCCTCTCTTTATATCCCATAATATTTGCATTATACGCTCTTCTGCTTTTGTTAAAGTAATCATACTATTGAGTTTAATTGATCAGCATTACAAACTTACAACTTAATTTTAAGTTTTGCAACTTAATAATAAATATTTCAACTTAAAATTAAGTTTATTGCTGTTTTATTCTGTATATGTGAGTGTTAGTCATGGTGTGTTTAGAATATATCTACCGTAGATAGATCTTTAAATCTTTAATATATATATTTGTAATGCTTTATGAATACAATTTATGTTAATGTTTAAGTAAAGGGATTTTTAACTTAAACATAGAAGTATGCATAAAGAATTATCACCAAAGGATTTTAGTTTTCAATCAGGGATTACAGAGTTCAATAATATTTTGTTTGTTGGGTTTGATTTGGCCAACACCAATTTTGAGCAGTATGAGTTCTGTAACTGCAAATTTATATCGTGTAACTTGTCAATGTGTAAGTTAGAGAATGCACTTTTAGATGATGTTGTGTTTATAAGCTGCAAACTTATGGGTATTGATTTTAGCAGGTGTTCAAGGTATATTTTTACTGTTACATTCATTGAATCTGTACTGAGTTATACCTTTTTTGAGCGTAACAGAATGTCTAAAACACATTTTGATGGTTGTGTAATACATGAAGCTACTTTTTCAGACGCAGATTTGTCAAGTTCTATATTTAGTAATTGTGATCTTTATCGTACTCAGTTTTCCGGATGCAAGTTGTATAATTCTGATTTCAGGACATCTGTAAATTACAGTATTAATCCATCAATTAATCAGCTTAAAAGGGCAAGGTTCTCTTATGATCAAATCTCAGGGTTGTTAGATTGTCACGATATTATAATTGAATAGTCAGGTCAAAAAAGAGAGAGCGGTCATAAAACTGTAACCGCTCTCTTACTCGATGGATTTATAATAAATTAGCAGTGGCTCTAGTTAATTCTTGTAAATTTTACTGTTGCAAACACTGGTGTTACTGTTGTTCCATCTCCTAATGGAGGGTCAACAAATAGTGATATCTTACCCTGTGGCGATGTGTTTGCATCTAGCGATGTGAATGTTACTCCATCATCAGTACCAGAATCATAAACAAATGCATTAACGGTTTTTGTAGTCACAAAATTCTGTCCGTCAAGTAAGCTTATGTTTATTGCTCCTACATACCAGTCAGGGCTTGGAGCAACCATTGTAACAAATGTTACATTTGAGTTTAATCTGTCAATAGTAACCTCTGTTTTTATGGTTCCTGTTCCACTGCCAAGTGCATCTGCAATAACCAGGTTTAAGCCTTGACCTAATCCTATGCGTTCTCTTATTTCGCTGTCAAGTGGCGTAGTAGCACCGGTTTCTGCCATTGCTTCTATTCCAGGCGTTGCTGCTGTTCCTACTTTAAATAGATCAGATGCAGGCTTATGACTCCATCCTATTAATTTTGAAAAATGTGCGTTCGAAGGGTAATCTGTTGGGAAGTTTGCACTACTCCAAAAAAAGGTAAATTCTACCTCATATTTTGATCTTTCATACAAAAAATCATCATCGTCATCATCCTCGCATCCAACAAAAATAAATGCTGATAGAATGATATACAATATAAAACGTAATCCTTTCATACCTTCTGTTTTTAATTCATATATTATAAGAACCGTTATAGATGGTTTTGGTTCAATATAAAATATAAAAAATACATTTTATAACAGATAACTAATCAATAGTTTAAATAACTAACAGTTAATGGTTGATTTATGAAGAAGATTAAAGGTAGATTGTTTCATGTTGGTAGAATATCCTGTTCTGTCAACGAAAATGGTTGGTGTTGTATCTTTCCGGTCGTTTAGCTCTAATCAATAGCGTCTCTGCCGAAATTTTATAACTGAACTCATCCATCTCCCGAAACCATGATAAGTAATTGTTAAGATATTTTGTTGCAACACCTCTGAATCTTATCATCCATGCTTGAAGGTTAAGCTGATATTTAAAGACATTACGTAGATGAACAATATCTTTCTTTACAGTTTCCTTCTTTGATATGTTTAATACACCATGTCTAACCTTGTTATCTCTAACATATTTTATATAAGCAGCCTTATTTTGACTACAGAATAATATATCCTCAGAAAGGAGCGATTTGAGATTTGACTTTATATTATTTGCATTGAACTTAAAATAGATGTCGTCGAATGTATTTTCGCTTCTATCTCTACAAAACAGTGTAAACACTTTATTACTTGGTGGTATTAACTTGGGTGACTTATACCCTCTTTTACGTGGCTTTCGTTTCAATTTCTTGTTTCCTTTCTCTGACCATGCAAATATTAGTTCATTCACTTCAACTACACCGGATAATTTTTTGGGTTTTATAAGATTAGCATTTTGCAGAAAGCGATGTCTCCACCTGAATGATGTGTTTTTATGCACTCCACACTTGGTTGCAGCTTCTCTAATACTAAGTCCTTCTATAAGACATTGAGCATATGATAACCATCTCCCTTTCTTCTGCAAATTGGCAAGTGGTGTTCCTGTAAGTGTGTTAAATGTTTTTCCGCATTTTTTGCACTTATATCTTTGCAAATCGCTTCTTATCCCCCATTTTTGGTAGGATTGCGATTTACAATATGGACAGTGTTTTTTATTATTAGAGTCATCATTATTAAGTAAAAACGATACAAATTTTATTGAATCTCTTTTCCCTATAGCCTCTTTTAGGCGCGAATAGCTCTTTGTATCAAGTGTTTTTACAGATTCGATAAACATAACAATGTTCTGTGCTCTCATGATCTTTTTAATTATCTACGAGATAGAGATATTTATGTTACACCAAAGTTGATCACAGAGCAGTTTTAAAGCTGCTACAACCATTATACATTAAAGCATAATAAAACAGAATTACAGCTTGTAAATCAATACATAACTAATGTATTATAATCTATGTGATAAAACAAAGAGACTATTCAAAGAACAGTCTCTTATCAATAAAATATTTCAGGTAATTATCTCTTTACAATCATAGAACCACAGGAGTATCCACCACCAAATACTGTGAACCCAACAATATCTCCTTTAGATATTTTTGTGTAATTTTCTGATAGTGTAATAAGAGTACTTGCACATCCGGTGTTACCTAGTTCTTCAATATTGCTAAAAATACGATTACTGTCAATTTTTAGCTGTTTGGCAATATTGTTAATTATGCGTGCATTAGCCTGATGAGGGATTATATACGATAAATCGTTTATACTATAACCTCTCTGTTTTGTAACCTCTTCAAGCGATTCAATCATATATCTACAGGCATTAATAAATACATCCTTTCCAAAAGGCATTAAGAGTCCTCCATTAGTAGGATGTAGGTAAACACCCTCTGTACCTTTGCCTATATGTCCAAGCCCTTTTGAGTATACAGCTTCTATACACCAGTCATTTTCCGATTGTCTGTGTTTAGAGATTAGGATAGCAGCTGCTCCATCACCCCATAGGTGTCCACTCTTCTCATCACTTTCATTACTATAAGCAGTATTATGTTCTGAAGTAACAATAAGTGCTTTTTCTGATTTGTTTGTGGCAAAATATCCTTCTACTATTTCAACTGCATTGATAAAAGAGGAGCAGGCAGAACTGACAGATATAGCCTTAGCACTGCCAATATTAAACTCACGCTGAACATGGTGAGCTAATGTACCAACAGTGTCAAATGGAGAATATGTTGCTCCTACAATAAGATCAACATCTGTTAAACAGTAGGGTATATTATCAGAAATATTACGTACAGCATTAATTCCCATTGTGTTAGTGTTTTCATCTGAAGAAGCTTTAGTTCGGGTTTTAATACCTGTGCGTTCATAAATCCAGTTGTCGGATAATCCGTTTACCTTTAAAAAGTAATCGTTTGCAACGAGTTCAGTAGGTAAATAATGTCCGAATCCGTTAATAAACATATGATATTCAGTTTTATAATATTATTTGTTATAATTAATTTTATCTTTCATATCGGGCTGGCATATGCCAAACAGGAGAATGTCCAGAATATTATTCAGCTGCTTTTCATTATCTTTTGTATAATTATCCTTAAAATATGGCATCTCAAAAGCCTTAATTGTTATCATTATATTCTTTACAGTTAACTCTTCATTAAGGTTTATAAAGTCACCTTTTTCAATACCATCTCTCAGAATAGCATGTATATAAGCGTACTCTTTATCATCAAACTTCTTACGAATACACGCAAATCTGCTATGCTCTTCAAAAAAAGCTTTTTTAAGAGCTTCATGATAATTTAGAAGATTCCTTATTGTAATCATTCTTCTGAGAATATAGTGTTTTAATCTTATTGGTGCTTCGGTGTTCTCTTTAGATATATTCTTTAGCTCTTCATTAAGTATTCCCACCTCCTTCTCAATAACAGCTTCATAAACATCTTCTTTACTCTTAAAATGCGTATATATAGTTCTTCGACCTCTTTTTGCAGCATTAGCAATATCTGTCATTGTGGTTTTATTAAACCCTAATCTGCCAAAAACTCGTTGAGCAACAATAACTATTTTATCTCTTGAGGATACTATTTCCATAAAATGAAAAATATACAATGCACAATTGCACAAAATCTGTTTAGTTGTGCAATATAATAAGTTGAAAAATCATTTTCAAGTAAATAGTTGCATAAAGTGTGCCGTTTTGAACAACAAAACAATCAGTGTATAGAGCAATACTCTGCAACTAAAGTTCTTGCAATACGAAATATTTTTAAATGTTAAATACATTACAAATCAATATACACATAAGTAATGTATAGGCACAATTTTTGATATGTTGATTGCTGTTTGAAGAATAAGAATATTTACTAAAAATTAAATAAAACATCGTTCATGAAAAAAATATACTTACTAATACTAATATTTATAGCCGCTTTAGATGTTAACTCACAAATAACTCTAAAAGGAGTTTTGACAGATAAACAGAACAAAAAACCTATTGAATACGCAACAATATATATAAATGGAACAACAAACGGCGTGATAAGTAATGAAAAGGGAGAGTATATATTAACAAATATTATACTTCCGGCAGATATAATATTTAGTCATGTAAGTTATAACCCGGTGTCGTATAAACTAAGTGATCACACAAAAACAACGCTTAATGTATCATTAATTCAGAAAAATGTTGCTATTGATGAAGTTGTTGTAACTGATAATAATAAGCGTACAAAAAATACTAAATTATTTCTAGATAACTTTTTGGGTGTAGATAAATGGGGCGAATCTGCTAAATTGTTAAATCCAGAAGCTCTAAAGTTCGAATGGGAATATAAAGAAAAAAAGATATATGCTCAAGCAATTAACCTGAACGGAAATAATAAAATTAGAATGTCAAGAGATGGATCATATGTAATAGACAAGCCATATAAACTTAATGTTTCAGCCAGAGAACCACTTAGAGTTGAGCTGCCACTATTAGGGTATGACATTCAGTATGATCTGGTTAAGTTTTGTATAGAATATACTGGTAATTGGAATTCATACTCATGTAGTATACTTGGTTACAGTTATTTTAAACCAATGAAACCCAAAACACACTCACAGCAAAAACGCTTCGAGAAACGCAGAGATTTGGCATTTTATAACTCTTCGCAACATTTCTTCAGATCATTATACAATAAAAAGCTACTAGAGAATGGATATAGAGTATATGAAGTTGTGAAAGATAGTAGTAATATGCCTGAACGACCTATTGAAATAGGTATAGAAAGAATGTTAACATATAATAGCAACTCAGCATATATTAGTGGACTTAAGAATAGAGACATAAGAATATTCTTTTATGGTGACAGAAAAGGCAGACCATATGATCTTACACAAAAAAAAGGTATACAGCCAGTACAAACTAAGGTATATTTTCTGGCAGATAAGTGTGTTATAAGAGAAAATGGAACAACTCCTGAAAATACTATCGTTTTTGCACCTTATATTGGTTCAAAAAAGATTGGTGCACTTTTACCTGATAATTATGTACAGAAAACAGATAGATAGTTTGCAAGGGTGGTTCATATTTTACAATATTCTTATGTAAATACTATTTGTAGTACGGTAATATTCAGTTTAGTCTAAAGTATTTACCAGTAAGCCATATATAACATTGTAAATAAAGCTTATAAAAAGGAATACACAATAGTGTAATATGTAACAAGTATCTTTATGAATTAATGAAAGCTGCTATAGAGCATATAAATCTAAATTATATGCTCCTGTAAACAAAATAGGATGTTTAGTCAATAATTAAATGCACCAATAATTTTAAAAGCTATTTTTGTATTCGCTCACAAGCAACACAACTTTTAAACAGCTTACATGAATAGTTTTTGGAAACGATACTTTACAGAGTATAAGAAAACATTATTACTTAGTGCTCCGGTAATTATTGCGCAATTAGGTCAGATACTTGTTGGTCTTATAGATAATATAATGATCGGACATCTTGGAAGAACAGAACTTGCAGCAGCATCATTTACAAATACGCTATTTTATCTAATCATATTCTTCGGAATGGGTTTTTCGTATGCATTAACGCCCGTTGTTGGTCAGTTATGGGGAAAAAGAGAGACAGGCGAACTGGGTTCATGGCTCAAAAATGGCATAATGAGCAATATCATTATGGGATTTTTATTATCTATTGTACTATGTTTAGTTGCTGAATTAATGCCATATATGGGGCAGCCAAAGAGTGTAGTGTTTCCATCACAAAGTTATCTGTATATCCTAACCATATCTGTACTTCCAATGATGATCTTCTACGGATACAAACAGTTTGCAGAAGGTCTTGGCGATACAAAAACAGCAATGGTTATAGTTCTTATTGCTAATGGAATAAATATCTTGGGTAACTACATGTTTATGTTTGGTAAGTTGGGTATGCCAGAGCTTGGCTTAATTGGAGCAGGTGTAGGAACTGTAATATCAAGAATCTTTATGGCTGTTGCATTCTTTGCAATATTCAGATATAAATCGCTTTTTAAAGAGTATACAGGAATATTATCTAGCAGTATGTTCTCTATCGAGAAGATTAAGAGATTATCATTGCTGGGAATGCCAATTGGCGGACAGATGGTAATGGAGTCGGCTGCATTTGGTTTTTGTGCAATAATGATGGGATGGATTAGCGAATTAGGCATGGCATCGCACCAGATAGCAATAAACCTTTCAACACTTGGTTTTATGATTTTTCAGGGTTTAGGTGCTGGTACAACAATTCGAGTAAGCCATGCTAAAGGTAATAATGATCTTAAAGGTATTGGAATGGCTACGACATCAGGAATACATCTAATGCTATTCTATTCAGTAATATCAATGGCTCTGTTTATTGGAGCAAGAAACCTGTTACCGCAAATATTCACCAACGATAATGAGGTTGTAATGCTTACGGCACAAATGCTTATTATATGTGCTTTCTTTCAACTATTTGATGGATTTCAGGTTGTGTTGGCAGGATCTTTAAGAGGACTTGCAGATGTACAGGTTCCGGCAGTAATAACATTTATATCATATTTCATGATATCTATCCCTTTCAGTTATTTTGCAGCATTTAAATGGGGATTTGGAGCCGTTGGAATCTGGTACGGATTTCCTGTAGGCCTCGCTACATCATCATTTTTATACTATATGCGATACCTATATATTACAAGACGTAAGCCTGATACACTTGTTGCAATGGCATAAATATTTCTGGTTGCGGTTTGGGTAAAAAAAACTTACTATTTTTGCTCAAAATTTTATAAGATGGAATATCAGTGGGGACATATAAGGCGTTTTAATGCCTATTCAAACTATTTTAAGCAGACCTTTGGTGAACGTTTACAGAAAGTAACTATAAACGCTGGTTTTACCTGCCCAAACCGCGATGGTAATAAAGGCGTAGGTGGGTGTACATTCTGTAATAACGAATCATTCAACCCCTCATACTGTGTACCTGAAAAAACCGTAGATCAACAGATAAATGAGGGTATAGATTTCCATAAAGTCAGATACAGAAGATCCTCAAAATATCTTGCTTACTTTCAGGCATACTCAAATACATATGCCGATATTGATATTCTTAAGAGTGTATATAAACCAGCTATAGACCACCCTGATGTTCTGGGTATAGTAATTGGTACAAGACCAGACTGTATTGATGATGAAAAACTAGACTATTTTAAACAATTATCGGAAGATAAGTACCTTATCATTGAGTATGGTATAGAGTCAGTATATGATAAAACTCTTAAGAGAATAAACAGGGGACACGACTATAAAACTTCAATTGATGCTGTTGAACGTACAGCAGCTAAAGGTATAAAGGTAGGTGCACATATGATATTTGGACTTCCGGGTGAGAGTCGTGACAATATGATGAAATCTGCTGATATACTATCTGAACTACCATTAAATAACATAAAGTTTCATCAACTTCAGATTGTTAAAGATACACAAATGAGTAAGGACTATATAGAGAATCCGTCTGAGTACAGTTTCTTTGATATGGAGGAGTATATAGAGTTCTTTGTTGATTATGCAGAGAGACTAAATCCTGACTTTGTGATAGAGCGATTTGCAGGTGAGGTTCCGCCAAAGTATAATCTAAGGCCAAGCTGGGGAATGAGGAATGATCAGCTTGTGAATATGTTTGAAAAGAGATTAAAGGAGAGGGATACATGGCAGGGACGTCTTTATAAATCAAGATAGAGCAACACTCTATTAACTACTTATTTTAAACAGAGGTTTAATTATAATATGCAAACTAATAAGAAAAAATATGCAGATTAATATACGACACATTATATATACACTATTTGCAATTATGCTTTTCTCATGTACAACAGACAGATCAGAACATATAGAGACCGGAGATCTGCTGTTTCAGGATCTTGATTGTGGCGAGCTTTGCGATGCTATTGAGAGTGTAACTCAAGGTGTAGATGGAGCTCAGTTATCGCATATTGGCATTGCTGTTAAAGACTCTGTTGGCAATGTTTATGTGATAGAAGCATACGGAACACATGTTGTAAAAACACCTCTTGATAAGTTTCTTAATCGTAGTTACGATAAAGACGGAAATCCTAAGGTGATAGTAGGAAGGGTAAAAGAAGAATATACTGATCTGATGTATTTAGCAACAAATGAAGCAGAAAAACTTATTGGAACACGTTACGATGATGCATTTCTCATAAACAACAATAGCATGTACTGCTCTGAATTGGTCTTTTACTCATATCTTATGGCTAATCAGGGAGTCCCGGTATTTCAATTACAACCCATGACCTTTAAACCACTAAACGACACCCTGTTTTTTCCGGCATGGGTTAAATACTATAAAAATCTTAAATGCGATATACCTGAGGGTAAACCAGGTATAAATCCGGGATCAATATCCAGATCTAATTATATTAATATTATTTATACCTTTGGATATCCTGCCGGGTACAAACCTGCATCGGTAAATAAACAGATGACTGGTAAATAGCAATTTGCTATTAATACAGACCTGTAATTACCTGCTGTTTATATGATACCATTGTCTGGCAGATAAAATTATATAGATATGAAACGAGCATGAGAATGGTTATTCATACACACGAGGATGATTATTATGCGAAGTTCCATCTGACCATAGAAAAGAAAATATAAACAGATGAGGAAATTTCTGACAGAGGTAGTAGACGACACATGTAAAAAATTTGATAATAAGCTATATAACAACTGTTTTATATTCCCGAATAACCGTACAGCAAGATTCTTTAACAGAGAGCTGATAAAGTTCAGAGATGGAGAACCAATAATATTGCCTAAACAGACTACAATAAATACACTGTTTGAGTCCAGAAGTACACTTAAAGTTGCCGATGATAATCAGCTTCTGTTTATACTATATAATGTCTATAAAAATATTGATGCTGAGATAGGTGCATTTGAGAACTTTTATCCATGGGGACAGGTGCTTTTAAACGATTTTGACGATATTGATAAATATCTGGTTGATGTAAAAAAACTCTTCTCAAATATCTCTGCATTAAAAGAGATTGATGTACTGTTTGATGATTATACCAATGAACAGATTGAGATTATAAAGGCTTTCTGGATAAATTTCTCACAAGAGAAGGGGTCTGCTTATCGTACAAACTTTATGAGATTCTGGAATAACCTTGCATTAGTATATGATAACTATACAGCAACTCTGAGGAGAGCCGGATTAGCGTATGAAGGAATGATATATCGAGAGATATATAACCAGACAGTTGAATCAGGAGTTGAGATATGGAACGATTCAGATATATATGTGTTTATAGGTTTAAATGCACTAAATCTTGCCGAGAGAAAAACCCTTGATCTGTTACATAAGGCAAATAAAGCACGGTTCTACTGGGACTATGATATATACTACTCAGCAGATGATTACCATCAGGCCGGATATTTTATAAGAAGAAATATAAGTCAGTTTGGTCAGGAACTACCGGAAAGTATCTTTAATAACTTTTTCGATAAGGATATATGTACCATTAATACAACATCTGATCAGGCTCAGATAGAGTATGTGGTTAGTGAGATACAGAAAAACTATGATAGCGATAAGGATATTGCCGTAGTATTGGGTAATGAGGATATAACTATGCAGCTTCTGGTAATGCTGAACAGTAAAATGATAAATATATCAATGGGTTATCCATTGGCTCTGTCAAAAACATCAATGCTGCTAGATAATATAAATATTCTGCAACAGAACGCTCTGTTCAGAGAGCATAATGTAATATTTGCAACCAGCGATGTAATAAATATTCTATCATCTGTTCTTGTAATTAACCAGTTTCCGGATCTCAATAAAATGAAAGAGAAATGGATTAAAGAGAACAGGTCATATATAAGAAAATCTGATATAGGAAACTCAGCAATAGTTGATCTGCTGTTTGATTATCCAAAAAGCACAGAGTCGCGCATAATCCAGATAGATAATATAATTGATAAATTAAGAGACTTCAGAGATAAGGAAGATCCTGCTACAGAGACAAAATTTGATAAGATTCTTGAGGATTTTGCAGAGAAAACTGTACGCGATTGTTTACAGAAACTTATTGAGCAATATAAACTATACACAATAGAGCTTGATAGAAAAGTATTCTTTAAGATACTTATGTCTGAAATTAATGCCGTTGAGGTACCATTTAATCCGAATAAAACAGCAAAGATTCATGTAATGGGATTAATGGAGACCAGAGGATTGGATTTTGACGAGATATATATGTTATCTGTAGCGGAAGGAATTCTACCTGTAAAGAATAGTGCACAATCGCTTATACCATTTAATCTCAGAACCGGATACGGATTACCAACATCTGAGCACCAGGATGCAATGTTTGCCTATTACTTCTACAGATCGTTACAACGTTCAAAGAAAATAACGCTACTCTATAACTCACAAACCGACGATAACGGCACGGGCGAACCAAGCAGATATATTCAACAACTCAAGAGTGAGAGTGGAATGGAGATATCAGATATAGTTGTTACTCCGGAGGTATCAATACCATTCTTTAAAGAGAGAGTAATAGAAAAAAGCGATGCCATAATGAATAAGTTGTGCGAGATGTTGGTTACTGACTCAACAAGTAAACCCTTCTCACCTAGTATTCTGAATGATTATAATACATGTAAGCTGAAATTCTTCTATAAAAAGGTTGCAGGTATAACCGATCCTGATATAATTGCAGATAGTATTGATGCACGTATATTCGGAAACATAATGCATAAAGCACTCGAAAACATATATAAAGATAGTATAGGAGAGGAGATATCGGCAGAGCAGATAGATGGTTTTGCAAAGAACAAAGATCTTATAAACAGAGTTATTGATAATGCATTTGCAACGGAGTGGTTTGGAGAGAAAGAGAACCGAAAGAGCGAATACCTTGGACAGAGTATAATTGTAAGGGGAGTAATAGAGAAATACCTGCTACAGATGTTGACTATTGATACTAAACGTGCCCCATTTACACTGGTAAATCTTGAGCAGTGGATTGATCAGGATATTGATATTACAGTTGACGAAAAACCACAAAAGGTCAGAATAGGAGGATATATAGACCGACTAGAGATGAAGGATGGTAAATATTATGCTTATGACTATAAAACCGGGCGCGAAGAGAGGGACTTTAAAACAATAGAGTCGTTGTTCTCAGATCTTGAGAACAGTAAAACCAAAGCTGTGTTTCAGACACTTTCATACTGTATGCTCACAAAATCAGAGTATGGTAATAACATTGAGGTAGCTCCGGGATTAATATACCTGAAAACAATATTCTCAGACAGTTTTTCAACAGAATTAAAGTTTGGAAGAGAGAAAGTGAAATCATATGCACCATTTGAAACAGAATTTGAGGAGAGGCTAAGGATGTTATTCGAAGAAATTTTTGACAGAAACGTACCATTTACACCATCAGAAAAGGTTGATGTATGCAATAACTGCATATACAACTCTTTCTGTAAAAGAGTATAGTTTTATATCTTTAGCCTGCATATAATATTATACAGATGAATCCTGACATTCAGATACCGTTGCGTATAGATTTTTTCTCGCTGATAATCTTCCTTGGTGTATTCCAGGGATATTTTATTTCGCTGTTCTTTCTGATTAAAAAGAGTGTTAACAGAAAGGCAAATATCTATCTATGGCTGTTCCTGATGTCCGCATGCCTCTTAGGAACAGAACTACTGTTAAACTATTCAGGGTATATGGCAGAGATTATCTGGTTAGATAATTTTACTGAACCAATAAACTTCATGCTTGTTCCTGCTATATATCTATATGCCAAAACAAGTATAAGAGGCAAAAGCGATAGAAGAGATACTCTGCACTTTATACCATTTATACTATATCTTATATATCAAATACCATATTATCTGCAATCTAACGAATGGAAACTATCGTCGTTTATATATAGCAACAGACCTCATATTAATGCACCTCAGATAACTCCAACACTAAATACCGATATATTAGGACTTAGAGATAATATACTTATAATTATTGGTATATACTTTATTCTATATGCAGTTCTGATAGTAAGAGAAATACTTGTTAAGTATAAGAGCTTTACCTCTTTTATTCTGCAAAAACAGAAGCAACCAGAGCTAAATGTTAAATACCCGGTAATATCATATATGTTAATGGTTGTTGTTTTTATCTTTGTTGAGACATATTTCGGACGAGACATTGGCGACTATATTATTGCAATATACATTGGCATTACAATGTATATACTTAGCATTCATGTAATCAGAAAATCTATGCTGTTTGCAAACAGAGAGATAGCATATAAAGACAACACTATTTCAGAAAAAGAGAAAAGAAGAGTTATATCTAAGATAGATAATATTATGATAGAAAAGAGATACTTTGTAAACAACAGAGCCTCTTTAAGCGAGATGTCAGAAATAATTGGCGAGTCAAAACATCTGGTATCACAGATAATAAATCAGGAGTTAAATGTAAATTTTTTCGGACTTTTAGCAAAGCATAGGGTAGAGGAGGCTTGCAGAATATTAGACTCTGAAAAATCACAAAATATAACAATCGAAGAGTTGTCTGAACTTGTTGGTTATAACTCTAAAACATCTCTGAATACAGCCTTTAAAAAGATCAAAAATATGACCCCATCGGCATACCGAAAACGGACAAACTTATAAAGTTGTTCGCCAACCTTATAAGGTCTTTCGCTTATTTACAGTGCCCTGCAGTATTATTGCAAAAAATCAAAATAATACTGTTATGAATCGTAAATATGAAATTGACTGGTTACGAATTATCTTAATTT
Source organism: Bacteroidales bacterium UBA6680 (assembly GCA_002454955.1). Taxonomy (GTDB): domain Bacteria; phylum Bacteroidota; class Bacteroidia; order Bacteroidales; family UBA6680; genus UBA6680. The sequence goes on from DKJY01000038.1 coordinate 29,556, forward strand.
TTAGTGTCTTTATATACCATGTTGGTATGATATTTAATGAGTGGGATTGGCACATAAAAGATACAGACAGGCAGATGTGGCTATCGCCAATTATGCACTTTCTGCACATATGGAGAATGCCGTTGCTATTTTTTATTAGCGGTATAGGCACATATTATGCCAGCCGAAAACGAAACGGAACACAGCTGTTTACAGAACGAACAAAACGTCTGTTTATACCACTTGTAGCCGGAATATTTATTCTTGTACCAATACAGGTATACTACGAGAAGATTGCACAATATGCATCGTTGATAGATCTCTATAAACATATGTTTGATGGAGTGTACCCTTCAGGAAATTTTAGCTGGCATCACCTATGGTTTATATGTTATCTCTACTTTTTCAGTATTCTGTTATGTATAACCGTTTTTAACGTACAGAAAATTAAACTACCACAAAGTATCAGAAACATAATATCAACTATAGCAGGTAAGTGGGCTACTATCTGGTTATTTATAATACCATTAACATTATCAGAGCTTATTTTAAGACCATATTTCCCTCACGAGACACATGCATTTATAGACGACTGGGCATATATGAACTTCAACTTTTTGATATTCCTGTTTGGATACATAATAGCATCCGGAAAAACAATCAATAATAACATATATAAATATCGCAGGATTAACCTTACCATATTTGTAATATCAACACTGCTATTCTTCTATATGCGTAACTCACACGAGGGTTACAATACACTGTATGGTATTATAAAGATAGTTCTGGTATGGTTCGGAATAATAACATCAATAGGGTATGCAAAACGCTTTCTATGTTTTGATAACAGACTTCGTGGTGTACTTAATAAAGCAATATACCCGTTCTACCTTCTGCATCAACCAGCAATAGTTGCAACAGCCTACTATATACTACAACTTAATACATCGGCACTAAACAAAGCAATATTAATCACTGTAACATCATTTATCATATCGGTACTTATATACATAATTATAAAGCAATTTAACATAACAAGAGTACTATTTGGAATGAAACCAAAACGAACAAACAGTAGAACAACAGTAATAGATACAACGCAGAAATGTCCTGCATACGTACTGATACCAAAAAGAAACAACCATAAGTAATATACAATTATATCTTATCTGGTTAAACGAAGCCTAACTCAATTAAAAAACGCTTTGTGAGCATCACAATATCAGGTTCGTAAACTACTATATTATAGCAACTCTCCTCCTCGGAGGAGACACAGAGGTGGGTAAATCAGGCTGCATATATAATCACAACTTGTCAGGTTGAGCGAAGTCGACACCCTATTCAAAATGCTGACCTTTAAATGATACTCAACCTGTTATATCAAGATAACCTTACCACCACAAAATAGCAGCTTATATAACCCAATACAACACATTGGGTTATACAATTTGAATTAGACTCATCAGACCAAGTTCAAGAACTTGGTCTGATAAAAACCATAAACCATCGGGTTACTGCTGCAATGTATGACAATGTGACGCTTCCAGATTGCAACGGGAACAATCTGAGCCATAGGCCGGAACCAATTGAAGTTTATAATATAAGTGTTATACAAATCTATTTTACCATCGACACATGATATGAACCACATGAATAGAGAAGTTTAAGGGTGATGTTTTTTATCTGCTCTACTAGGTGTGTTTGTCTCTCTTTGCAATAAAAAATAATCTTTTAAACGGTAATAAAACCTTTCCATCTCTTTGAAGAGGATAATCATTCACTATCTCCTTTAATACTAAATCTTCAAACTGTTTTCTACTTCCCTCGCTTTGCAACTTCTCTAAATATGGTTTAAGACCAGTGCTTCTCATCATTTCGATAATAGATAAATGAGAATCAAATACATGTATATAATCTGTTACCCACATCTCAACTGTATCAAATAATTCTACCAGACTATCATAATAAAAAGAGTAATCGTTAATAATAAATAACTCTGTCACTTTATCTATTTCAGACGACCACAGACATCTTTTTGCAACTTTTGCTATTGATTTTCCTAATGGCATTTCGAAAAATAGAGGCAGTTGGATTGCCAATAAACCATCGGATGTAAGAATACTCTTCAGTTTTGTTAACAATTTATAATGATCGGGTATCCACTGAATTACTGCATTAGAAAAAACTATGTCAAACTCACCATTGATTTCATCCACCCCAGCATCTACAACCTTCCACTCTTGATCCGGAAAATCACTACTTGCCTTTTCAATCATCGCAGGAGAACTATCAATTCCAATTATTTTTGAATTTACCCATCTCTTTCTAATAATCTGTGTACTATTACCGGGGCCACAACCAATATCAATTATCTTTAACGGATTCTCAAAATCAATTCGTGAAACCAAATCAATTGAAGGTTGAATTCTTTCTTTGTTAAATTTCAAATATAAATCTGGTTTCCAATCGGTCTCATTCATATAATTTCTCTTTTACTTACTGCCTGACTCTCTGTTTCAATTATAACTAACTAATTTATAAATGCACCAGTTCCCTTATTTATCAATATTTTTATCTGTATCACATCAATTATATCATATTCATTGGTTATTAAACCAATAATTTGTTGACTAATTAAGCGATAATACTTTTGTATAATATTTTGACGGAACTGGTATTATAGTTTAGTTAGCCAGAACCTAAATATATTAAAAACTAACGTTAAAACTGATAAGGTATAATCTTATTTAGTAATGCCTGCGGATATTTTTCATTAATAATTTGTGGTATTGATGTTATGCTTATAACAGATAAGTAATCCAGAATATAGAAACGGAATACTATTTATAACTAACCCAATACTACCATGTAAATATTCTTAAACCATACCACATTGGCGATCTGAGCTAAAACCCAGAACCAACATTTGGTTATAGCCACTCTTAGCGTAGAATTAAGAACAAGGTTATATGTAGATAATTTATTGGTTGGTGCAGCATCTATCAAAAACATATCTCGCTTAGAGTAGAGCGGTCGGTTTAGTAGCTTGTTTTATCATTGAATACTCCAATACTGTACAGATAAAGTGGGTAAATAGGTTACATATATAATCACAACTTATCAGATTGGTCGAAGCCTAACCAAATTAAAAAACACCCTGTTAGAAATACAATATCAGATTTGCAACCTACTATATCATAGCAACTTTCCTCCTCGGAGGAGATACAGAGGTGGGTAAATCAGGTTGCATATATAATTGCAGCTTGTCAGGTTGAGCGAAGTCGAAACCCAGTTCCAAAACGTTGTGTCTTTGATTGACATTCAGCTCGTTAGATCAGGTTGCGGAACTTTGTCTGTCTGTATATTCTGCATATGTCAATGTATCACGGGCTGAAGGCCCAACTTAACCTAGCCCGATGCACCGCATCGGGTAACTAAACAGAACGAACACCGTGCTGAAAGTACAGTTTAAATATATCGAGTATAAGAAAATAGTACCGTCGGTACATTGTGAATACAATTCAACGTTTATCATATTATGATGTTTTGTGAGCATCACAATATCAGGTTCGTAACCTGCTATATCATGGTGACTCTCCTCCTCGGAGGAGACACAGAGGTGAGTAAATTAGGTTGCATATATAATTGCAGCTTGTCAGGTTGAGCAAAGCCGAAACCCTGTTCCAAAACGTTGTATCTTTGAGTGACATTCAACTCGTTAAATCAAGCTACAGACATGAGCCCTACATTAGTAACTACAATAACCTTGCAACGTCTGAGAAACGAGGATACATCCCTTTAATAGAGATGTATGAAATACATTTCTTCGAAAGGAAGGAGCAAAGCCAGCGTACGTACGATGGTGTGAGAGGCGCAACGTGGGCTCTATAGCTCACGTCCGTCTACTCGATTGTGGCAAGTACTTTCTATATCTCAAACTGATCAATATCAACTATTTCAATTGCTTTATTCGGCTTGTTTCTCATTTTTGCAGATACATATTTTATAGCAAGTTTCATATTAACTTCTAAATACCCCCAATAATTCCAGCCTGCTTCATAATAGTCAACACTCAAATAGTATTGATTATCGTTCTTATCTTTTGCAAATAAAAAGTTCGGCATATAATCTCGCACAGGAATATTATAAATTTCCACAATTGTATAACCGTCTGATTTTAATTCTTCAATATGTTCTCTATCGTAAACAAGTCTAGTTTTAGGTTTATACCATTTTGCATCTTTTAACGGATTACCCGCAATTTCTAAGTTGTAAAACGTTCTTATTACATCTTGCACTTCATTTGAATCAACGCTCAATGTTCTTAAACTTCCTGCAAGGTCAAAGAAATGCTTGTCCATAAAGTTTAAAACAACATTAATGAAGTCTTGTGAATACTGACATGATTTATTAAAAGCGATTTGAATTTGCTTTATTAATTTGTATGCTTCTGTACAAGCGACATGTTGATAGCCTTCTTTATCAAAGATTATATTAAACACGTCAAGAGCTTTTGTTAAGTACTTTTCAGATTCCTTGATGTCAGAAGCTGTTCTAAGTTCAATTTTACGTTTAAATGAAGTTGCTCTATGTGTGCCATAAAGCACAAACCAGTCTGTATCTTTTTCCCAATCTGCCGTAAATTCTTCTATACTATCATACTTCCCTAAATTCAACAAACTATGTAAATAACAGTTGTTTATAGTAAAACTAAATTTCTGACTGGAATTGGTCGGTCGATGAAGGTTTAAGTCAATTAGTTTTTTAAATTCAATTTCCGAATTTTCGTAATCTCCTTCATAGAAGTAACTTAAAGCAATTGCTAAGAGAGCTCTAGGATTATCATTGTTATATTTTAATGCCTTTTCTAAGCTTGCTAATTCCCCTGTTTTATCTTTTAAGAATTTTAAAATTCTTGAATTGTGATAATGTAGTTGATATGAATGGGGTAAATGTTTTAACAAATCTGTAATGCGATTTTTTAGATCAATTAAGGTTTCAATATTCTGATTATGTTTATTTCTCTTGTCTAAGTAATTATTTAAATCTACGATTAATACGTGAGAAGATTGGTCTGTATTAGGTTCTATAAATTGTTCGTCAAATGAAGTTATTCCTAATTGCTGGTCTCTTTTTGTTTGTTCTAAAATTTTATTTTTACGCTTCTTAACTGCTTCTCCAATTTTTGTGCGGATTTCAATATTTTTTGGTGTAATTAACAATAAATCTCGAATGGAATCACTTAGCCTATAACAGTCATCTCCAACATCTGTTGTTCTTCTAACGATTAGGCTTGTTTTTGCTAATTCATTTATTGATTCTACAATCTCTACACCTGTTAAATCAAGCAATTCAATTAATTCAGATTTAGTAGAATCACCGATTGCATAAATGGCTTCTAAAACAGCAACAGAACCTTCTCTTAATGATTCAATTAAATTTCTATAAGAAAATAATGCAATATCTTTTTGAGACTTCTCAATAGATTTAGAAATGTCTACTCCTTTGATATATAAGTCTATTGTAAGACGAATAGCCAATGGATTATTATTTGCCATTTCGGCAATTTTTTCTAAATCCTCCTGTGCGAAATTACTTACACCTCGTTTTCTAAAATAATTGCGACATAAATTAACAGCATGACGCTTCATTAATGGTTCAAGAGGAACCGTTGTTGCAGAATCAACAGAAACTCTACTTGTAACAACTACTCGCCAATGGATTGGTAGTGATTGATTAAACTCTATAAATTCAGCTTGTGAGTTCATCAAAAGAGTTTCAAGATTATCAATACATATTAAAATTTTCTTTTCTTCCAATACTTCGCATGCTTGCTCAAATGTCTCAAAGTCTTTATCAAGATAAAGTTCTTGCAAGTCATCAATAATAGAATTTTTTATTTGATCAATCCCATTTATAGCTTCTATTGATTCTATTCCATCAGCAGTTAACCTTTCATTTTTAAGAGTACAAAAACTAATAGCATCAATTTTCCCGTTCCACTCTGGGCTTAGCGAGATGTCTTTTAAAAATTGCAAAATCAAAGATGTTTTTCCGACACCTCCTGGTGCTACAACAGCAATTAAGTTATTTCTGATTTTTGATAAGACACCTTTTAAATCTTTAAATTCTTTCTCTCGACCTAAAAGTCCTGTAATTTCATGGTCAAAAGTATTTGGCAAAGTATTGGGTATTGCCCACTTTACATTGTTAATCCATTCTTCGGGAGGAGGATTTAAATTTTCAGCAACAGCAGAATTTAGCGCTTGCTTTACGCCTGAAAGTCCTAACTTGTCAATTAAAGGGTCACTTGCTATTGCTGCAGATTTATACCAATAACAATCAGGGAATTGACGATTAGGATGACTAACTGCATTTCTTATATCAAAAATCCCTAGAAGTGAAGCATAAGCTTTTAATTCTTTGAGATATTTATTATAATCAGTTCCTTCTGTGATATCGAGTGCAAAATTAAATATTTCATTTAGATAGCTTGCTTCTACAAGCAATGCAATATTATTCTTTGATAAAGTATTTCCTCTCTCTTTTTCCCTTTCTACAATACTTTGTCTAGCATTTTCAGAAATATCATCTACCAATTCCTCATTTTGAATTACATAATTGCCCAATGCTTCTTCTAAAGCATAAACAATCATTGCTGTTTTAATTCTTATCTTTTGTTGATTATCCATATCTTATATTTTTTGCAGGGTCTCTCTTTGTATTTGCCACAAAGGTTGATGTATGTACAGTGTGCCTGTGTTGCGCCTGCGGCAGGCATATTGCGTATGACACATTGTTGGCACCAGTTTTATTCTTTTTTATTGAAATCTAACAACTTTCAGGAACTAATCTAACTCCAAAGCTTATCAAAATCTTTATATATTTGTTCAAATATGTCCTTTTCGTTTTCAAAATGCTTATGAGCTTTACACCTTTTAAGATATTCCTTATACTTTTCTTTGTTCCCCAATTTATAATATGCATAACTAAATGCAGCTAAATGCCAAACCTGTAAATTGTTTCCTAGAATACTTTCTACTTCCTTCAATTCTTCAATTGCATCTTCATATTGTTTTAATCCAATTTGACTATAGGCAATATTTGAAACAATAGTATAATAAAAGTCTTCTGTTTTAGGAGTTTTCTTCTTTACGTGCTCAAAAAAGCGTTTGGTCTTACCAAATTCATTAAGTTTTAAATATCCTCTACCTATCCTAACAACATTCTTAAATTCCTTGTTTTCTATTAATTCATCGACTAATTCAAGTACACTATCAAGGTTTGTCGGAGGATTAGCTGTTGCCTGATTAACTTTCTGACCTCTTTCCAAGTTCTGTATACGACTATTAATCAACTTTATAAAACTGTCATCGTTTTTAAAATCATTTGGTCCAAATAGTATTTGGCGTTTAAAAATCAATATTAAGAAAAATACCCCTGCTATAACGGATGGAAAAATTATAATAAAATTGATTACCCGCTCTAGCAAGCATTCATTGTCTTTGATTATAAAAACAGTAGAAGCACTAATTGCTTCAATAAAGAAGACAAAAGTTGCTATTATTCCAAGTGGATTTGATGGGTATAAACGATTTTTATGTTCCATTTGTAAATCTTGTGTGTTTATTCAAATTGGTGCCAACTAATTTATAAGTGCACCAGTGTACTTATTTCTCTTATATCTTATGCAAAAGGTGCACAATACATACCATATAGGGATGTATTGTGTACCTTTGAGCGCGTGTTGTGCAAAGTTTTTATTTTTCCGCTTCTTGTTCCTCTTCCTCTTTTTCAAATTCATCCTCATCATGGTTGAAAATGAATAAAGCTTCCATTACAGCGTCAACTATTTTACTTTGTCTATTTTTATATAATTGAAAAATCGATAAGACGATTGTTGTAAATAAAGCGATTATCGAAATCCAGTAACTTGTCGTTGACTTGTCTAAATATTTATCAACCAACAAATTTTTAGAGTGTAATTCATCCGCAATTTTTGTCACATCATTTTGTATTAAGGAAAATTCATCAGAAAGCTTAATCTGTATATTGTCAAAATTATGTTTCTGATTTTGATCCAACTTATCAAACGGATTCACTTGATTATGTAAATCGATCGTGCATTTAATCTTTTTAAGCATTACACTATCAGGTATTTCTGACAAATATAAATCAACTTGAATATCCTCAAGAATTCGTGATAGTGGTGTTGTTACAGGATAAATATCTTCTGATTTACCTTTTATTCTCGAAATTAAACTCGATGACTTAATCTCCTTATTTTTATAAATATTCTTTATTATATCAAGGTCAGCATCATTCTGAATAGCAAGTACAATTTGATTTTTTATGTCTTTGCTGAAATATGTACTTGCAACTTCACTGTCATTGGTTGTAAATAGAAGAGTCAAAACCGACGTTGACAAAAGAGCAATTAAAAGTGATAAAACCGAAACAAAAAGTGATTTTATTCGATTCAGTTTTTTGTCCTTTTCTGACTGATGTTTAGATTGTTCTTTGTCAGATATATTTTCCTGACTGCTTGAATCTTTTAATGTTTTATCTTTCATTCTAATATTATAGTTTCGGGTTCTCTAAATTTTGCACAACATCACGATAAACCAACCTATTCAGTTTATCCCTTTTTAATTAACCAGTATCTATAAGTTTAATCAAATAATTATCTGTTACACTACAATGCATAGAATAAATAACTTTGCACAAAACAGAGATACTGTATCTGTTGGTATATCTTATATCAGATTGTTTAAATAATATCTGCATTATATTTTAGTCAGACGCAAATATAAAAAAAACTAACGCTAAACCCGATAATGTATAGTGTTATTTAGTAATCTATACAGATGTTTTATGTTAAAAAATCTCTGTTACTGTGTATTATGATATGTGGGAATTACGGAGTTGTGTCTGTTAACAGTTTGGTTGTGTGTTTTTATGAGGTAAGAGCTATAGCTAATCCGATACACATTGACAAAGAATATAATAAAACCCTCATCATCGTAGGAGGTGTGATCTCTGTTATAATCAATATTTTACGAATGTGTGATTTTTTTATTAAAAAAAATTGACTTTTATATTATTATGTCATAACTTGATTATGAAATAAAATTAATTGTTTAACCCAGACAGATATAACTATCACATTTTCTGTAATTAAACATAAAAAATAGAGTAAACCACTGATAGTTTTATCTGATCTATGAAAAATTTACACAATATGAAGAAATTTTCAATCGCCTACTTCATGGCAATGGTACTTAAGTTAATTACCAACTGTAAGAATGCAGAGATTCTTAGTAAACTGGCAAAATTTGGTGTTACAGAGGCTACAATAGAAGAGGGAGAGACTCTTATTGCTGAAACACAGAGTAGTATTAATGATCAGGAACGTGAGCATAATGAGAAACTAAAGGCTTATGACCACTATTTTACTCAAAAGGAGCTGTGTGAGGATGAACATAAAATCTACAGTACGTTTGCAAAGCTGGTAATAGGCTCTGATAAAGAGTTGTATGGTATACTAGGTTTTAACGAACCTCTCAGTAATAGGGCGTATGATAGAGCAGCGCAGATGGAGAAGCGTTACCGGGCATCGCTTAACGAACCTGAGTTTATAGCCGAAATGGGTACCTATAATATAACTGAAGATATTATAAAAGGTTATGCGGCAAATATCGATATACAAAAGAAGCTGCGTATAGATTATGACAGAGAGAAGGGGCAGGCAGAGAATGCTATGGAGTTTAGGAACGAAAAACTTGAAGAGCTACAGATATACTATAAAAAGCTTAGAACAGTTGCTAAGGTTGCACTACGTAAAGAAGAACAACTACTTGAAGAACTGGGAATTGTTATAAAATAAGTTAGTAATTGAAACAAAGAGGAGAGAGGCGTGTTTCTCTCCTCTGTTTCTTTCTGTAACAGTTGTTGTTAACCACAAAATAAGCAGATAGACAGATCAAAAAGTACCGGCACTATTTAACACCTTCTGCGATTGCTTCATTTTTTATGTGCACACCTATTTTTATTTTGTGGAGTCCTATTTTTTAAACGTGCACTCCTAAATTTTTAAAGTGCAGTTGTTTTTTCTGAGGTGCAATCACTTAAAAAAAATGCGGAACAGATTATTTTTTGTGCGCAGCTACTTTTTTTACCAAAACACTCCTTCAGTTTTATAAATTTGTGACTTAGAAGTAGATATTTACATTCTAAAAGATAAAATCAGCGGTATAATTTCAGATGGCAGCAATATAAAAGCAGATGGCACTATCTTTTTAAAAATGCGCACCTCTATTTTTATAAATGGCAATGACTTAATTTTGTAGGGGGATCATATTTTTAAACAAATTAGCGCTTAAATTTTCATTGGCAGTCATTTTTTTTGCAGTGCAACCATCTAAAACCATATGGCACTGATATATAAAGATTTGGCATACATGTAACGCATCTATTCACTAATTTTGTTGCAATAAACATTAGTATACCAATATTCTTAATCCGGATAACATTTGAGAAATACAATGTAGCCACTCTTAGCGTAGAATTAAGGACAAGGTTATATGTAGATAATTTATTGGTTGGTGCAGCATCTATCAAAAACATATCTCGCTTAGAGTAGAACGGTCGGTTTAGCAGCTTGTTTTATCATTGAATAATCCGATACTGTACAGATAAAGTGGGTAAATAGGTTACATATATAATCACAACTTATCAGATTGGTCGAAGCCTAACCAAATTAAAAAACACCCTGTTAGAAATACAGTATCAGATTTGCAACCTGCTATATCATGGTGACTCTCCTCCTCGGAGGAGATACAGAGGTGGGTAAATCAGGTTGCATATATAATTGCAGCTTGTCAGGTTGAGCTAAGTCGAAACCTTGTTCCAAAACGTTGTGTCTTTGAGTGACATTCAGCTCGTTAGATCAGGTTACGGAACTTTGTCCGTTTGTATATTCTGCATATGTTAATATATCACGGCTGAAGATCCAGTTTAACTAGCCTTGATGCACCGCATCGGGTAACTAAACAGAACGAACACCGTGCTGAAAGTACAGTTTAAATATATCGAGTATAAGAAAATAGTACCGACGGTACATTGTGAATACAATCCAACGTTTATCATATTACGATGTATAAATCATAAATTATGATGTTTTGTGAGGATCATTATATCGGTTCGTAACATACTATCTCATAGCAACTCTCCTCCTCGGAGGAACACGGCATATACAAGCATTATCTGTCAGATTAAGCAAAGTCGAAATCTTGTTCCAAAACGTTGTGTCTTTGAGTGACATTCAGCTCTTTAGATCAGGTTACGGAACTTTGTCTGTCTGTATATACTAATATATCACGGCTGAAGATCCAGTTTAACTAGCCTTGATGCACTACGTCGGGTAACTAAACAGAACGAACACCGTGCTGAAAGTACAGTTTAAATATAGCGAGTATAAGAAAATAGTACCGACGGTACATTGTGAATACAATCCAACGTTTATCATATTATGATGTATAAGTCATAAATATGATGTTTTGTGAGGATCATTATACCGGGTTCGTAACATACTATCTCATAGCGACTCTCCTCCTCAGAGGAACACGAAGGTGGGTAAAAAGGATTGCATATACAAGCATTATCTGTCAGGTTGAGATAAGTCGAAACCTTGTTCCAAA
>DKJY01000151.1 GCA_002454955.1 Bacteroidales bacterium UBA6680
TTGTGATTTGCTTTCAATTTGTATCTTTACTGCTGGTAAGCACAGCCTTCCCGCAGTAAAGGTTTGTTTTTTAGAGTATTATATAAAAGATTAGGATTAATAAAACTCTTAAATAAATAGCGTTGGTAAACAGGTATTGTGATGTTTTTATGGTTGTAATATCAGAACATCTCCAGTTGTTGAACAAGCGGAGGTTTATCTTTTTCTAGCTGGGCCTGAAATAGTTCCATTGCTCCAAACTGTTTGTCTGTAACTTTAAGTATTCCTATATGTCCGTACTCCGGTAATGCTCTCTTTACCCTTTTTATATGAACCTCAGCATTCTCTCTTGATGGGCAGTGCCTTAAATATATAGAGAACTGGAACATGCTAAATCCATCCTCTATTAACTCTTTACGAAAACGAGAGGCTGCTTTACGCTGTTTTTTAGTATCTGTTGGCAGATCAAAAAATACCATTACCCACATAACTCTATAGCTATTAAGTGCATCATGACTCATAAAATTCAGGATATATTATCTTACGTCTTATACCTTCGTAACATTCAAACAGAGAGTTTGTTGTTCTGCTTACAGCAACCATAAGCGGGCTACGGACACCATCAATAATAACATCTTTTGTTATTAGTTGCAGAATATCACGTTTTATTTCAGGGGTAAGATCTTCATTAACCCTGCCTGTTAAATGTATCTCATATGCCAACTCATCAACAATAGGTCTGTATGGCTCCATAATATCATCGGCTAAACAGTACATGTTGTATCTGTTTGAGTGAAATATTCCGAACGATGGATGCATACCTGAACTGACTAATCCTCTTGCAACAATAGCTCTTACTATTGCATAGGAGTAGTTTAGTATATTGTTTGGCGACTCTCCTTCAGGAACTCTTAAAAAATCTTCGCCAAACAGCTCTTTCCAGTAGTATGCGGCGGCTCTGCCCTCTGTATTTTTCGGATCTCCCGGATCAATACGCTCCTTTAGCCACTCTAATCTTGTATAGTCCTTTTCCAGACGTTTAAGCAGGTTTGCCTGATTACCAATTTTAGCTTCAATGGTCTGTTTCCATAACTGTTTTTTTAAAGGTAAAGAGGTATCTATCTGTTTTCGCATACGCTCTGTCATTACATGATGACCATTTATTGGTAACATTATTGATGCCGGCATATGGCTGTTATTACAGCTTATAATTACTGTAAGGTTATCTTGCAGTGCCTGAATAAGTTTGTGAGTAATTGTTATCTGATAGTTATCTAGTACCATAACACCAATATCCTCAACAGGAATACTTTTTGTATCATCACTATCGGGCTTATCTATAATTAGCTGTCTGTTTTTGTAACTCAGATATGCCGGATTACCAAAATATAGAGTCCTCTTTACCATAATAATATATTAATATTCGCCCACCTGAACTATCTTACCCAGATGGTTAATTCTTACTTTTACTAAATCTTTTAATGCTTCAGGATTTCTCAATCTTTTATATATAAGCCCGAGCAGCTCTTTATTATCATTAAGTTGTGTCTCTAAATGGTGTCTGAAGAAGTAATCTTTACTAGCTATCTTCTGAACCCTGTATAGATGTTTACTTAATATGTTATAGTTTTTAACATCATATATATCTATCTCTTCCGGGTCAAACTCATCTGACGGGAACAGAAACATCTCATTACTCTTTAATGTAAACATAAATTGCCAGCCTATCTCTGAGTTATAGTTTTTGTCAATAACAGACAGCCCGTTGTTTACAGCAGTTATTGCCTCAAATAGCGATACAACCTTCTCTTGTAATTTACCTTTGTTGTCTTTATATATTGCTATATGATGGTTGTTTCCTGTACTAACAAAGTCACTCTTAATATGTTTGCCATTATCGTCGGTTATCTTTATGCCTCTGTTATCTCTCTTTTCATGTAACGATACTGCATTTTTAATTCCGGATATCTTTACCCTTTTAAGAGCAACACCCTTATCTTTATTCAACCATATAGGATTTTTGTCAAGATCAGAGAATGCTTTTTTATCGTTACCATCATGTTCTGCTAATCTTTCCTTAAGTTTTCTCTTAATTCCTTCGTCAATTACCTTATCAACAGCCAGACCCGGTTCTATTGGTTTCCTTATAGTATATGCCTCCTCATACACCTTTGCTTTTACCTTTTCAGGTAAACAGATTTTATTCTCAGTATCAATATAAACAGGGTTCTTTGCTAATGAGTTTTTGCCTGTGAATGCCTTTTTAGGGTCGTTATTGTACTGCTCTAATCTGGTTATAACAGCATCTCTGTATGCAGGTTTTGTAATAGACATAGCTATATCTGCGTTTAGTTTACCGTCAATTTTAATATCCTTTACAACAGGTTGTTTAATAGCTCCGTATACTGTCTCTTTATGCAGTTGTCCGCGTGGTGTTAACTGTATTTTCTCAATATATTTTCCTCTGTCTCCTGTTTTAATTTTGTTAATATTACGTGTAAATACTTTGTTTTTTGCCTTATGCGAGATAAGTATAGACTCTATATGCTCTTTTGCAACAGTTCTGAAGTTTACAAAAGGTTCTTTAAACAGTAGTTTTCCGTTACTGTTTCTGTAGAGTTCTTTCTTCTCAATGGCTATAACACTGCCAGAGGCTTTATCTCGTGCATTAAGATTGTTAAGGTATTGTATGTATGAGTGTTTTGTAAAAGCCACAGTAAGTGCATCCATAGCGTGGTGTCTGTGGTCGTTACGTTTTGTCCAATCTTTAATTCTCTCTTTGTTTTTTTTGTCACGTCCCTCAACTGTTTCAACCAAGCCCAGATTCCTGTATTTAGGCATGTTTAACTCCTTCATAACATCTATAATTCCCCAGTCGCTTCTTAGGCGGTCAGTAACTGTTCCTGTGGTTGTTTCAACCACTCTGGTAATCTGAGAGAGTATCTCTTTTGCTTTCTTTGCAATATATTGTGTATTTCCAATATCCCTGTTAAGGAAATCGTCAGGGATATTCTCTTTGTTCATTAACAGTTTATTATACTTAGCTTTTGTTATTGATCCATCTCCTTTGGTTGTAAGCATACGTTTTACACGCGACTTATACTCATCCAGATACTCTGAGCCATACTTGTTCTCAACAAAATCTATTGCAGTTGCATTTCCTTTCTCTATATTTTCTGATCTGAACTCCAGAGTTTTGTTTGAGAAAGAGTCGTCAAAGAATCTTGCTTTAGGTATTATGTGTTCAATATCAATCTCTTTTGAGAACAAACTCTCCTGGCTAATATATCTGTTAGAGTATATTGTTTTGTATCCGTTGCTTTTTAACTCCTCATACAGTTTATATCTTATAATATCGTTACGTGTTGGGTTTTTTATATCAAATTCCTTATCCAGAATAGCTCTTATTCTATCATGGTTTCTTTTGGCTTTACCTATTCCTTCTGTCATCTTTTGTCGTTGTCCGGCACTGTTTTTTAGTTCGCGTGCCATCTCAACTCTAATAACATCCGGACGCCCCATTTCGTCATCTTCAATAACAGCATTTACAATATTTATCATTTGGTTAATGATCTTCTCTACAACTGGGTTTCTTAAGCTGTTCTTTTTTAACAGGTCAAGTTTATCCTTAAGTTCTCTGCTATTATTCTCTTCGGTTGTTAATGATGATGAGTGATTATAGCCTGCTAAAGCACAAGCCTCATAGTAGTTATTTCCTCCTTTCAGGAATGGAGTAATTTTACGTATTGCGCGTGAACTAAGACTACCATGATCTTGTTGTAGTGGTACACCTGATAATAGTTTTGCATGATTCTCTTTAAATCCGAATACTTTAATTAGTGTTTTTACAACCTCTTTCTCTGATTCAACGGAGTAGAGAGTGTGCCATAACCTGTATGATAATTGTTTATCGAAACTATCGCCTGATAGTTCGCTGTTAAATTCAAGTATCTCTGATTTTATTCCTAAGCTGTCAAAAATGCTTTTTACAATCTCTTTAATTGTTTCAGGTGGTTTACTTAAATCAAGATCATAACCTTCCCAGTATAATATTGTTTTGTAGGCTTTATATAGAGCACTGGTTGTATTATTGCCTTCAATCTCATCATAATTAATGTTCCACTCTTTGGGTTTTTTCATCAATAGCTTTAATACATCATTTCCTTTCTGTTTGCCTTTTATATTTAATTCGTTATAAAGAATATCTTTCTGTTCTTCATCTAATGTATATATCTGTGCTGTCTCTCTATTCTCAAGTTCTATATTATTAATTATATGCCATATTTTGAACTCCTGAAATAGTAATGACGATTTAGGGATAACCTTGTGACCTACAACTCTCTTCTGTGTTCTGTTTTTTGTTTTATCAAAATACTCCTCTTCCCATTTCTCAAATTCGCAATAACTTACAAGGTGTTTCTGCGATTTAAGAGATCGCTGATAGAATATTACTATATCCCTTATTTCGCTCTTTAACTCACGTGTTAGTTCAGGGTAAAATGTTGCCTGGGTCTCCCATATCGTTTCAAATTCATTAAGGTAATCTTGTCTGTAGAATACCATATTCTTAAGGCTACATGCAGGATTATTTTTAATCTTTGAGTAGAGATACTCACCAACTGTGGTTTTGTTAAAAACAAGTTCTTTGCTTCGGTCGCTTATTGCACCAAGATAACCACTAGAGTTATAGATATTGTTGTTTACCTCTGCCAAAACATATGCTAAAGAGTCTTTTGACAACTGCTCTGTTACAGCTTTTGATCTTAACTCATAAGCCTTAATCTTTTTCTCTTTTGCTGTTCCTTTAATATCAGTTGTGTATATATCAAACTCCTCTCTGAATTTTTTTGCAGTAGCCTGTTTACCAATGTTATTGAGTTCTGCATATACTTTGTCATTCACTATTTCTGGAAATGCATTTTTGTGATTATTCCAGATAAGATCAAACTCGTTTTTAAGATCTGATCTGTAGAAGTCAGGTATATAGTTCTTATTGTCATTCAGTAGACTATAAACAAATTGTCCGGGTGTAAGATTATCCTCATATAATCTTCTTGCCACGCCCATACCATCAATAAGAGCACCTTCTTCATCGTTTTTTGCCTTTCGGCTACTTTTATAGCCACGTTTTTTATTTATAGATAGTAGTATACGGGCAAACTCATCTTTCTCAACTCTCTCAGTTGTTGCTTTTGCTCTTAAACTTAATGTTTCGTGAGTGGAGTTTTTACCACTTTCGGTCAGTATAGAATCATCGTTTATAAAACCAATCTTTTTTAATACCTCAATAAGATTGTCTCTTCGTAGTTTATATCGTTGTAAGTTTCTTCTGGCACTACGGGCAGATGTTCGGTCAGCATTTACTGATTGTGATCTACCAAGAGTAAAATTATTCTGTTCATCTGTTGTTAGAGGATTTACTCTTACGCCTAATCTTACAATTTCAGATTTCTCTTCACTCTTATCTGCCTCCTTTACATAAGACCAACCAATTGATGTTGTACCAAGATCTAACCCAAGTATCTTTTTCATAAATATATTTTGTGTTTAACGTTTTAACATTATATTTGTACTACAAATTGAAAGCAAATCACAATAAGGATTTATTCCGTTGTGAGAACATTTAAAGCGGCGCTTTTCTATATTAATAGAGAGTTAGTCGCTTTAAATGTTTTTAGTAACGGTTAAAGATACTATTTACATAACAATAAATCAACAAAACATAGTGCAGTTTTAGTTTTTAGGATTAATGCCTTATTTTGTATTAATTTTATGCAGAGATAAGAATTGATCTTTGGTGAATATTGATTTTTGTCTGTTTGTTTGTAAACTGTTTGAAAATAAATATACTATGAAACTTAAATGTGTTAAAGTAACCCTGTTATTGCTATCGATTATCCTGTTTTTATCTTGTTCAGATAAGGAGTTTGTCATTGATTACAGGTTGATAAATAACCTTAAGGGTGATGTTAAGTCTGTTAACTCTAAATTGTATAATGCAGAGCTTAAATCAAGTGGTATTGAGAAGGGTTTGCAGATTAATAGCTTTTTGTCTGAATATGTTGATAATACATTGGCACAATTGTATTTAATAAGAGGAGATTTTTATATTGAACTGACAAAGCAGGGAGAACTAAAATCGTTGAATCATTTTACAATGCAATATACATCAAAGATAGATAATGTATATGATGAGAATAATAATCTGATAAAGATGTTGTCGGGGGCAAATCTTGAACATATTACAACTTATACTACTGATACAGATGGTAATTATGTTGCAGATACAACCAGAGATAAGAGTGGTGATATGATATACAGATCGGAGTATATTATTGAGGATAACAAAATTAAGGAAGTTGCTACTTATGATGCAGATAATAAGCTTAGATATAGGGTTGAATATGAATTTAACCGGAATTCATTAGTACAATCATTTAAGAATGGTGATGGTAAATATATTCTTAAGATAAACTGCTCATATGATGGTGTTGTTCATGAGTTTTTTAGAGATGACAGAGAGAAATTTATCATAAACAGAGACGGAGATAATGCTATTGAGGAGATTGAATTTTATGATAATAATAAGCTTATTAAGAGGTTAGTTTTTGTTAACGATAATGGGGATATGAAATTGTTAAAAATATATGGTGCTAATGAACGTGTAATTAACGAGTATAGCTTTAAGTATGAGTTTGACGATTACGGAAACTGGACAAAAAGGGTAGTTTATGTTGAGGATGTTCCTAAATATATAAATGTAAGAGAGATAGAGTACTTTAAATAAAGTTATATAGTTTATTAAAACAGCAATGCCGGAGAATTGTCTGACATTGCTGTTTTTTATTATCAGAATCAGAATAGCCTGTAACCAATTACGAATGATAGTTTTTTGTAGTCGGTATTTTTAAATATATAGTCAGATAGTACCTCTCTGTTGGTGTGGTATTTTACTTCAAGGCTATATCTGTTGTTGTATATATATCCAATACCAAATCCGAAATTAACTCTGGTTGTTATATCGTAAGGTGTGTAACGCTCATATTTAATTTCAGAATCCAGATCCCAATCTTTTAATAACGACATACTTAATGATAATGCCGATTTATCAGAAAGGAACATTCTGTATCTGGCACCTACCGATAACTCTATCGATTTATAATCTACATTTACACTTTGGTTCTTAAATGGTTTCTCTGTTTTGTACAGCTGATATACAGGCTCAACAATAACCGACCATTTGTTTTTGTTGAATGGTAAAACAAATTCTGCCTCGGCACCAATTCTAAAGCTAATCTCACTATCCATATCAATATTATCAGCGTTGTCGGTACCGTGTGATATTGATAACGATGAGTAATCTATACCAGGTCTGATATTCAGATGAAACCACGATTCAGGTATGTTACCGCTCTTCTTTTGCTCTTTCTCTTTGCCCGGAGGAGTCTGATTGTTGTGTTTATAGAATAGTGACGATAGCTTGTTTATATTGTATTTAAGCTTTTTTATGTCTGTTTTGCTTACATTATCTGATATTAATGATGTTAAAAGCTGTTGTTTATAGGTATCATTTGTAAGCATATCTCTGTTATGGTTAAGATATCTCTTATATATAAGTGACGTTATATTCATCTTCTCTGTTGTGTAGAAGAATCTCTTTGTATTACTATCTACATACAGATATAAACATGCCTTACCAGATACTATCTCTTTCAGGAACAGAGTTTCCTTTTTAAATACCGGAGCACTACCTTTTTTAAGTCTTGCAATATCGTCGGTTGATCTGTCAATTTTTACAGTAAAACGTATATATCTTGCATCCGATAGTCCAAACTCTTTAGCAGACTTTATATCTATTATTTCTGGGGCTGATTCGATATTTTTTTTGAACTCAAACTCTGTTGGATTGCTCTTCCAATCGATATTTTTTATTAATCCTGTGATTTTTTGGTTGCTGTTTGAGATATAATATCCATTCTCGAACTGTATCTGTGCAAATATATTTGCAGACAGCATTAGCAGCAGAGTAATAATTAATTGTCTCTTCATTAGTTAAGTTATTTTATATAGGTTTATAATATGAGTCCGGGTATATAGAGTCTGTTTTGTATGTTGTTAAATTTGGGCGGTAAATATATAATTAATTAACATATTGTCGGCGATTAACCTGAAAATATATGCAAATTGTTTTTGTAGTAAAGAGATAAACAGTAACCAATTACACTAATAACGGGCGTTTATAGTGTATCTAGGGAGAAATTATTTTTAGATATTATATCGATAATTTTTTTGATGTTACTGTTCTCAAGAATCTCTTTTGAGTAGGAGAGACCTATTTCTCTGTAATATTTTGGTCCGTTATAGCTTTTAATTGAGAATCCGTTCCATGGGTTTGCAAGATGTTCTGGCAAAAAGGTTATGCCTAATCCGGCAATAAGCATAGTAAGAACTTCAGATTTTGTAGCACAGTTTGCTATGGTGTTCCATCTGTCTCCTTTTGAACTTAGTATTGATAAGCATTGCTGATGTGCTTCACACGGAGGGCAGTGTATAAATGGCTCCTCTTTAAGATCGTCAAGATCAATTATATCCTTCTCAGATAGTTTATGATTATCAGGTATACAGAGTACATAGTTCTCTTTTGCAATTGGCATAAACAGGTGCTCCTCAAATTTCCACTCTCTTATAAGCAGATTTATATCACATTCGCGACTTATTGGTCTTATATCAAGTTCAATATTGTCAACCGATTCAGTTATTAGTTTAAACAATCTGCTCTTAAGATTTATTGGCAGATCCTGTGCTACGCCAATGCATATTTTGTTTCTGAACAGACTCTTTTTAAATATATCTGGTATAGATGATAGTTCGCCCAATATTCTTTTTGCAATAGGGTATAGGTAGTGTGCCTCCTCTTTAATCTCAACACCTCGTTTTGTTCTGGTAAACAGATTTTTCCCAATTTCGTCTTCTAACTGTTTAATACCATTTGATATGTTTGGTTGCGATACAAAGCATTGTTCGGCAGCTCTGGTCAGATTTCGCTGTTCGTATACAGCTGTAAAGAAGCGTAGTAGTCGGGTATCCATAACTATTTATTATGATTAACATACGAAAATAGTGTTTTGAACCATTTTTTCAAAGGTATATAGTTGTAATATCTGCTAATTAAGTATTTATAACTATTAAAAAGATGTCATTTGTAATATTTATAACAAATGGTCGGTCGGTCTCTGCCTGTAAATATGCTTTGTGATTTTGTCAGATAGTCAATTGATTAGCTCTGTATGTAGAGATAGAGTAATTGATGTATTGTATATATTTTGCTATTACACTGTTTTTTATGTAATTAATTTAAATGGAACATTATTAAGATTATTGCGTAACAATATGTATAGATTGGAAAAAGCATATTAACAAAATACATAGAGTTATGAATGACTATAATACAGTGATGAATGTATGGATATATTCATCGGATAGGGAGGAGGCTGTAATGTTAACCAAGCAGATCAGGTTGCCTTATGTTCCGTTTATTGGACAGGGTATGAGATTTGCTGATAAGATAACCTCATATGTATATTATGTTACAGATATAGTATGGGATGTTGACAGAGAGTTGTTTATTCTTGAATCTGACAACTCTAATCAGCTTCCGGATCTTAGTCTGGATATAAAGGCAGAGTATATAAAGGATGATGGCTTTACGGAGTCTACCCGTAAGGTATTTGCTACATAGTTGTTTATCAAGTATTGTATGCACTTTGGTGATTGCAAAATTACGCTACTGTTTATATAAATGTCTGCATATTTAGTACAGAGCACCTATTATATACAGTAGGGGTTTAGCTTATATTTATTGCCAATGGCATATTGTGTAACTTTCGTTGTGTAATTTATCAGAGTCCTGACTATATCCGGGACTCTGTATTTGTGTGTTATATCTATATCTCTTTACCACAGTGTGGGCATACACTTTTATTTTTTGACGATAGTTTATCTATAAAACCTGAACTTATTATACCTGTTGGCAGAGCAACAAGTCCAATACCCATTAAGGCTATTGTTCCGCCAATAAATTTACCTGCTCCTGTTACGGGGTATATATCGCCATAACCAACAGTTGTTAGTGTTGCAACCGACCACCAAAAACAGTTTAGTATATTTGAGAATTGCTCTGGTTGTGCCTCTGACTCAAAATAGTGAATAAGGAACGATGACATAAGAAGCATCAGTGAGGTTATGAATACCGTTGTAAGTAGTTCTGATCTCTTCTCTTTTATAACATCCCAGATAAGATAGAGCGATCTGTTGTATCTGTTTATCTTTAATATCCTCAGAAACCTCATAAGCCTTAATAGTCTGAGGAATCTCAGGTCAGTAACAAATATAAATGGCATATAGAATGGGGCAATTGCAAGAATATCTATAATTCCGTATGGCGAACATATGAACTTTATAATTGATTTGGCTCTTGATTTTGCAGGGTGGGTAATATCTGAAATATATATGCGTATCAGATATTCAACAGTAAATATTATAACTGATACTATCTCAAAATACTCTATTTGCTCTTTCCAGATGTTGCCTATACCCGGAATAGTTTCAATTACAATTGCAACTATATTCAACAGAATTAACCCCATTATAATATAGTCAAATATCAGGTTTAACTGCGATCCGTTTTTACCTTTCTCTACCAGATGCAGTGCTTTTGTTTTATTCATAACATATGATTAACACAGTGGCTCTGTGTGGTTAAACAACAGAGCCAGCTGTAATTGGTGGTCTATTTTGTGATAGCCTTTAGTATTCGATCCTCTTTAATAAGAACATCTTTCATTAATAGCTGATATGGTAACTGATTATGTTTTGAGTTCTTAAATCCTTCAAGAATCTTTATTAACGATGATGCGGATATTAGGGAGATATTAATCTCAAATTCAAGTTCACAATCGTATACAAAATCGTCGCTAAAATCTGGTGCAATGAGTAACGACTTAACAACATTGTATCCTCTGTCTTTGGCAATATCTGTATATGCCTTTATCTGTCTCGATACAGAACTAAACTTGTTGTATCCGCTATCTTTAGATGTTTTGCACTCTACAATTATCAGGTTCTTATTGCCCAGATTTAGCAGCAGATCTATTCTGTTTTTACTGGTGTTTATCTCCTTTTTTAGCTTCTCATCTACATTAAATCCGAGTTTTGCGAATATTGTTCTTGTTATATCCTCAAACTTAAGCCCAAGTTCGCTCTCTTTAATGTGTAATCCGTTGCTCTTTAATCCGGTGATATCTCTGTATCCAATAAATTCGTAATTCTCTATGTATAGATTATCGGCATCCTTATATGCATCAAGTGTATTTAGTATCAGATCGCCTCTTGATTTTATCTCTTTTGCGGTAATAAATCGTTTAAGTGCATCAGATGGTATAAGGTCTAATATATCACGTGGCTTTATGTTATAGTCTAACAGGCTCTGACTATCCAACAATTTGTCGTCCTGCATCTCAAATTGCGATTGGATGCGTTTTCTCATATCAGGGATTGTATCGTAGAGTTCACGTAACATCTTATCGTAACCATCTACAGATATGCCCACTTTATCTTCCTGTTCAATGGTATCAAAATATTTAATCATATTCTTAACCTTATCGGTAAGTGTAGCACCTTTTAATGCTATATCTATCTTAAGGTTATTCTCCCATATATCGTTCAGGTATCGTTTTTTATCTGATTGCGATGTACCCTCTTTATGTATATCGTAACTCAACAGATTGTATATTGATATGCCATCGTTTATTATCCGTTTTATTTTGCCCTCGTAGTTAAGCTCTTTGATATTTATGTTGTGTTTGCGGCATATCTGGTTTAACTGTGGTTCTCTGAACGATTTTAGTATTCTTCGGTAATATTTATCGGCAATATCTTTATCTCTAACAGATCTTAACAGGCGTACTATCTCGTCGGGTATATATAGCTCGTTGTTTTTTCGCGAGAAGAATATAACTCCGATATTACGCAACATATTTATTATATTATCTATGTTTAGTTTGTGTGGCGGAATTATCAGGTAATTTATAAGCTTTACCTCCTCTTGCGATAGCTCTAATTTTGCAGCAAGTGTTAGTAATATTGATAACTCATCGTCTGTAATCTTCTCATCGCGATTATTCTCAATATCGTTTGTGTATGCTGTTTTTACACACGCCATATATATATTATAGTCTCTTATTCTCTCTTTTTCTATTTGCGATCTGTCAGACTCTATCTCTTTTGCCAATTGCTTTGTTTTTCGGGTAATAGATGCCAGCTCTTTCTCATACAGATATGCAAACCAATCGCGCTTTATAATTACATTGCCATCTCTGCTTATTATATCAATAAGGATATCAATTTGCGATGTGATGTTGAGAAACTCTGATTTTATTACCTCTGAAAACTCAGCAGTTACAAGGTTGAATACCCTGCTGATATTAATGTTGTCTGCACTCTTGAGGTCGTTGTTATTTTCTGACAATATCTTATCTACCTCTTTTGAGTTTTTTGGCGACGAGGTGATTATATTGTCTATTATTTTCAGAAATGAGTTTTTCTCAAGAGAATTTACTTTGTCAAGTATTCGCTCCAGTTTCATAATTTAATTTTTGGTTAATAATGGTTGTACCAACCTGAGAGAAGTTTTTTAAATGAATCCGGAGGTATAGCAGTTTTTATGTGACTGGCAATTTAGTAAAAAAATAAATATAACGGTACAATGCAATTAAATATTAATATTGCATAGTCGCTGAAAATATTTGGGTAGTTTCTATGGGTTATTTGTCTGTTCTGTATAAAAGCAGAGCTGATCTGTAACTGTTAATCACCTCTGCTTTGTTTTACCTATACAGGTATTAATTAGTAGATTGGGGTTCTGGTAACAATAAAGTGCAGAGTGTATCCATTACACTTTCTGTCCCATTTAATTTGTAGAATGTTGCTCCACGGAACCATTGTTTTGTGTCCCTGATGATAGCAGCTGGCATGTTGTACTGTTACATAGTTGTTTGTCTCATCAACTAATCTTACAAGTGTAGATACTCCTGCTCTTGTGATCTCTGTAATTGGTTCCTGAGGATTGTTAACATCTTCTGTAATCGGAGCTGTGTCTTTGGCAAGAGCATCTCTTACATACTCTCTCAGCTCTTCAATTCTCTCTTTTGTAACTGTTTCTGTAGTCATGATATTTAGTATTTGTTTAATTAAAAATAGATATTAATCTGTTTAACTTAAATATCTTAATTAACTATTAGTTGTCACAATTATAGGTTACAGAACTATGTATGTTTTTTATATAGAGCAATGCTAAACCAGCCTTTTTTATCGGTAAATATATCTGTAGTGCTCAGACCAGCCTGATGCCCGATACTCTTTATGTGTTCTGAATTGAATTTATGCGAGTTCTCGGTATGTATTGTCTCATCTTTTTTAATGTAGATAGACTCTTTAACAGACTCAATATCTATAAGCATATCTTTTCTGGCTTTCAGGTGCATCTCTATGCGCTCCTTTTTAGCATTGTAGAATGCGTTATGCTCAAACTCCTTCGGATTAAAGTTTGATCCGGTTATATTGTTTACCACATTCAGAACATTTCTGCTGAACTCAGCTGTAACCATCTTGTCGTCATTATATGCTTTCTCTATAATGTTGTGCTCTTTAATCATATCGAACCCAAGTAGTAGTTTATCTCCTTTTCTCATTTGCGATGAGAGGTTATTCATAAATCTTATGCGTTCGCGTTCTGTAAAGTTACCAATTGTACTGCCAAAGAAGCATATAATCTTCTGTTTATTATTAGTTATTATATCGGGCTGATTTATAAAGTCTGCAATTATGCCTGTTACCTTTAGTTGCGAGAAGACTTTTTTTAGTGTGCTTACAGATTTTTTTATTGCAGACTCGCTTATATCAACAGCAGTATATTCAACCTTACGTAATTGTTCAGGTGATATCTGTTTTATAAGGAGTTCTATTTTTGTGTGATCGCCACTACCCAGTTCAATAATATTTATGCCACTATAGTTGTTGCATATCTTATTACCAATTGAGCTTATTATGCTCTTCTCGGTTCTTGTTGGGTAGTATTCGTCGAGTTCTGTAATCTTTTCAAACAGCTCTGAACCGCGTTTATCGTAAAAGAATTTTGGCGATATATAACGACGTTTACTGTTTAAGCCATTATATATCTCATTAATAATAGTCTTATTACTAATATCTTTTAATCTGTTGATTATAGTTATTCCTCTGTTTTTTACTACTATATTGTCTATCTCCATATAACGTTTTTTGCAGATGTTACTATTCAATTATCTCTACACCTTTCCAGAATGCTATGTAACCTTTTATTCTGTGTGCTTTTAGTTTAGGCTCCGGATAGTACCATGCCGCCTCGTGATTCTCTCTGCCGTCAACAACTATGTCGTAATATGAGGCAACACCCTTCCATGGGCAGGTTGTCTGAAAACTACTCTTTTTAAGATACTCCATGTTTACTGAATCGGCAGGGAAGTAGTGATTAAACTCTATTATAATTGTTTCGTTGCTCTCTGCAATTACAGTATTATTCCATATTGCTTTCATCTGTTTATTTTTCTTTTCAATGGTCATATGGAACTTCGCATAATAATCATTCTCGTGTGTGTGAAAACTATTTCTCATGCTCGTTTCATATGTCTAAATTTATTTTTTTAAATCTCTAGTTTAATATCAATTGGTATACCTGTTTCATAAGGATTTTCAGGATTATTACTCCATTCAAACCACCCGCCATCATATACCGATATATATGGCCAACCCATTAACCAGGCGTTGTAGAATGCTTCGCTACCCCGCCATCCTGTACCACAATAAAAGGCAAGATGTTTATCTGGTGTAATACCTTGTTTACGCCATATATCTTCTACCTCGTGATATTCTCTTATTGTATGATCAGGATTTCTGTAGTTCTCCATATGGTAAGCATCTGATCCGCAATTACCGAATATTACTCCCGGTATTCTACCTTTTTTCTTTATGTAGTTGTAGCCGCTAACCTCTCCAATATATTCTGGCCAGCTACGTACACAAACAAGATCAGAACGTTCATCTGCAATCATCTCACGTGCTTTATCTGTATCAACTATAAACTCAGGGTGCGAAGGTATTCTTGCGCCAAAGTCTTTAATCGGTATCTTTTGCACATCGTCTGTATCTATTCTGAAGCCTCTGTCTTTCCATGATTGGAAACCTCCATTAAGAACTCTAACATCTTTTACGCCTGCATACATCATAATAATAGCACATCTTATTGCACCAATATGTCCGGCAGCACTACCCGGAAAGCTGTCGTTATTGTCAGGGTACATAAACTTACCATACAGAATTACTGTTGTATTAGCGCATATACCATGGCACTCAAGAGCCTCTTTTAACTCCTTTGGCGATCGGCTGTTCCATGTTTTTGGTGACTCTAATTCAAGTGTATCAATATCTATTGCTCCTGGAATATGTCCTGACAGGTATGCATCCCTGTTTCGGTAGTGTGCATGGCATATAACTGTTTTTGCGCCATAGTGCAGTGGCGGATTATTCTGGTTTATTATATCGTTTACCCAGTCGGCATGTACAAGTCTGTTATATCTTTTGAGTTTATTCATTGGCAAATTTTTGTCTACTGTCCACTCATCAACAAACTTTTTGTATATCATTATATTATTGTATTCAGCCTTCTCAAGATATCTGCCAACCTTTTCCGAATCATCAGGATTATATCCGTATATTATTATGTTATCGCTCTTTTTTAGTTTTTTTGACTGAACCATCTCAATCCAATCAATATAGTTTGTCCATTTAAGGGGTAAAGATTTTGCTCCTTTTATATGTCCTCCTCTGTTCTCATGGTTTAACCTCCAACCATTGTAAGCATCGGATGATCTTATATCAATTATTTTTGTTGTTGTGTCATCCAGTATATTGAATAACTCAGATGTTAAAATTTCAGGAAAATTACTCATGTGTGTTATAATGTTTTGTTTTTATATTCAGTTATCATCTCGGTAACTGTTCTGTGGTCTCTTGCAGTAATTTTTTTGAAGTCAGACTCTACATTAAAGTAGTTTAGTCTTATAGATTCATATATACCACCTATTATACCTCCCATAAAACTACCAAGAGCCTCTTGTCGTAATTTTATGTACTCTTTGGGTGTAATATCTTTAAATATCAGCGATGTACCATATATGTTATTTATCTGCTCTGCAAGTTCAGATTGTGTTATAGCTGGCCCTGTAAGGTTATAAACTCTATTTGTATGGTGTTTGCCTGTTGCAATCTTACTATATGCAAATGCCAGCTCGTTTCTGCTTGTATATGATGCAATACCATTACCGGCACAGTTCTCTATTACTCCATCTTTTATATAGTGTGGTATATACTCAAGGTCAGGGTCAATATATAGTCCGTTACGGCATATTGTGTATGATATTCCTGAATCAACTATATCTTTTTCTGTTTGTCTATTACTCTTTACAATATTGCTGAAGAGAGTTTTGTCCTGATTGCCAATTATGCTTGAATATATTATTCGTTTAACACCACAGAATTTTGCAGCTTTAATAACATTTCTATGCTGCTCAATTCTCTCTTCTGGTTCAGATGATGATGATATAAGAATTAATATATCTATGCCATTAAGCGCTTTAATAAAATCCTCGTATCTGTTATAATCTCCTTTTCTTACCTCTAGATTATCAAGATGTGGGGCGGTTGTGTTTCTTGCAATGGCAACAATATTATCTATGCCAGTTTCTGGTATAAGCTTTTCTATTATTGCTTTTCCGAGTTTTCCGCTTGCTGCTGTAACAGCTATTTTCATGCTTAGTGTGTTAGTGGTTACTAATTGTATATAGTATTAAGTTATAAAATATAGATTTATATTAAAAATTTTTGAAGCTTTATTTTTGTCATTAAAAGCTGGTTAACTAAGTTTTATGAGTAATGAGTATACAATAAAAAAACACGCAATATTAATAAAGCGTGTTTTATAAAGCTGTTATTGATATGGATTAATCAGATACAACCAGATTAATTTTATCCTCTATATTCTGTCTGCGCGATGTACGGTAAAGGGCATGAGCATTAATGTCTTCAATAACGGTATCAAGCTCTTTTGCAATACGAATAGCCTCTGTATTTTCTGAATTTTTGGTAATGTTGTTTATATAACGACACAGATCTGTAATAGTATCTTTTATTGCCATTGCCGATCTCTTAATCTCTAATGATAGATTATTGGTATTAAGTATAGACTCATTACGCCTTAACAGCTGTGTATAGGCATCTTTTAGTTCTGTAAACAGATCGCCTGCACCTATTGCGTAAAGTGCATCAATTAACGTTCTGTTGTTCTCAATAGAAGATATAAATGTATTAAGTGTGTCGTGGTGTATATTCTTGCCTGTGGTTAACTCTTTTGTATTAACCTTATTTACTACACTCAATAACATAGATGCATTGGCTCTGTAGTCGTTATTTAATCTAACTGTGCAAGCCATAATATGGTGACTAAGACATCTCCATGCATCATTTACATCTTTATCTATGCGTGATATCTCATCAGCCATAAGTGCTGATTTTAGTTTGTTTCTGTAGTTACCCAAATTTATAAGATGTGGAGTAATACGATTTTTAAATAGAGATAGATGATTGAAGTTAATCTCATGGTTGCCAATAATCTCAGAAACGCTTGATCCTAATGATTGATAATCAGAAAGAACCAGTAAGTAGAATTTTGTTTTTTGTAACATATGGTTTATTTATAAGTTTTCACACTATAAGTTATAAACCTTTACATTATTTGTCAAGGAATAAATAATATTTTTTATTAACCGTTATTTATTGTAAAATTGTAACTTAATTTTTATAATAATGATAACAATTCAAGAACTACTCTATAATAGAGGATTAAATAAACATGAGTTAATAAAACTTGTACGGCATAAGGATGCTAGATGTAGTTTGTACAATAAGTATTTGAATGATGTAGATTGGTTCTTATCATATCAGAACTCTCAAGCTAAACCTGTATTCCACAATGTGAAATATATTGTATCTTTTATTGGTGAAGAGAGCTGTAATTCAAGGTTTATTGGAGTCTATGAAATAACAGATGTTTATGAGAATACTGAGTATGATCCAGAGTCATTAATAAATAATAGGTACGTTTATAGTATTGTTGAGAAGGATGGATTTGATGATTTAAAGGAAAGAGTTGTAATTAAATGGAATAATCCAAGAGCTTGGCATCAATGGATAAAGAATGATATGGAGATAATTCGTATTGATTAATAGTTATACATGTAGCTGTGATTATTATATATAATAAGAAGATCCAGAAAAAAACGAAAAGACAAACAGAAATAGATAGAAGATAACACTGAAGCCTTTGTATAATATTATACAAAGGCTTTTTTATTAATAATAATAACAGAGTATACATTCTGATATAAATATTGATATATTTGCAGAAACCTAACTAAACCCCTTTAATGATTATTAATCGTAAAATATATTAACAATGGTTTTTTTTAGAAGTATCTCTGTCAGGGTATTTAGTCTGATAGCAGTGTTTATGGGACTATATTCATGTAGTTCGAGAAGTTCTATGGCTACAAATATCATTGCCAGAATGGAGGTTAAAGAGGCTATCCCTAGTGTTTGTGATAATGCGAATGTAATTGCTATTCTCCCTTTTTCTGGAAACGGACAGATAAAGGCAAAACCAAACCTTACAGAACAGCAGATATCAGAAAGATTAAATAATGAGGTGCAGTTTATTAAAGATAATCCGTCATACAACGACAAAGGAATGGTATCTGTAATTGTTAACTGTAAAGGCGATATGGTTAGGTGTAATATTAGTAATAAAACCAGAAATACCGAGCTTGATAACCAGATAGTAAAGGTGTTTTCAGAGATAAAGATCTGGAGTCCTGCAACAGTAAAAGGACGGAGAGTAGATAGTGTGGTATTGTATAGTTTTGAGATAGTTAATGGTAAGATTATACTGTAAGTATATATAGAACATTAAATAATAGTAGTTATGTTAGATAGATTGTTTTTAAGTAAATTAAGTAAGAGAGGTAAGATAGCCTATTGGGTAGGACAAATTGCACTAATTGGAATTTGGGCACTGTATCTGTTTGGTATTGCAGATAACTCTTTTGAAGAGGAGGGCAGAAATATGTTTGTTTTTGGTTTAATAGCTATAGTTATTGTTTGGGGTATTGTGTGTGTTATAGTATGGAAGAAAACAGATGAAGATTGTAAGGTTCTTTCAGATGAGAATAACCAATAATTGAAAGAAAAAATATTATGATTGAAAAGATATTAAAAGCTAAGCATTGGTTAATTTTCACAATTATAGTTGGGCTTCCTTTTATAGGGAGTTTCCTGTTTATGCCTATAATGGCTATGAGTGGTGAACCTGATATAGGAATAATAATATTTCCTTTCCTATTTGTTATCTCATTAATAGGTATGTATAGTTGGATATGGTCTGTGGCAACGGGATTACAAAAATATGTTCCTTCTGAGGTGAAACTAAAGGTGAACAGGTTTAAGGTCTTTTTTATGATACCTTTAGTATACATATTACTGATTATAATTACAGTGTTGTTTGCTGCATTTTCAGAAGATTTTAATCCTATGATTTTTTTAGCAGTAGTTCCTCTGCATCTGTTCTCAATGTTTTGTATGTTCCATAATATATACTTTGTGGCAAAGACACTCAGAACAGTAGAACTACAACGTCAGATTAGATCTGATAATTACATTGGTGAGCTCTTTCTAGTATGGTTTTTACCTATAGGAATATGGTTTATACAACCAAGAATAAACAGAATTATAGAAGAGCGAGAGTCACCTGTTTTATAGAGTATATGATTATGCTACAACTTTTGCACGAAATTTGATAATGTATAATCACTTTTAAAGTGGTTATAATGTTTAATAAGATCAATTGTATTATAGTTGTAGCAGTTATACTTCTATTACCCGGATGTTTTGTTAGCAGAACAGACAGACCAATGCTTACGGGCTATGTTGTAGATGCCGATTCATATAAACCTGTTTATAAGTGTAAGGTAGGAGAGGTTTTTACAGACTCATCAGGATTCTTTAAGCTTAAAGAGATACGTTATTGTCAGTTTGTACTTCCTGGAGCTGAAGCACCCTCATTATATATTAATGAGATTGTTTCAAAGCACGGATATATTAATGATACTATAAATATTTTTAATCCGTTTGGCGGAGGTCTTGAAAAGGGTGCTCATTGGAGAGTTGATACTCTGTTTATACAAAAGAGAGAATTATAAAAACATATAACTATAAGAGGTATATTCTGTTAAAAAGCATTACATTTAAGACATTATATCACTAATGATAGATATAATAGTGCATAATTAAAGTCAAAGGCAATGGGCAAACCAAACAACTATGCAAAGGCATCAATGACAATAAGAAAACCTATAGATCTGGTTTTTAATGCATTTATAGATCCTGATATTACAACAAATTTCTGGTTTAGTCATAGTAGCGGAAAACTAGAGCAAGACAGTATACTTAACTGGAGATGGGATCTGCATAACTTTACAATACCAATTAAGGTATTAAAAATAGAGCAGAATAGATTAATTGTGTTGGAGTGGGGAAGTGGCATTTACTTGTCTACACTAATGTGGGAGTTTAAAGAGTTAAACAGCCACGTTACATATGTTACCATTACAAATTATAATCTACAAGGCAAAGATGATACATTAATTGATTTGGTTAGAGATTCATCAAGCGGATTGGCATTTGTACTTGCCGGACTTAAGGCGTGGCTTGAGAATGGCGTAAGGCTAAACCTGTCTGATGATAAATACCCTAAAGAGTTGACTGATTTTTTAAATAAATAGAGCAATGGCATATTTTACATTTGATGATAATAAGATATTCTACAAGGTTATAGGCGAGGGAGAACCATTGTTGTTACTGCATGGTAACTCAGTATCGTCAAAGTTATTCACCTCAGTTATAAAACTGTATAAGAGACATTACAAGGTTATACTTATTGATTTTCCGGGGCATGGTAAATCTGAGCGTATAGATAAATTCGAAACCGATTTTTGGTACTATAACTCTACAGTATGTATGGCTCTTTTAGATGAGTTGAATATTGATAAGATTAATGTTATTGGTACCAGTGGTGGTGCATTAGTCGGAATTAATATGGCATTAGAACATCCGGAAAGGATAACATTTCTGATTGCTGATAGTTTTGAAGGCGAGTATCCCTTACCATCGTTTACAGATACTATAGAGACTGATAGAGAACATGATAAAAAGAAGTTTGCAGCAAAACTATTCTGGTTTATGTGCCACGGATTTGGTTGGCGCAAGGTTGTAGATCAGGATACTGTTGTGAATGTTGAATTTGCTAAACTAGGCAGATCGTTTTTTCATAAACCTATATCTGAACTAAGTGTACCAACTATATTGACTGGTAGTAAAAAGGATGAGTATTGCGACCATCTTGAATCTATTTATAATACACTTCTGGATAAGAACGAAAGCCTAAAAATACATATGTTTGATAGCGGTAACCATCCGGCAATGTTGTCAAATAACAGAGATTTCTTTGAGGTTGTAAAATCTTCTGTAAAGAGTATTCGCTGATAGTGATATTGTAAGTTTTTTGTACGGAAAATGTATGAATATATACTTAACTGTATTAAGAGCCTACGTTTGTAGATTACAAATATAGTTCTGGTTGTTGTTTTGTACATTGCAGAAAATTTACAATATATTTTATATGATTAAGAGTACTTTCCTGATAGCTCTTTTGTTATGCGGAATTAATTGTTCAGATGCATATAGCAGAGCTAATAATGTAAAGGAGATAAAATCTATATCTAACAGACAAATTCAAAAACAGTTCTCAACAGGGGCTGATAGCATATCTGTTATTACAGAATCGTTTTTTAATGCTGTAAAGAGTAATGATCCGGAGGGGGCAATCTCTGAATTTAACAGGTATACAGAATTTGATTCACCTGAAACAGACTCCGTATTTATTGATATTTTTAATAAATCGGGTAACTATATTGGTTATTATATGTCTGGTAAGATGTACTTTGGTGATAAAAACAGTGTACAGTATAGCTTCTCAATATGTTTTAAGAAGATTACATGTGAAATTCATATATCATTAAGAAAGAGAGGCGATAAATGGTTTGTAAACAACTATTATATTGATTATGACAGAAATCTGTTTCAGAAAATAGTTAATAACGATACCTCTGAAATGTTCAGTTATAACTATAATATTGGAAGCAATAATAGAGTAAAAAATTACAGTGCTGCAGAGATCATATGGCGCATGAAAGATAATCCTGATATTGTAGACCATAAACTTGATATAGAGCAGTCAGTAAAGTGTAAAGATAAACAGTACTTTGTAGTAAGAAAAGATAACTCTGCGGGTAAACTATATAGTCTTGATAGAGATAATAATACAAACTGTTTGTTAGATAATGACAGATTCAGAGATATTGAGAAGGGTGCTAAATCGGAATTAAGAATTGCTACATATGCTGAGAAAGGAATTCACTATTCGTGGGGAGTAAAGGAGTTAGCCAATGTAGATAACAGACTATATTTAACTTATAGTACAGGAAAACCATCATATCGTCTTTTGCAATATAATTCAGACGGTATTATAAAACCTGTTGATGGTATTACCTCAGTGCAGATTATTAAGCCGTGGGGTGATAATTTGGTTATGGAGGGCGTGTCTGACGAAGGTAAAGAGGGATTGTTTTTGCTTAATGCGCATGGTAATATTGTTAATAGACTGGAGTATAAAATAAACTTTCCGGCACTGTATAATATTGCAGTTATTGATACTATGGCGCAGGTGTTTAGTGAGAATACAATATATCAGCTCTATAAAAAGGATCTGATGAGGCGATTTAATTTTCCTGATAGCCTTAATATTTATCATTTTGTAGATATTAAAAATGGAGTGTTAATAGAGACAAGAAGACTTAAGAATGGAAGGCTGACACAAAACTCTGTTGGCGATTATTTCATACAGGAGTCGTTAACTAATATTATAGATTCTAGAAATCTACCTGAGTATATGCATGGTATTAATCCTGCTAATATTAAATCGATAAACGGAACTGCATACTTTTATCTGAAATCTGATAATGGCGAGAGACAGGTTATATATTATAGAAGTGCTGAGGAGTACGGAAATATTACAGATAAGTTTAACAAGTATGGTGTTAGAATAGATGATATTCTAACAGAGATAAACGAATCACTCTTAATAAGAAAGCTAATTGAATATGATGGAAAAACCTATAGTATACTTCAGTTGTACGATATTAAAAGAGGCGTGATTAAAAACGTAGAAGTTAAAGGAGTGCCAGTTGGTGTAAATGTATATTCAGACAGTTTCATATATAATGGATATGTATATTTTATTGGTAGCTATGGTCTGCACAAAGATTGTTTGCTGAGATATAATGGTGTTGATGATCCGGAGATGATTGAGATAAAATGATAACTGTAATACTGTTCTGACTATGGTTTGTTGGTATTAGAAGATATTATTTTACGGATATGTTGTAGATATAACCTGTATTGAAGAATTATAACAATGTATAACATCTTGTTAATAATGTATGTAAATAAGGATTACAGCGTGTAAAACACTATTTTTATACAGCTTTTATACTAATATTTTGACATGAAAAGATACAGAGTGGTGGTTGTACACGGGTATACAGCATCGTCTCAGGCAAATTGGTTTCCTCATTTTAAGGATATGCTTTTAAGCGATACCGTTGATGTAATTATACCGGATATGCCAGATTCAGATTCCCCGAGATGTGATGTATGGCATAAATATATAGAGGATGTGATAAAAGAGACTGATGAGAATACAATATTAATAGGTCATAGTCTTGGTTGTATAACATTGTTAAACTACATTAACACTGTAAGACCAAACCCTGTTAAAGCATTAGTTCTTGTGTCCGGATTTTCTGAAAATACACCTATTCCGGAACTGACAGAATTTGTTGAACCTGTACTTGATTACACCTTTATTAAGAGTGCTGCAGATAATATTATCTCAATTTCGGCTGTTGATGATGATATTGTACCATATGAATACTCTAAAGAGCTGGCAGAGAGGTTAGACTCTTCATTTATTCTTCTTGATAGCGGTAAGCACTTTATTGAACGTGATGGATTTACAGAATTTAATCTGCTGATTGATAAGGTTAAATCCTTAACAAGGCAATTTTAACACTGTGTATAATTGTAGCTTACTTACAGATTTATATATCTGCTGATACCTAAAATACACTAAAAGATATATATTTGCCTATACAGAATATTTACAGATAATATAAAATGAGCATATCTATTAATGTACTCATCAATTAGTTTTATATAACATTTAAAACAACAGATATATGAAGATTACAGTTGGTACTGTCTGTTTTATTTTTGATAGAGAAAACAGTAAGGTTTTATTATTAAAACGTGCATTTGAACCTATGCAGGGAATGGTAACGGGTGTTGGAGGTAAAACACATTTTAATGAAGATATAAAGGCATCGTGTGTTAGAGAGGTTAAAGAAGAGACAGGATTAGATGTTATCAACCTAAAACTGCATGGTGTAGTAAAAACACTACTTAAAGGATATGATAGTTCGTGGATATTGTCGGTATATAGTACAGATAGCTATAGTGGAGATATAATTGAATGCCCGGAAGGTGAGCTTATGTGGGTAGATACAGAAGATATATATGATCATAACCTTATAGGGTTTATACGTGACATAATGCCTGCTATAATAGAGAACGGTTTTGTAGAGGGGACAATAGAACACGACATTAAAGGAAATATTATAGATAAAGTATTAGATACTGTAGCACAATAATATATAACCCGATAACTAAGAAAAGAATATAAACTTAAATATTTATGATTATGAGAAACCTGTCAATTTTAGTATTTGCCACTCTTATAATGGCATCCTGCTCTACATCTAAAAAGGTGTCAAGTGTTAATTATGATAATCCTGATAAGAAACAGGAGTTAGTAGATGATAATACGTTTAAAATAACAGTTTACAGTAAGGATAAATCGTATGGTTATACTAAAGATAACCCTGTAATGGTTGGCGGAGGATCTGAAGGACCTAAAAATGAACGTAGATTTCTGAATGCTTTATGCGGACCTAACGGCGAAGAGATTAGATACTACAGATTGGGTAGCTGTTGCCCGTTTGAAACCGAGAATAGTGCATTCGGAGGAATGCTTGATAAGTACAGTATCTCATATAAAGGATTAAAGGACGATTTAATTATATATATTAACATGTATGATTCAGATATACTTAAGGTACCTGTAGGACTTGGTTTGAAAAAATAAAAAGATTGTAACTCTATTCTGGTAAAGAGGTCTGATGATATGATAACATGTATCTTCAGACCTCTTTATTTCATGTTCCTGAATATAAAGTAAGCTTAGCTGCTTATGAACTGTATCCGTTTATAATTAAGTATCTCTGAGAATATGTAAAGTTGTATTAAACATTGTTATATGTAATATTGTTTTTATATTGTTGGGAGATTTCAATAAACAGTTACATTACAATCTAATTTGAGTTATAAACATCTAAAAATAGGAAGTTATGAAATCAAAAATCTTAACACTGGTAATTCTATCGTTGCTATTCTCTGTTAATATAAGTGCTCAGTGTATTAACGGAACCAAAAGTTACCCAATATATAAAGCAGGAGCACAGCTCGTAAATAAGTTTGATAGTCAGGGGTCTGAGGTGGTTAGGATAGAGTATGATCTTGTTTTCTCATCTAAAGAGTCTTTTAGGAATCTTAGTGCTGATTGGGAATATTCTATTATTGCATTTGCAGATAATGGTGTTAAAGATCTGAATATAAAACTGTATGAGTATGATAGCCTTCTTGAGAAGTGGACAATGGTGGCAGAGGATAAATCTACAGAAGCTCATGCTGTTTTAACATATAAACCCACTGTTGCTGCACTATACAAGGTCGAAATTATTGTTAAGGAGTTTTATGAAGGATATACAGCTGCACGATATGGGTTAATGTATGTGCATGATTAATAGAGATCTATTATTTGATTATATGAGTTATAGCCTGATTTTAAAATTGGGCTTTTTTGTTTAATTTATGTGTAATAAAACATATACAATACTGTTTGTATTTATCTTACATATTCCAAATATTTTTGAATAGTTTTATAAAATAATACCCTATGAGAGACTTGAATCTTTAGCAGGTAACTATTCCAGAATAACAATTATTACTGTTAAGGAGTAGTATTTGAACGGTGTTCTGATTATGAATAGAATATAAATTCGTTTCTGTGTGTTTTGTATACTATAACAAGAATGAAATCAAAGGCTATATCAGTAAGGAATTGATAAGGGATATGTAAACACACATAATAGATTTACTGCTGGCGTTAAAAATTACTTATATTTGGCGCCTGAAATAAGCTAACAAAATAATGATTAAAGAGAACACCTTTTCACCTAAACTAACAGATAAATCAAATTCAGAGGTTCAGTACTATATCGATAATAAAGATCAGTTTCATGAAGAGGCTGTATTGGCTGCAATATGGGAACTTGAACGCAGAGGAATATTATCTGAAGAATCTGAAAAAATAGAAGAAGATATAAATGAGAAGATACAATCAGAAATAGTTGAGATAGAAGATATGCTCGGAATACCTGTAAATACCGTTTCTCCGGGAATACGTTTTGTACACTTTCTGATTGATGAATTTATTATTCAACTCTTTATTCTTCTTATAAACTTTATCCCTTTTGTAGCTGTTAACCATCTTCTGGCATTTATATTATATCCGGTTTACTATATCTTCTTTGAATACTACTATCAGCGTACTCCGGGTAAGTTAATATCATCTACAATAGTTACAGATAAACATGGCAATAAACCTGGGTTTAAAGCGGTGGTTTTAAGATCATTTGCAAGACTTGTTCCTTTTGAGCCATTAAGCTGTTTAGGTACAGTAAGTTGGGGTTGGCATGATAGATGGACTGAAACATATGTTATACCCAAGAGTAGTTTATCCTTGTTTAGAGAGAAAATAGGTAATGATAGTCAGGATATAACCACAAGAAAGTTTGGTATAAGGGGCTATGCTATTATTGCAGTTTTTGTGGCTATTATTGCCGTAGGTTCGGTTTATACAAATCTTAGAGCAAATTATCTTGCAAAACAGAATTCGGAGCTAATTAAACAGCTGGACTCAAAAGACCGTAGTTATATCATAGGTGTATGGAATACGCATGATGCACAAACAGAGATGCTTAATTTTATATCAGCTAACGTAGTTATTTCGGCAAACAGGAATTTGAATTATGAGATAAAAGGTAGAATATTAACCATAACCGATAATAATGAGTATGTAAAGAGCTTTGTTATTATTGATTCATCATCGGCAATGTTTAAATTGCTTGATATAGATAATCCATATCAGGAGATTGTATGGAAGAAGCAACAATAATCAGAAATTATTTGAATTTTATATCAATGAAAAACCTTTTAATAGTACTTATACCAATATTCTGTATATCATCGTGCATTGCACAAAGCTCAATACAGTATCATCTGATAAATGAAA
The DNA here is from genome assembly GCA_002454955.1 of Bacteroidales bacterium UBA6680. Classification (GTDB taxonomy): domain Bacteria; phylum Bacteroidota; class Bacteroidia; order Bacteroidales; family UBA6680; genus UBA6680. The sequence continues at coordinate 27,767 of DKJY01000151.1, forward strand.
ACCCTTATGAACCGCAAGGATTGAGAGCAACAGCAGATGGTAAAGAGTATATCCTGATAAATACAGATGAAGAGATATGTATGGGAATAGAGCAGGTAACAGACTTTAATAACGACGGATATAAAGATGCATTAATAAAAGTAATTAATGCTTGTGGGGGTAACGGAGCAGGAGATAGTTATATGCTATTATGTTTTGACGGAGAAAAGTTCAGAAGAACAAAAAGCGTTGGTTATGATTGGGATGGTATAGAGGTTATAAAAACCGGAGAAGATTACAGGTTTGTTATACAGACTACTAATGCAGGGGTTGGTAATACAGATATGTGCAGTGATAAAGAGGAGACCTACAGCCTTAAAGAATATGAACTTGAGCTTGTGAACGTTGTTGAACAGAATAAGCTTAATGCAGTTAAAGAGATAAAATCAAGCGACTTTATAGGCAAGAGTGACGAGGAACAGCACCTCTACTATGATCTTGATGGAGATGGTAAGACAGATAAAATTACCTGCTCATATTGGGAGAGATGGGGTAGCCTTTTTAATCTGAAGATATCTTTTGGTAACGGAAAATCATATGATATTAGTGGTACACCAAAAAGAGTTGGTGTTCTGAAAACAAAAACCAATAACGTGTATGATCTGGTTTTTGATTGTGATAAAATTGTGAAGTGGAATGGATCTGAATATATAAATGGCGAATAACTATATTCAAAAGTGTGTTATTCAGATATGTATAGTTGTTGTATAATTAAAAATTAAATACAAATTATGCAGATATGTCCGTGTTATTTATATTATCATAATATCAGGCAGTTACAGCCTGTTCCTGGTTGGGTAAACAATAATGCTTCAATATACTAAAAAAATAAGCTCATCGATAAAAAGATGAGATAGAGTGTACGTTTACAAAAAAATAATTATACATTTGCGCTGCTTTTGGTGATCAGATTATTTACGATAATCTGGTTAGAGGGAATTCGGTGAAAATCCGAAACAGTACCCGCTACTGTAATCTCTATATTGTGTAACAACAATATTAGTTCTCACCAATCTAAAGCCCACTGTTTGTTTGAACACAAATGGGAAGGGGGTGAGAATAGAGTAAGTCAGGAAACCTGCCATAGGCTTTTATAATTTATTGCTTCCGGGAAAAGAAGTGAGTAAAAGTTCGGTTTATTCTGAATATTTTTATTTGGTGTTCCAGGATGCGTTAGTAATATTTTACTTATGCATAGATTTTTTATGGTATTGCTCATACAGGTACTCTGTATGTCGGTGTTTGGACAAAAGGTTATTTTGCAAGGCAGAGTAACAGATAAAACTACTAAGGCAACAGTTGCTTTTGCAAATGTATACTTAGATAGTGCTTTAATATCTACATATAGTAACTCAGAAGGTAACTATGTGTTTAATAATTTATTAAAGAAGAAATATACTCTGGCTGTATCACATATTGGTTATAAAGATTTCAGAAAAGATATAGATATTAAATCCGGGACAAATATTGTTGATATTCAGTTAGATCCTGAATCGGTTGATATGTTACCTGTTGTTGTAACCGGAACCGGATCTCGTCACAGAATTCAGGATGTTCCGGTACAAACAGAGATAATTACAAAAAAGGATATTGCGGAGTTATCAGGTAGAAATGTTGAGGAGGTGATATCTACACTGTCATCATCAATAGATTATACCTCCAGTTCAATGGGTTCCAACATAAAAATAAATGGTCTGGGTAAAGACTATGTTTTGATTCTTGTAAACGGAAAACGTCTTACCGGAAGCGTTGGAGGATATGCAGATCTTAGCCGTATAAATACTGATGATATAGAACAGATTGAGATTGTTAAGGGAGCATCCTCTACACTGTATGGCTCTGATGCTATTGCAGGCGTAATAAATATCATAACAAAGAGAAAGAAACAGAATATATCTGTAAGTAATAGTAGTTATGTTGGTGGATACGGGCATTTTAAGCAATTAAATACAATACATTTTAACAGAAATAAACTATCTGCAAAAACCTCATTTAACTATAAAAAGAAGGATGGTTATCAGTTAAATACTCTTAAATACAATAATAAATGGAAGAGTAACCATAACCTGCCTTATCTGGTAGAGACAGACTACAGACCTGTAAATAAAACTAAAGCTTATACAATAAGCCAGTTTATAGAGTATGATATTAACAGTAAAATTAGTGTAAATGCTAATGCCTCATGGTATGAGAAGCGGTTATATTTTCCGTTTAAGGCACAAATGCACAACTACTATTATAATAACAGAACATTCTCTTTAGGAGGAAGATATAAGTTAAAAAACAAAAACTATATAGAGGTTAGTGCAGATTACGGTACATATCTGTACTATATGGAGTTTCCTTATAAATACAATAAAACATTTACCCCAACAGATAGAAAAACCTTTTATCCGGGCGACAGGTTTAAGAATTCGGAACAGGCAGATATCAACATACTTACAAAAGGTGAATTTAATATAAACAGCAAAAACAGGTTGATAGCAGGAGTTGATGTAACAGGACAATACTTGCAGGCACAGTATCGTTTAACAGAACCTGATGTAAAGGCATATTCATACTCCGTATATCTGCAAGATGAGTATAAAATATCTGAGCGTTTTAATCTGGTGGGAGGATTGAGAGCTATCTATCACGATAGATCTGGCTTTACACTTACACCAAAGTTTACTGCAATGTACAAACAGAATGCGTTTACATACAGATTAACATATTCTAATGGGTATAAAACTCCAACACTAAAAGAGCTGTACTACTATTATGAGAGTTTCAGAATGGGTACCTATACGCTTTATCTTGGTAATACTGAACTAAAACCTCAGAAATCTAACTATATATCATTGTCAACAGAATATGTAAAAGGTAAATTCCGTACCGGAGTAAACCTGTATCTGAACAGTATAAACAATATGATATCTTACCTTATTATACCCACATCATATGACGATAGGAGAAGGGGTATAGAGGAGACAAAAAAGAGATATAATATAGATAAGGCAAGAAACATTGGATTTGACTGGCACTTTAGCCTTTATCCTGTAAAGAACATTATGGTTAGCGGAGGATATAGTTACGTAGATGCCAGAAATGTAACTCAGGATATCAGGCTTAACGGTGTATCAGAACATAGTGCCACCTTTAAAACTGCATGGCGAAAAGATTTTACTGGTTACAAACTTAATATATCGTTATCCGGAGTATATAAATCAGACAGGTTCTATCTGGAAGAGGATATGGAACACTCATATGCAAAGCCATATCAGTTATGGAAAATTACTACCAAGCATAAGATAGAGAGTGTTAAAATAGTTGACCTTACACTTACAGTCGGAGTAGACAATATATTCGATTATGTTGATGACAGCCCGTATGGCTCGCATTACGGAACTCTTAATCCGGGTATAACTCTGTTTGCAGGAGTTAACGTAAAGTTTGGCAAAAAAAAGAGATAGATTCAGTTCTAAATATTAAACATTTAAATTAAAATTTTCACTATGAAGTTTATTAAGAGAAGTTTACTTGCTCTTGCTACAGCAGGACTTGTATTATCAGCATGTAAAAAAGATGACCCTAAGGATGAGTTTACTTTAGGAAATAAAGAGGGTATTCTACTTGTTACATTCGGATCATCATTTCCGGATCCTCAGACAACATTTAAAAAAATTGATACTGAGGCAAAAGCAAAATTTGCAGGCGAAGAGATTCGTTGGGGATATACATCAGATATTATTCTTAACAAATTGCGTCAGGGAAATGGCGAAGGTTCACTTAAAGGAGTTGTAATAGATAATAACACGCCTGAGGAGGCTCTTGAGCTAATGGTAAAAGATGGTTACTCAAAGTTTAATGTTCAGTCGTTACACGTTATTCCGGGTGAGGAGTTTGACGAAACTGTTGAAGCACTGGAAGCCTTTGAGAAGAAATATAAAGGAGTACATTTTAACATTGGTCGTCCGCTCTTGGATACAGATGCCGATCTTAAAGCTGTTGCTGTAGTATTAGCCGATAAATTTGCAGCAGAGGTAAAAGAGGGACCTGTATGTTTTATGGGACACGGTACTCCACATAAAGCAGATGCACAGTACCTGAAACTGCAAACAGAACTACAGAAGATTAATCCAAACTTCTTTGTTGGTACAGTAGAGGGTATAAGCTTTGATGCAGGTAAAACATCAATTGGCGGAATTATTACAAAACTTAATGCTATATCGCCAAAACCAACAAAGATTACAATCACTCCTCTTATGTCTATTGCCGGAGATCATGCAAATAACGATATGAACGGAGATACAGGAGAAACAGATCCAAATGAGCAATCGTGGAGAGAGCGTCTTGAGGCTGAAGGTTATGTTGTAACAGATATAATGAAAGGTCTTGGAGACTACAAAGAGATTAACGCTATCTGGTTAAAACACCTTGAGGTAGCAAAACAATAATATCAGCTTATAGGTAATATGTATATTTTTTGAGGAGAGGCTTTATCTCTCCTCAATTTAAAGATTAAGAAGCTGTTTAGAATTTATCCTTCAGTTTTTTTATATGAAAATATGAAGCCTGATTTCGTTAAATTCCATTTAAATGGAACCACCATTCGCATGAAATTTGCCTCATTATGCTTCAATTTGCATTGATAAAAAATTCAAAAAACAAATTTAAACAGCTTCTAAGGAACAGACATTTATTTAATTATATCATGCGTAAAATATTAATGTTGCTATTTACTGCTGTTTTTACAATGGGTTTAGTACAGGCACAAGAGAAGTATAGTATATCGGGTAAAGTTATTAATAACAATAACCAGCCTCAGATAGGAGCCAGCGTCTATTTAAATGGTACAACAATAGGTACAGCTACTGACAATAACGGAGAGTTTATTATAAAAAATATTAAAGCTGGTAATTATGAGCTTTGTGTATCGTATCTGGGCTATAAACGATATCGCAAAAATATAAATCTGGACAAAACAATAACCGATTTATCTATAACCATGGAGGAGTCTGAAGGAACACTTGGCGAGATTGTGGTTACAGGTACAGGAACACCTCATCACCTTAAAACGGCTCCGGTTCCAACAGAGCTTGTAACAGGAAAAATGGTTGAGCGCATTGCTGCTCCTGACTTTGAAAATCTTATGGGAACTATAAGTCCGTCATTTGATTTCTCACCCGGAACAATGGGATCTTTTATGCAACTTAATGGTTTAGGAAACGATTTTATTGTTATCCTTATTAATGGTCGTCGTGTTTATGGCGATATGGGAGGTCTTAACGACTTAGGACGTATAGATCCTAATAACATAGAGCGTATAGAGGTGGTTAAAGGTGCTTCGTCATCGTTATATGGTTCTGATGCTATTGCTGGTGTAATAAATATCATAACCAAAAAATCTGTTAGCAAGTTCTCTGTAACAAACAGTACACAGTACTCAAACTATAACACATTACAGCAGACAAACAACATACAGTTTAATACAAGATTTATTTCCGGACAAACCACATTTTCGCAGAAACAATCAGACGGATGGCAGAATAGCAAATTTGAGATTAGTAAGAAAGGTAAACTTACAGAGACAGATGCTAAAACTCAGAATGCATATGTAAACAGAAACATACGTCAGGATCTGGATTTCAGAATAACTGATAAGCTAAATGTATATGCGGGAGGATCATTCTATATAAATGACAAAATGGTACCGGTTGAGGTTAAGAAATATGGTTACTATTTTGAAGATCTTAGTTATAATATCGGAGCAAAATATCTGATATCTAAAAAGTCAAATATAAAGGTTGACTACGCATCTGATGACTATAAATACTACTATAAGTATAATCAGGATGATAAGAAAGGAGCTTTTAAGAAGGATGATCTTTCGTTGAATAATGAGCAGAGACGTCAGGATGTAAATATAAGATGGATCAACAAACTGAATAAAAAACAGACTATTACTGCCGGAGCAGAACTTGTTAACGAGATGTATGCCTCAGAAGGTCGTTTAGAAGGTGGTAAGGTTGATGTAAATACCTGGTCGTTATATGCTCAGGATGAGATAACACTATTTGACGATCTGCTTATTACAGCAGGAGTAAGGGCTGTTAAGCACGATAATTTTGGATTTATAGCAACACCAAAACTATCTCTGCTATACAAGCTTAAGAATATAAACCTGAGAGGAACGTATTCAGGAGGATTTAAAGCACCAACGCTTAAAGAGCAATACTACTTCTATCAGAAAAGAAGCACACTATATTTAGGTAATGTTGATCTTGATCCGCAGAAATCTAACTACTATAGTGTTGGAGTTGATTATCACAACAACTGGTTAAACATTAATATTAATGGTTACCAGAACGATGTTAAAGGATTAATAGCCTATAAAACAATAAATACACTACCGGGTGATGCTGCAAATGGCGTAAAAACACGTCGTCAGCACTATAATATAGATGATGCACGTACACGCGGTATTGATATAATGGTTGATGCTAAATTACCGTATGGTTTCACTATTGGAGGAGGATATAGTTATGTAGATGCTCAGAACCTTACAGAAGATATCCGTTTAGAATATGTTGCTCAGAACTATGCTAATATACGTGCCGGATACTTTCATCGTTGGAATAAGTACAGGTTAAATGTACAACTTCTTGGTAGATTACAGGATGAGAAATTCTTTGATGATGACAAAGGAAATGCTAAAGCATATCAGCTTTGGAAACTTACAACCAATCATGATTTTGCTGAGTTCTACGGAATAAATGTAACAGCAATTGCTGGTATCGATAATATATTTGATTATGTAGATGACAGTCCATACGGTTCGCACTACGGAACAATTAATCCGGAGCGCACATTCTTTATAGGACTAAATATAAAGTTTAATAGTTTGTAATAATCTGTAAATTTGTATACATATTCAGCGTTATGTAGAGGTCTGGTTTTTACCATGCCTCTACTTTGGTATTATATGATTTCAAACAAACAGTTATGATAATAAATAATATAAAGCTCATTAAAGGTTTAATAATCATTTTGATAGTGCCCTTTCTGATAATGTCTTGTGGAGGCAAAACATCTGTAAAAGAGTCGGGCGTAATTGTAGAGCAGCAATACTCAAAAGGTTTTAGTATAACAGATTATAACAATAAGAAGGTAATAACCATTTACAATCCTAAGAACAAAGCAAATATATTAGGACAATTTACCCTTTTACCCGAAGATTATAGCGGAAAATTAAAAGCCAATGAGATAAAGGTGCCGTGTAAACGAATAATATGTTTAAGCTCAACACAACTTGCATACATTATAGAGCTTGATGCAATAGATAATGTTGCGGGTATAAATAGTAGCAGACATCTGTTTAATAAAACTGTTAAAGCTAAGGTTGAGCAAGGAACCATTCTTAAGGTAGGGAAAGAGGGTGTGTTTAATACAGAGGTAATTGCTGCAATTAACCCTGATGTAATATTTGTATCACCATTCAAATCGGGAGGATATGATGCTCTTCGCAATCTTGGTATTCCTCTTGTGCCTATGGCGGCATATTCAGAGCAGTTGCCTTTAGGGCGTGCTGAATGGATAAAGTTTATGTCTGTTTTTGTAGATAGAGAACATAAAGCTGATTCGCTGTTTAATACCGTAGCTGATAGATACAACGAACTTAAGAGATTAACGGCAACAGTTCAGAACAGGCCTACTGTATTGAGTGGAAAAATGAAGGGTGGTGGCTCATGGTATGTTGCCGGGGGCGATAGCTTTTTTGCACATATGTTTACCGATGCAGGAGCTGATTATATTGTAAAGAATAATAAATCGGCAGCAGTACCTATGGATTATGAATCGGTATACGCTATGGGACATGATGCCGACTATTGGAGATTGCTTACCAGTTCGCCAAAAGGATTTAATAAAAGAACTCTTGAGGCAGAAGATCAGCGCTATACAGATTTTAAGGCATATAAAACAGGAAATATTCTGGTATGTAATCTGCGTGAGGTACCATACAGAGAGGAGTCTTGTATAAAACCCCATATATTACTTGCCGATTATATACACCATTTTCATAGTAATCTGCTACCAGACTATAAACCAAAATACTGGACTAAAATAGATGAGTAATATTAGTGAATCAATAAAAAATAGTACAAGTATAAACCTTGTAGGAACTTCAATTTTAGTGCTGATACTCTTCCTGCTTAACCTTGTTTTCGGGTCAATTAATATTCCGTTTAAAGCAGTTGTTGAGGTATTCTCAGGTGCTGATACCGATAATATAGTATGGTCAAATATACTTCTGCGTACACGGCTTCCGCAAGCCTTGGTTGCATTGGGTGCAGGTGTGGGTTTGAGTATCTCAGGGTTACTAATGCAGACACTATTCAGAAATCCTTTGGCAGGACCCTCTGTGTTGGGTATATCCTCAGGAGCTAGCCTGGGGGTTGGTTTTGTAGTGCTTTTAGCAGGAGGTTTCTTTGGCTTCTCAATGAGTAGTTTAGGTATAATTGGCGATTTTGCTATTCTTATTGCTGCATTCTCCGGATCGTTAGGAATATTGTTTGTAATACTTCTTATTGCAAAAAAGACAAAAGGTACACTATCTGTGCTTATTATGGGGGTTATGATAGGTTATCTGAGTAGCTCAGTGGTAGGTATGATGAAATTCTATAGCCTTGAGGAAGATGTGCATACATATGTAATATGGGGATTAGGAAGCTTTAGCAGAATGTCGTTACCAAGAGCGCAACTATTTTTGCTACTAACTATAGTGCCATCAGTTATATGTATTCTGCTTGCAAAGTGGCTTAACCTTTTATCTATGGGCGATAACTATGCACGTAGTCTGGGTTTAAAGATAGAGCGCGCACGATTTATAACAATATTGCTTTCTGGAATACTTACAGCAACAGTTACCGCTTTTTGTGGGCCTATTGTTTTTATTGGTATGGCAGTGCCTCATATGGCAAAAATGATCTCAAAAACATCAAATCATCTGATATTGATATCTACAACCGGAATATTGGGAGCAGCCACAGCTCTTTTATGCAATTTAATAGCTCGTTTACCGGGCTTTGACAGTGCACTGCCAATTAACTCCGTTACGGCATTTATTGGTGCACCTGTAGTAATATCGGTAATATTAAAACGCAGAAGAGATAACCTGCCTGATAATTAGAGTGGAATAATTGACAGATAATAGAATGACAGAATCAATTAAACTTGAGAAGTTAGATATAGGATATTTAAGCTCAAAAAGCACCAAGAAGGTTGCTTGTAATCTGTTTGCAAACCTTAATAGAGGAGAGATGACATGCCTGCTTGGTCCTAACGGAACAGGAAAGAGTACATTAATAAAAACTATATGCGGGTTTCTTAAACCTGTGTCAGGAACAGTATCTATAAACGGGCAAAACACAACTCAGCTTGACGAGAAGGAGATGGCAAAGCATGTAGCTATAGTTCTTACAGACAAAATAATGCTTCCGAATGCCACAGTATATGAGCTCGTAATGTATGGTCGCAGCCCGTATACAAACTTCCTGGGCAGATTATCAGCAGAGGATAAAGAGGTAATAAACAGATCTATAGAGATGTGTGGGATAGCACATAAAAAGAGTGCACTCCTATCTACACTAAGCGACGGAGAGAGACAGAAAGCTACCATTGCAAAAGCGCTGGCACAGGATACACCAATAATTATACTGGATGAACCTACCGCTTTTCTCGATCTCCCTGCGCGAGTTGAGATAATGCATCTGCTGCGTAGTTTGGCTTCAGATACCGGGAAATCTGTTCTTATGTCTACACACGATCTTGATCTGGCTCTGCAAATGTCTGATGAGTTGTGGTTATTGCAAAAAGATTGTCTTATATCCGGAACACCTGAAGATCTGGTTTTACAGAATGCATTTCAGCCAATGTTTAATAATGGCAGTATAGAGTTTGATAATAAAACCGGACTATTTAAAGTGGCATATGACTATAATGTAACTATTCCTGTAAAGGGGCATGGGTTTAGATATACACTATTGCGCAGAGCTCTTATGCGTAAAGGAATTAAACCTGTAAAGGCTATTGAAACAGATTGTGTATATATAGAAATAACCGATAACACTAATAACGGTTTTGTTGTATGGAATAAAGATCAGATTATGTTAAAAACTAATAGTGTAGGAGAGGTTATAAAACAGATTATAGATGTAACACCTCTGTTGTTATCTGCTGATAATAGAGCAACACTTGTAATGAATTAATAGCAGCAAGGTATTAAATGTAATGTGTAGCTATAATCTAAAAATGTAACCAGATAGTGATATATTATCTGATTTTCTACCATATATTTGTTTTAACATTAGGTAAACTTAAAACAATATAAAATGAGCAAATCAATCTTTATATCAATATTACTCTCAATTGTATTGTGTTCTTGTGCTAATAAAGACAATGAACATGCAGATTTTAGTGTACTTCCTGTACTTGAGATAACAAGTATTGTTAAGACAAACGATAACCATTTTGATATATCGCTAACAGATAATAAATCAGGTAAATATGTCACCTTGATTGATAACAATACTGTTTCTGATATGAATCTAAAAAAGGGAGACAAAATTAAAATATCAGGAGACTATGCCGAATCTTATCCGGTACAGATACTCAGGGTAACTAAGGTAAAAAAGGTGGAATAATACTTCTGATTTAGATGACTTGGTTATATAAAGAGTAAAATTTTACCACTTACAAAGTCAGCACTGCACTTCATGCCGTAATAGCAGCAATTCACTAAAAGTGTACTATTAGTATAATGTAATTTCTCATATTCATAATCTTACAATATTAAAATAATAGGAAATGAGAAGAGCTTTAATACTACTGATATCATCAGTTATTGTAATATCAGCATGTAAAAGAGAGGTTAAGTGTAAGAAGGAGATAAAGCCGTATGTAAACTTCTTGAATAGTGATCAGAAAGATGCTAAGGATTATATACTTGATCTGTTTGAAGAAAATGATCTGGTTATAATATGTGAACGAGAACACAGAGAGAATACACAGTATAAATTTCTTAAGGATCTGATATCTGATCCCCGATTCATAAAAAATGTGGGTAACCTCTTTACAGAGGTTGGTATGCGAAGTCTCAATCCGGAATTGAATCAATTCTTACATGCAGAAAACATACCCGATAGTATCCGAAATGCCAAAATTATAGATTTTCAACGATATGGCTCTTATCATGCAATCTGGGAGAAGTATAATTTCTACGATATGGTTAATGGTATTTATGAAATTAACCAAGATCTTAAAGAGTCAGAGAAGATTAACTTTTACCCAACAGATGTAGTATTGAACTATGACTCGTTAAGTGTTGATTACCTGAAGAGGTTTTGGAACAATAAAGTTGTATACCGCGATAGGTTAATGGCAGACTATATTATTGAGAACTTTGAGAGTGTAAAAGCATCTGACAGTAACAGGAAGAAAGCTCTTGTAATCATGAATTTCCGCCATAGCTTTAATAACAACTTTAAAGACGCTAAAGGTCGCGGTTTTGATAATGTAGGCAGATACCTGTTTGATAAGTACGATGGCAAAATAGCTAATGTTCTTATAAACCCGCTTGGATTTGCTGATCGTAAATCGGATGTTGATATTTTATGGGCTCCATTACAGAACGGAAGATGGGATGCGGCATTTATAGCATCAGACAAAAACAATGTTGGTTTTGACTTTAAAGAATCGCCATTTGGTAACGATAGATTTGACTTTTGGTCATTTACACCCCATAACTATAAATATCAGGACATATTTACCGGGTTTGTATATTATGAGACTCCTGAAAATTTCCAGATTATTACAGGTGTTGATGGATTGGTAGATGACTCATTTATAAAAGAGTATAAAGAGAGAGTAGATGTGTGGACAAAAGCTGTAGGAAATATATTTGAGTATGAAACTAATGATAGTTTGATATTTGAGAAGTATAATAAGAAGAACAGATACAAAAAAGAGGGTATTGATAGCATATCATTACAGATAAACAGTTGGTTAATAAAATAGAAACCCGGTTATAGTTATCAATTGTTAGTTGTTAATTATTAATTT
>DKJY01000168.1 GCA_002454955.1 Bacteroidales bacterium UBA6680
ATTAACGGAGGCGAGAACTACCGCATAGAGGATTCTGAACTGTCGCAATACTTTGTAAACAGTGCACTACTTATAACGGGCAGTAGCAGCAACAACTTTGCAAACCAACATCGGTTGCCCGAAGGGTTCTACCGCATTACACTGCGTGTACATGAGTATCACAGAAACATACCAATATCAAACGTAGCAATAGCCGTTGTATGGATAAAAGATAACGACCCGCCACAATGGGTAATGCCACAAAACAACACAACAATAAAGGCACGTTTTCCGCAGAATATCAGCTTTAGCTGGATGAAACGCCATATACCACCGCCTGTAGGCAAATCGGAGGTTGTATACCGTTTTGAGCTGTTTGAGATGAACAACCCATCGGTTACCCCTGAGGTTGTAGTACGTAGTCAACGCCCACTGTACAGCGAGGATGTAGAGAATACAACACTCATATACAGTGCCGATAAACCAATGCTTACCCCCGGAAAGAGTTATGTATGCCGTATACAGGCAAAGGATGAACTTAACTATCTGCGCTTTAAGAACAGCGGATACAGCACACCGCTTAAATTTACATTTGGTAAGGAGTGTCGCAAGCCATACAATATTCAGATACAGGAACCAACCAAAAGCGGTGTAACAGTCGATTGGCAGACCGACTACTTTGGCGACCCTACCGAACTTAGGATACGCGAAACAGGAGCCAACCAGAGCGAATGGTATGGCTACAACAGCAGCAATCAGACAGTAAATGTACATCAGTTATATGCAGGCAGAGACTATGAGATACAACTTCGTAATGTATGCGATCAGGATCTCTATAGCGAATGGACACAACCGCAGGCACTGAGAACACAGAGCTCTGGCACAACAAACAATAACCAACGCAACTGTACCGGAAAAGAGATATCTGTAGATATAACCGATCCTACACCACTTGCTGTGTTAGAGGTTGGCGATATAATAACCGTAAACGGCTTTCCAGTAACAATAACCTCTGTAGAGGGTTCAAACGGCATATTCTCAGGAACAGGCGATATGTTTGTACCGTTTACAGGCGGTAAGATACAGAGCGTATTCAGCAACATTACAGTAACCAACAGCATGCAGGTATCTGCCGGACAGGTACGTGCGGTGCGAGGACCAAAGGTTACATTCACCAATCAGGGATCAGACAATAACAGCTCTGATGATACTGACGATGACAGCGATAAATTTACCGTAACAGGCGATACCCTTACCCTGACCAACGGAGGAGGAATAGACTCGTTATACCTTAATGGCGATGGAGATGTTATAATTATAGATACGCATGGCGATACAATAAATACAGGCAAGAAAGATATTACAATTGTAGATAACACAGGAGGAACAGGCGATACCGACTCCGATACCACCGATACATATGTTGTACAGGGCGGAACAATAACCAAAACAAGCGGCCCTGCATCTACCGGAACAGGAGGCTCATCCGGTTCAGGATCGCAGAGTGTAAACGATAGTAATATAAGGCTACAATTTATATCGCCAATTGATGATGGTTCAGGAGGTTTTGACAGACCACAGCATCAGGTAATGATATCCGGTGGAGCATACAACAGCAGGCAGTATAATGGTAATAACTACTACGTACCGTGGCGATCTGTAGAGTCAGGCAAGAGTGCATTTATAGTTGCAGAGCTTAAGATAGAGAACGATACGCTTAAGGCGGAGCACATAACATTTACAAACGATGCAGGGGTAAAACTACCGGTACAACCTGCAACAGGACCAGACAAAAAAGCTACCTATGTTAAGGTGCTTATAAACGGAACAAGCCATGAGGAGGTACAACGGGTAACAGCCGGATATACCATTAAAAACGATAAGGGTGAGAGCGAGAACCGTGAACTTGCATGGATAGATGTAATATCATACAGTAGCGAGCCTGTAGACCTTGTAATAGCAACAGCCAATGGTCAGAAGCCAACTGTGCCATTAAGCCGTTTAGAGCAGGAGCTTAACCTAATATACGGACAGAGTGTAATACGATTCCGTCTGTCGCAGATAGATCTTGGCAATACAGATTTTGATAAGAATGGCGATAACCTTGTAGATGCCGGAAGTACAGGCATGTTAAGCAACTACACAGCAGAGACACGCGCCATAAAACGAGCTGTACGTCGTCATCAGGCATACGATAAAAAGGCATTCTACATAGTAATGGTGCCAGAGGCATCAGAGGGAGCCATGTTAAAAGGACACTGGGCACTAAAAACACAGGTTGGATTTGTCTTTAACCCAAAAGGCATGTCCGATGAACAATTTATACACACAGTAGCGCATGAGAGTGGACATGGAATATTCCGTTTATGGCACACCTTCAGCAGCAAGAATAACTACCAGCTTGCCAAAGGAGCCACAACCAATCTGATGGACTACACCACCAAACCAAACGCAACAGACCTGTTCAAATACCAATGGGACTACTGCCACAACCCCGAAAACATGACCGGCCTGTTCCAGGACGATGAAGAGGGGGAGTTTGTCTTTGGGGAAACTGCAATTGAAAATATTGTACGAGCTGTTCGAAATGTTAGATGTGCTAAAGAAAATAATGTAGGAATAACAAATCTATATTTTAGTAATTATTCATATATAATTGAAATAAAAGATTTAGTCACTGCATTTTCATTGACTGGTTCAGATGTGTCAAATGAAAAAATCAAATTCTTTATTTCAAATGGAAGTGAAATAAACCTGGACTATTTTGAAGATGAATTTGATGTAAATAATATTAAATACAATGAAAATAAGAATCAGGTTGTTTTAAATGGAAAAAAACGGAGCTTATTTATAAAACCATATGATGTTTCTTCCGGTCATAAAGCTGAAATATACAGCTTTATAAAGACCATGTTTGATACTGATATAAGTATAAAAGATCCTAGAACAGAGGATGTTAATGGGATGGAGCAGGAGAAACTTCGCTACTTATCTGTATGTCAGCTATCATTAATGAGTGATAATAGACGAAAAGAAATTTTAGAGTCAATATCAGAGCAAACTACTATTACTGCAAAGGATGAAAAGCTTGTAATAAATATCCTAAGAACAACTAAAAATAAATCAACTATTTATAGTTTGCTTCAAGATGGTAAATTATCTATTGATTTATACAAGGGAATGAATACTTATAAGCAAGAATTTGTGTTCTTGTTTAACTGGATTTGTGAGGCTTCTTGGACTGCTTCAGAAAGACAGAAAGCTAAAATACTGTTTTTAGGAACAGATAATAGAGGAAACCGATTTCAGCTTTCAGAAAATGACTGGATGTTTGGTGATTGTCTTGATGAGACAGAAGTGAGAGTTTGGAATCTTGAGGATTTAGGAGGTAAGTATTCGAATAAGTTTACTTCGGCTCCTGTAGCTCCAATCAGAATTGCATATTTTAACGGCAATACAAAAATTGTATCAACCTTTATGGTTGATTACATGAGAAGTCAAGAGAATAATGAAGAATGGACAGAGGCATTCTTTGATTATCTAACAGGTATTGGATTAAGCTCTGCGGGACGTCTTTTAGTTGCAAAATCTACACCTCAAATAATCCGCTTCTTATCTGTTATTGAATTTGGTAAAACAAACATCGACATTGTATTTAAAGATGAAAGAGTTAAAACAAAACTTAAAAATAATGGTCATGATTGGTTTGTAAATAATTGGCAAAAGATCAGTACAGCTATAGATGTAGCAACATTTGGTTCAGAGATGCTTATAAACTTTGCCAAAAAGGGCGACGATTTAAGTAAGGTACTTAGAGAAAATGGAAACACGAAAGCAGCAAATGAGATTGATGATATTACAACAGAAGCGAAAGCACTAACAGAGAGTGTGGAATATTTTAGTAATACGTTTAATAAACTTTCTACAAAATCGTCATTAAATGCTAGTTTATTCCGAAAGCTCGATAATATGTTAGCTTCTGCTCCTAGTATTAAATTTAATTATGGTTCTAAATCACTACAAAGTCCTAAACAATTTTTGAATTCGACAGGTAGTGAAATGTATGATTTAATACTAAGTAATGGTACTTACGCTAAATTTGATAACACAACAGGTCGACTTCTTTATTCAGATGGGAAAAATCAATATTTTGTTAGATATACAACAGGTAATAATACTTCTAATGTAGAGCAACTAATTACGGACAGAGTTACAAAGTTAAGGAATTGTCTTGGTCTAAATGGAAATCAAACAATACCTTTAACTCAAGGATTAGGTGCAGTTACAACTAGCTCTAATAAAGTGACAACATTTATAGGAAAAACAACAGAAACCCAATTGTTAAAAAATCAGTTTGGTGATTTTAAACATATTGAAGTAGGAGAAACCGTTGGTTCTGTTAATCTTTTAAATATGCCTGATCCGTATTGGAATCCATCTACTTGGTTCGAGGATTACAACAAAGATTGGATGTTAAGAGCTATTAATAGAGGTGATGATATTTATATTGCTAGCAAAATTGAACGTAGGGCTCTTTTAAATGAGACAGAAGCGGGAATTCAATTTGGATCATATTATGCAAATGAATTAAATGAATTAATAAAAGCAGGAATAAAACCAAAAAATATTACACAATCAGAATGGGATCAATTAACTCCTATTATTATTGATGCAGCTTCAAAAAAGCTCTAATCGAATTTTTCAGAAAAAAAATCATGCAAAAAAAGAAGTTTCATTCTAAATGTAAATAGAATGGCTTCTTTTTCAAATGTATTAGGCTTTCTAGTACTATTCTTAAATATTTTTCTTGTAGCCATTAATCTTTCATCATCATTAGGGTATTTATCAAATAAAAAATCCTTGTAAGACTTTCCTTCATACCATTCATAACCTTTTTTAGAGATGTAAACATCATCACCATCTGGTACAATAAAAGTTAAATGAATTGAGAACTTAGAGCTATCTAGTGTAATGCAGTCATATTCTTTGTATGATTCTGTAAGATTATATTTTCCTTTAAGCTCTTGAGCAATTATTTCTCTGGCTTCAAAATATGCTTGTCTAAAATCATCTTTCATATGTATGTCCGGTTTTATCATTACTTACTTGTACGTTGATATAATTTAAAATAGACTGTTCTTGTCAAACAAATAATCATAAATAGCAATAACTATCACATTTATATTTTTCAGATACGCTAATTCTTTACCTAGTTACTTTATAGTAGATCTCTATATCCTTATAAGGAAAAGTGTTAATCTATTATTGTATACTTAAGTGTATTAATTATAATCATTTGACAAAACTACAATACTCAAATGTCTTAAACAAAATAAACTTTACAAAGTATATTATAAAAAATCAACACTTGAGTTTATTGGTTATGCATGTAAAAATGATGTTGATAATGCAGATATTAAAACATTAGATGATTTTAATAAAATAGCCTATAAATACTTACCAGTTTCTCAAGTGCCTCAATATGTAAGAATTACAAAAGGATGTAATATATCAGTATTAGAAAATAATAAAGAGACAATAGAGTTTGAAGCGGAATCTTGTAACTGCAGTACATTCTTTAATACAGAAGATGGAGGAAAAGAATATCATACAATTAGGATATTTGATAGAGAGCTTAATGATGAGGAGTATAAACAGCTAATATCTGACCGTGCAAAAGTTTTAAAGGATCAGATTACTTCAAATGAGCAATCTTTATCAACACAATATTTCATGGTTGATAAAGCAATTGAGAGAGAAAAGTCAAGTCAACATATTATTGATTATCTTGATGATAGTTTTCTTGTATACAATAAAGAAACCGGACAATCAATATTTGTTGATGTATATCCTTCAAAAGGAAAATTAAACAATGATCAGTTAAAAGGATTGGCTACATCTGTTCTACAAAAATCAGGATTTGAGAATAATAACATTATTTATATATCAATTCCATGTTGGACTGAAACACATATAAATAATATATTAAGATCTACAGAAAAACAGATGTATGAGGTTTCATATGAAACACAAGATATTGACCTAAAGGGTGGTTTTGAGAATATAAATAAATCCGGAAAAGATATTCTTCAGCTAGTCAATGAGTTATATTCTACTATTCCTAAACCTCATGTGATTATCCAATATTTAATTACATACCGTGGAGATATTATTGAGGATAGGATTAAGCGTGAAGATAACATAACAGGTTTTTCTCAGATATATGATTTTAGACTTACTATTGATAAACGTGTAAATAGTTTTGTTAATCTGGCAAAAGCTGTAGAAGGAAACAGACCGGAATCAAGCCCTATGGGTACTAGTAAGCCTGTATCTGTACACCAAATTAATGCATTTGCAAGGGCTCAGGAAGGCTTGAGAAACTTCCTGGTTATACATCCATCATATAATCCGGATGTAATTAATCACTGTCTATTTGAATCAAAACTTAGTACTAACAATAAACAATATTCTGAAGGAGCAAGTAAGTATGTATTATGGTATCGCTCTCATTTGTTTAAAGGATTAACTATTAGAGGTGTTAAACCTGAGAGTCCGAATATTCCGGATGAATGGTTTTATACAGGTAAGAATGAAATCATTTATCAAGAAAATTTGACAGCAATAGATTTGTTAGGAGCATCGTTGGCACCATTTGGTCTTGATATTATTGCTGATGTTATAGGAACAGTGTATACAGGTTATTATGGTGAATGGGGAACCTCGGCTAACTATATCTCCGGAATATTTGCTCCTGTAGTTACAGGAGGGGCGTTAAAAATTACCAGAAATGTTTTAAATAAACTCATTCAAGGGAAACTTGTATTTAAATGGGTAGATGGCTCTTTTATTCTTGTTGAATCAAATAGAATGGTTAATGAGGAACTGGTTCTTTTACTAAAGAAGTATGCTCCAAACAATAATACATTAGTAAAATATCATGATGAAATAATAGGAGCAGGTATTGATGCCAATAAGATAGATGATCAATTAGCAGAACTATTGGTTAAATCAGGAAATGGACGAATACAGGTATTATCACAGATTAGTGGTTGGAGTGACGATCTATTAACCTGAGTTCGATATAAGG
>DKJY01000139.1 GCA_002454955.1 Bacteroidales bacterium UBA6680
GAAACGAAGCATGAGAATAGTCATTCACACACACGGAGATGATTATAAATGCGAGTTCCATCTGGCAAATGAAAAAGTGGGCTAAACAAGGATGAACAGAGTGCCAGATGGAACTCGCATTTATAATCATCTCCGTGTGTGTGAATGACTATTCTCATGCTTCGTTTCATCTGTTTATAATTTGTTTTCCAGTTGCCAGATAGAACTCGCATAATAATCATTCCTACATGCAAATGACTACTCTTTTGCTTTGTCTCATTTTTATCTGGTTGCAGAATGAAGGTTAGTATAGAAGTTGCATAAATGCATATTATAATCTACAACTTTTATATTTGGCCATATTCTCTGCTAAAAACCATATTTGTCTCATTTATCTAATTTACGATGAATATTAGCACTATATAATCGTGTACAATCTACAGCGCTAAAATTTATCATACTATCCTTAATAAAACTTTCTAAATACAGAAATTCTGTATATATTTGTAGAAAGTATTGCGCAATATACAAAAAATACCCGTCATTCTAATAAATAAAGAATTATTGTAGTTAGTTATCTGCAATGTCGGGTACATTAATTAATGTAATATGTAACAAGCATTATACGCTGCTTCTGACTAAAGAGATAGTTGATTTTGCCGATTGCATATAACAAAAAAGGGAAATTATAATATATGTAAAAATTAACTGTATGGCTTATTATCCAAAACCTGAACATCCCCAGAAACAGGAAATTGAAAACCGTATAGTGTGTCTAAGACAACGAATTAATGAGTTAAAAAAGAGAGATTGCAACGAAGAGAACATCAGAGAGATATCGCTATTATCTCATAAAGTAGAGGTTGCACAAAACAGGTTAAACGGAACATTCGGAAGTTCCGTTACAGAAACATTTAAAGTAGAATATTTTAATCTAAAGGACTGAATAATTATGAAAAACAGAGAGTTAGTAACAAAAGCCCCAAATCATATACGCAGATATAAAGAGATTCAGTTAGTATCTACAGAGTTATTAAAGACTTACAGGTCAAATAAAGTGATAGAATTTATTAATAATAATTACTTTATAGGCGAAGATCTGTTCTGGAAGATAATAGGAATGAACCTTAATGATATTGATTTTATAACAGAAGACTCAAGCTGTATATACAAATCTATATTTGATAAGAAACGACGTAAGATAGCGATTTAGTGAATCCTTGTTCTGTACTCTTATAATAGTTATCCCTGCAATACTACATTGCAGGGATTTTTTTATTCTCTAAATACTGAAAACATGTATTTAATACAGAATAATATTTCAAATATACTGATTTAAAACTATATGAATACACGAAACCAAGACGCGGTAATGCTTTTACTGTATTCTTTACAGGATAGAGTGTATGGCTGTTTACTGAATTTGTGTAGTCAGAAATAATGTGCCATCTTTGTAATGTCGAAAGGGAACAACGAATAAACAACACGATTATGAGAATTGATATTTATACAGAAATTAAGGATATATTAGAATCGAGTAAAGAGTTTAGAACAGTAACTCTTTATAAAGATCAGTTTAACAGGTTACCACTTGATGCCTCTTTAGAGAGACCTGCAGTGTTAATTGACATAGCAAATGTGAACTGGAAAAGTTTGTCTAAAGGGGTTAGACATGGTGATATGGTAGTTGGTATCTATCTGATAGTTGGAGCAAACAACAATCTTAATAGTTCAATTACAGCAGAGAACGATACCGCTGCCATAAACCTTCTTGATAAAACAGGAGAGATACTTGATGGTTTTGTATTTAATAACGGATGCCGATTACAACGAGTATCAGATAAGGCAATAAAACATACATCATCGCTAAGCATATATAGAATTGAGTATACAATGCTTGTATCATTAGGAGAGTAACAGATATGGATATTAAGTATTGGATCTTAACAGGTGTTGTATCGGTATTTTTTACTCTATCTATGCTATTTCTTAGAATATGGCTTAACAGAGTGCTGCGTAAGTTCGATAACCTTACCGATTCGGTAAACGATCTTAAAGCAAGTTTTATGCTGCAAAAACACGATTCTGTAGCAATAAGAGAGGAGATAAAACGGCACGATATCAGAATTAATAACCATGCCGACCGGATACGGGAATTAGAGATATTAATAAAGTGATAACCCAACTAAACATCTATGAATTATGCTTGACAGAATTTTTAAAAATTGGAAGACTACGATATTTGGTTTATCGATGATAGCTTTTTGCTTTGTTTTAGTAGGAGCAGGTAAAGCCTCATTATCAGAGGTGGGAACATTTATACTGGGAGGCTTTGCCCTGTTCTTTACAAAAGACGGAACACCCGATAACCAGAGTTAGATTCAAATATCTGCAGTAGCGCGCTCATAAGTATGCAGATATAATCAGAGAGAATTAAAGTAATCTGTTGATACAGATGACATTTTGAAACGAATTAATTATTCGTATGGGATTGCTATACCCATACGAGACTATTTATAAATTAAAAATCAATTGTAAAATGGGTTTACCAAATGTTAAGATTAACATTACTAACGGTGCATTAGGTACTGTTGATGCCAAAAACGGCGGTGTAGCAGCAATGATTCTGCGCGGAACAACAAAAGGTGGTGAGGATGTACAACCGGATCCGGTAAGTACACCAATTGTTCTAAACAGCTTAAATGATGCTGTAAAGAACAATATTACACCTGAGTACGATTCAGAAAGAGGAGTAAATGCATATCATCATATTAAAGAGTTTTATGATGAGGCTGGCGAGGGTGCAAAGCTATGGGTAATGGTTGTTGATAAGTCGGTAGAGATGAATAATCTTGTGTCTGCACAACACCCTGAGTTTGCAAAGAAACTTATTGATGCCGGACAAGGTGAGATCAGATTGTTAGGACTTACTGGTGCTGTAGTTGAGACTCCTACAATTACAAAGGGACTTCAGACAGATGTTGCTAATGCAATAAATGGCGCACAAACATTTGTAGGAAACTATGTTGAGAAGATTGCTCCGTTTATCACAGTACTTGAGGGTAAGAACTGGGATAAGTCAGCAACAGATATTGAGAATCTTCGTGAGGGTGATGATAACCGTGTTTCGGTTGCTCTATGTAGCTCAAAAACCGATGGTTCTGCATCAATAGGTCTTGTACTTGGTCGTTTGGCTAAGGTTGAAGAGCAGACACGTATCAGCCGTGTTAAGGATGGTTCTCTGTCGATTAACAAGGCGTATTTCTCAAACGGAGAGATTGTTGATAACGCAACAGCGGAGTCGTTACACGACAAGGGATATGTTGTAATGCGTACATTCCCAAGAACAAACGGATATTTCTTTGCAAGTGACTACACAGCAACAAAAGCATCTGACGATCTGAACAGAATCTCATTGGTTCGTACTATTGATAAGGCACTTATGATTGCTTACGATACATATATCAACTCTGTTGATGATGAGATTGAGATGGATAGTAAGGGTCAGGTTCTTGCCTCAGTGGCAAAATCGCTTGAGACAGATATTGAGGACATGGTTCGTATTCAGATGAACGGACAGATCAGCTCATTTGATGCATTTGTTGATCCTGCACAAAACATCATCAGCACCGGACAGCTAAGCGTTGTTTGTAAGATAGTTCCTAAGGGATATCTAAATGAGATTGTTGTAGATCTTGGTTTCAGCAATCCGGCATTAAGTAACTAATTGTAAGAACATAAAAAAATTAAGTAAAGAATATGGCAGAGTTTAATAGCAGACAGTATCAGTTTTCAGATATTCAGGTAGTTATAAAAGGTAGAACTATCACTGGTTTGAGAGGAATTAAGTATAAGGTTTCTCAGGATAAAGAGGTTGTGTATGGGGCCGGTAACAAAGGTCAGTTTATTCAGAGAGGTAATATTTCATATGACGGAGAGATTTCGTTGTTGCAGAATGAGCTTCTTGCACTTGAGCGTTATGCCCGCGAAGAGGGCTTTGAAGGGCTACACGATCTTCAGTTAAACATAGTAGTGGCTTATGCTCCTGAAACAGGACTTCCGCTTACAACAGATGTTATCAGAGGCGTTGAGTTTACATCAGTTGATACCGGTATGAGCCAGGGAGATAAGATGATGGAGGTAACACTTCCGTTTATCGCTCTTGATATCAAAAAGGGTTAATTATAAAGTAAAGCTGAAAAGGCTCTTAGCGGAGCCTTTTGCTTTCTAAAACAGAGTCTTTAAAAGAGTTTCATAAAAAATAAACAACAGTATGAGTAAAGAGTATAAAGGGCAGTTATCCGCAGCAGAGATTGCCGAGTTAAAAGCAAAGCATAAAGATATTTTTCAGTATAAGGTTGATGGTAAGATCTGCTACCTGCGCGATGTTACTATTGATGATATAGACTATGCTCAGACAGTTAAGAAGAGTAATATAGGGTTTAAGATGATGATTATTGATTCTATATGGCTTGCAGGATGTGAGGAGATAAGATCAAATAAACGATATAAGCTGGGATTGTCATCATTTGTAAGTGACCTTATAGAGATTGAGGTAGGTGAGTTGGACAGGCTTTAGCCGATACTGTTGTTGAGAAAACAGACAGTATTCGGCAGATAAACGCCCAGTTACGATACTACTTTAAGATAGATCCCAAAGGACTAAGTATTTATGAGAGAGCAAAACTCTACAATGAGCTAATCTGGATCAGAAAGATGGAGAGAGGTAAATAACCTCTCTTCTTTAGCCCCTAAACTAAACAACTCTACTAAAGCAAAGCTCTCAGACAATGTAAAAATTAAATCAATTTAAAATATGTCAGATAATTATGATAAGATACTGAAGGCTGTTGAAGGTACCAATAATAGTTTGCAGGTTATTATTGCCGACCTGGCAAAAATACCAAAAGGTTCAGATGATGCTGTACTTAAAACTTTAGGTGGTAACTGGATGCAGCTTTTGGGTGCTATAGAGAGCTATGGAGCCGATGTTGAAGATACAGAGAATGAGTTATCGGATATACCGGGCGAGTTTAAGAATATTTTAGATAAGAACAACAGAGAGTTACGTACTATATACGATGAGTTTGTACGCGATATGTTTGATGTTATGTATCGTATAAAAGGCATACAGTCACAAAGCAGAACGTTACAGACAGGCAGAACAGAACCGGCAGATATCAGACTCCTGAATACTACATCCCCGTTAGATTCAGGAAACATGAGTAGTGTAGCTCCGTTAATGTTATCACCTGCTAATAATAACGGTATTAGTAACCCTGAACTTATGTTGCCTCAGCCAAACAGAGGAACCTCAGTAGCTATGTTGCAAGTGACAAATAGCAGAAGAAACAGAGATGTTAATTCAATAATAGAGAATACACGTGGTACTCAGCTTATGTTACCACAATCAAGCAGAGCTATGCTTCCGGTACCTCACAGATCAACTGTTAATAGTAACAGATCTGTAGCAACACCGGGAGATAATATAGTACATACACCACAGATTATTATGTCTCCTGCAGCTAACAGAAGTGAGAGAAGAGATTCGTACTCTGTAATCAGGAATATATCAAGACCTATAGATATAACACCTGTGAATGGTGCTTCTGATAGCAGAACAGGCAATAGATCTGGTATTGGCAGGGCTTTTGGCGGAATGAAAAGAGGTGTAGGAAAAGCTTTTGGAGGAATAAAAGGTGGATTAGGAAAGGCTTTGGGAGGTATAGGAGGCGGAATGCTAAAGGCAAACCCCTATATTATGGCTGCATCAAAGGTTGCAGGAGTAATGTACGATGCCGGTAAAGCTGTTGTAGATGCCACAATGAAGTACGATAAGTATAATGATACATTGCAACGTACCTTCAGAGATACAACAAAGGCGGGTAATGCAATGGATATGCTTAAGGACTTTGCTACCGATACTCCTTTTCAGATTGATGAGCTTACAGGTTCATTCAGTCAGCTTACGAAGGATGGTGTTGGACCAACTAAAGCACAAATGAAAAGTCTGGGTAATGTAGCATCATATAACGGACTAAGCTTCTCTGATATGACAAAGGCTCTTGTAGCAGCAGAGTCGGGTAAGGTAGATAGTTTGAGTGCACTTGGCGTTAAAGCAAAGGTTAATGGTGATAAAATATCGGTTGTATTTAAAGGGCAGAAAAAGGAGATTGAGAATACGGCAGCTGGTATACGCAGATATGTAACAGAGCTTGGTAATATGCCGGGAGTTGCAGGAAGTATGGCTGCTGCAAACGACACTATTGGAGCATCTATCCAAAATCTTGGTGAATCATGGACAGGTATGTTAGCCTCAATAGGCGACGGACGCATGGGACCTCTTCAGAGCGTACTTGATGGGCTTGGTGATGGTCTTAACTCAATTGGCGAGTGGTTTGAGATACCTGTTAGTGACAAAATAATGGAGGAGAAGGCCGAGATAAATGGTCTTGTTAATGCCATTATTGCACTTAATGAAGGTGATTCAATGAGATTAGACCTGCTTAATCAGTTACAGCAGAAATATCCGGATGTAATTGGTGCAATTGATCTTGAGAAATTATCGAACGAACAGCTTGCAGAGAGTCTTAAACGTGTTAATGGTGAGTATGAGCGAAAATATAATTCTCAGAAAGCTAATGAAGAGAGAGCAGAAGAGCAGGAGGAGATTGATGAGTTAAAGCAGGAACTTTTGGAGGTGAATACAGCCAGGGGTATCAAAGCTCGTATGAGTCAATTAAATAATGAACTTTTCAAAAAAGCCGGAGGAAATTGGCAAAAGTATCAAACATCTATGTTTGGTTCTGGTAGTATGCATTACGACAGTAAGGTTATTGGAACTGTAGAGTTTGAGGAGTATCAGAAACTTCAGGAACAACTTGGAGATCTTGGATTTAAGTATAAGCTTGGTACTGTAAATTATGAAGAAGAGATAAAGGATATTCAGGCAGAGATTAGTAAACATGAGAAGAAACAAAAGGATATTACTAATGTAGAGCAGTTAGGAAGACGTTCCAGTGTTTTTGAAGATGCCAAAGATCTGGGAATTGATGTTACAGATGATAAGAATGGTAACTATGCCAGACTGTTCGGACAAGATAAAACTCTCTATGATAAGTTTGATAAGATAGTTAAAGATGATTATAATAATCTTGACGATACTGAATTTAAATTTCTGGAGGAGGTTCTTTCAGGAAAACTGGTAAAGAGTCAGAAGAGTAAAAAGGAGGTTCTTGATAAATCATCTAAAGTAGATGCCAGTGTATTTAAAGGTAATAAGAAAGTTAAGGAAGAATATATAAATCTTAAGAAGCAGAGTGTTTATGAACTTGATGATAAAGAGACTAAGCGTCTTAAAGAGATACTTAGCATGCCTTCTGCTCAGAAAAGTCTTAATTTTAAAAAAGGCAAAACCGGAAATGAGAATTCATCATTAACAGGATCAGAAACATCAAGAGTAAATAACGGACCACTTGAGGTTGCATCGGGAGGGTCACGTGCTACCCATATAAATACCACCGTGCAGAAACTTGTTGAGAGTATTGTGATAAATGCCCAAGGTAAAGATATGGGCTATATAAAAGAGAATATACAGGCAACAGTTGAGGAGGCTCTGCTGCGTGCTCTGAACTCGGCTAATGCTATGGCAAATTAAAAACTAAACAGTTATGGACGATATAAAAAGAGGTAGTGCACCTGTTGGTGACGACTTTAGTGGAGTAGGAGATAACCTTACACTTAAGGATAGTATTGAATATCTGTGGGGATTCAGAGGAGTGCCATTTCCTGGTGACTTTAGTGAGATTAAGGAGGGGCATATTGGGAAAAGACTAAAATACTATGGTGATAAGCTTGAAGAACTGGATGATAAAGGATTTAAGATCTTTACTGAAGGACTTAAGGGTAAGAAGATAGAATCACCGATAACCGTTTTAATTGACGGATTAGAATATCAATTGCCACTTCCTACATTTAAGATTACTGGAACAAAGAATATTGTGTCAACGCCCCTGGCAGCCGGAGTAGGTTCTGTAAAGGAGCTTGTAAGTGTGAATGGGTTTATCATTGAAGTCAGCGGACTTATATACAGTAGTGCACAAGAGTATCCACAGAAAGAGATTGCGGAGTTTAAGAAGATATGGAAACATAACGATGTTGTTACATTACAGAATGTTGTAATGGCAGAATTTCTTGAAGAGAAAGACAATGTGGTGGTAAAAGAGGTTGAGATATCTGATGAAAAGGGTATTCTGAATGGTATACCATATAAGCTGAAATTTGAGAGTAATAATCCGATAGAACTAATAATTAATTGATAGCCTATGTATGTATTGAGTTGTGAAATAGATATAAACGGTAAAGTGTTTAAGAGTGTAAACTCTGTAAATATAAAGCGTTCTGTACATACACTATCAGATAGTGCTACAATAAAACTACCAAAGACAGCTGTTCAGAAGAAAGAGGATAAAACCTTTCAGGCTTATGATATTGCAGAGACAATAAAGGTAGGAGAGAAAGTAACCATTAAACTTGGCTATAACGGGAAAAACAATACCGAATTTGTTGGATTTGTTAGCAAGGTTACAACATCAATGCCGGTAGTTATTGAGTGTACAGATTTTAGCTATCTGCTCACCAAAACCAGTTTCAGAAAGAGTTTTAAGGATACCACACTTGAAGAGGTTCTTAAGTTTGTAATAAATGGTATTGGAGAGGTTAAATTGTCAGATAAGTGTCGTAAGATGAATATCAGTTACATGGTACTGAGTTCAAAATCAAATGGAGAGATAACAGCTCTTGAGGCACTCAGAAGACTTCGTGATAAATATAGTCTGGCAATATATTTTAAGAGTGATGGTACTCTGTATGTCGGCGGTCAGTACGATGAAAAGGGTGAAGATTCGGCATATAAAATAGGATATAACACCGTTTCTGATCAGTTAAAATATCTTGATGCCGAAGAGAGAAAGATTAAAATCACCGCAGAGTCATACGATAAAACCGGGCAGAAATATAAAGGAGAGTTCGGAGATAGTGGTGGTGCTAACAGAACAATATTTCTGTTTGGTATAACCGATGAGCAGAAACTTAAAGAGTTTGCAGAAGAGGAGGTTAAACGATACACCTATTCGGGATTTGAAGGAACATTAACAGGTTTTATGCAACCATTTGTACAACCAACAGATAGTGTAAATATTATAGATCCTAAGTTTAAGCGCGATGACGAGAAATACTTTGTTGTAAGCACCGATGTTACCTATGGTACAGGAGGAGGAAGGCGTGTTGTTGAATTAGGAATAAAACTGTAACCCCTTTGTCAGATAATTTATTAACCAAAAACTATATAATCTATGAGTAAAACTACTGAGCAGATATACAGGGTAATACGCGATATTGCTTCTGATGATGAGGAGATGATATTTAGTGGTACTGTTGCTGAGGTACTTGAAGAGGAGCAGGCGATAACTGTAAAGATAAATGAGGATATTGAGATCCCTAATGTACTGCTAAGATCGTTAAGTGGTAAAAATACCGGTCTTGTTGCTTTTCCTAAGTTAGAATCGCATGTGGTATGTGCTAAATCGTTACAACATGACTTCTCATATGTAATAATGTATTCTGACATTGATAAGATGGAGTATACAGGAGAGAATATGAACTGGATGTTTAGCGATGTTGATAAAACACTTCTGTTTGTAAATGGTGAGGTACAATCTGAGATAACCGATACCAGTATAAATGTTACTAATAAGGATGTTAGTATAGCGATTGCAGATAATCAGATAACTGTAACAAATGGTAAAGCATCGGTTGAGATTAAGGACGATACCATTGTTATGAACGAAGGTGGTAACGATGGTCTTGTTGTAATAGGATCGCTAACCGAAAAACTGAACGGGTTGGTAAAAGAGGTTGACGCTATAGGTAAAGATGTAAATAACCTTAAGGCAGGAATAAGTGGTTGGGTTGCAGTGCCTCAGGATGGCGGAGCTGCATTGAAAACAGCTCTTACATCATGGTCAGGAAAGCAAATTGCTGCTACAACCAAATTCAGTAAATCTGATTACGAGAACCAGAAAGTAAAACATTAAAGCAATGATAGATATAAAACATATTGATACCATTCCTGAAGGAGGTGATCCCTTGATGCTTGGCGATATTGATATATCAGGAGGAGACCTGAATATTGTAAAGAACGCTGTTTATCAGCATCAACGAGACATTATAATGATGCACAAAGGCGAGGTTAAGTGTGCTCCGGCAATGGGGGTAGGTGCATCAGATTTTATCGATGATGCCGATGAGGCCACAATTATAGGGGTTATTCGTCGTGAATTAGTACGCGACAAGCAGATTATAGAGAGGATAGGTTTTAGAAATGGCAAATTTGAAATAGAGGCTTATTATGAAGAAGATAAAGACGGTTGATGGACAGAATGTATTTGATATTGCTATACAGGAGTATGGTAATGTAGAGGCTGCTTTTGAGGTACTAAGACTTAATCCTCATATTGTTAGTAGCGATACAGATTACAACTATGAGTTATCAAAGAGTATAAAACCAGGAATTGAGCTTAGTATTGATACTGATAGTGATCTGTACAGACCCAAAATAAAACGAGAGTTGGAGAACAAAAACATAATATCAGATTAATATGGAACAGTATAATACGTTGGCAGCCTGCAGAGAGGCTGTAGAGAGCAAATCGCGTGAGAGGTTTGGCGACAAATTAGATACCTCCGGAGCTTCGGAATGGGGATTATGGATAGGAATTCTCTCATACTGTATCTGGATATTTAACAATATTCTAAATCTTTTTAAGAGAGATGTTGAGGCCAGTATACAGAGTAAAAAGATGTTTCTTTTACCGTGGTACGCAAAGATGATAAAGGAGTTTCAGCTTGGCGACAGTCTTGTTACAGATAAGGATGGAGCTACTTCTTATCCGGTTGTTGATGAGAAGAAGAGAATAATTAAACATGTAACTATTAGAGAGACAACAGAGGGATTATCTATTAAGGTTGCAAAAGAGATTGATGATAATGGAGTTAAAAAACTGGCACCTTTAAACAGAGCTACAGATGAGTTTATACAGTTTAAGCGTTATGTTGAGAATCGTAAAGCTCCGGGAACAAAGATAGAGTATATATCATTAGGTCCTGATGTAATATACCTTGATGCAGATATCTATTATGATTCACTTTATATTCCAATGTCTGGCGATAATGCTGTTGATTCGGTTAAGGGCAATGTGCTCAGAACACTTGAGGAGTATAAAGAGAGCCTCGGTTACGAAGGTATTATTTATGTGTCTGATCTTGAGAAGAGACTATCTGAAACCGATGGTGTAGTTACAGCAAAGATAAACCTTATAAAAGGAACTCAGGGTAGTTCAGTTACCACTTTTGATGTTGCTTATATTCTTAAATCAGGTTATTTCAACTTTGATGACAGTATAGTAGTAAACATGCATAATAGTGCTGATTTTCTTAAGACCATAAACTAATACGGGGTTGATATGACCTTTAATAAACAAATTTAGACATATGAATCTTAATTTTGATATAAAAAGCTTTGTAAACAGGATGATACCTGTTCATAAAAGGCAACCTGTACGTTTGAAAATCCTCGGATTTTTTGCAGATCTGATGTCTGATATCTATAACGATTATGCAACCTACAGAGATGAGTTGTTATACAGGTTTAATGTTACAGGAGAGGTTCTTAGTCTCAAGAACTTTCTTAATAGGCAGATTCCTGAGGCAGGTGGCAGAATAGATATTATACACGGAAGAGAGAATGGATTCTCTGTTCAGTTAAGATCTGAGCAAGGGTATAATTATCTGCAACTGAGTAGTAGTGATGGTAACCAATTTGTAGAGGTGGCCTTGCGTGGAGAGATATTAGATCCTTTTACAGAATCGTTTGCTGTAGAGGTACCTGAACATGTAAATACCGATAAAGTACTTGCAATTGTAAATGAATATAGACTTGCAGGTAAGAGCTTTAAAATAATCAATAAACAGTAACAAAACTAATATATGAAACGAAGCATGAGAAAGAATTTTCACACACGCGAGAATGATTATTATGCGAAGTTCCATCTGACCATTAAAAAGAAAAAATAAACAGATGAAAAGACAAGTACAAGCAGAGGGTGTACGTCAGTGGTATGGCGATGATCTAATATCTCTGCAAAGTGAGCCAATGAAGGTTCTTGACAAATTTTTTGAGGATTATGGTAATATGATAATCTCAGGATGTAAGGTTAAAGGTAGTAGTATAACTTCTGGTTTAGTAGGGTTAAGTTATGAAGACGAAGGAGGTTCTATATATAAGGTATGTGAATTCAGAGGACTTGACTCAGTAGAATCATGGCCAGTATATTTGTCGTTATCAAAAGAGGTTATAGATGGTAAGTATGCCTCTGAGCAGACAAAACCAATTATAGAGCAGTATGTTGCTAAACCCGATTATCTTCAACCGGATGGTATCTGTATAAGTATTAATAGTAACGGACAGGTATTTGCATATGAAAGCGATGATACGATTGAGACCAGAATGGTTACATTTGAAGAGATAAAGAACTGGAATAGATCCAGAGCAGCAGCAGTATCAGATGTAAGAGGAGGAGTTCCTTCTAATGTAAATACACTTAATCAGCTTTATAACTGGGTGCAGGCAAATTATCTGCAGAAGACGTTAAGAAGTAATAGTCATGTATCAACATCAACAGAGAGTGTTGCAACCAGCAAAGCTGTTAATGATGCAAAAACAAGTGTTATATCAACTGTTAGAGATGGTGTAGCTCCTGCATATAATACATTCAAGAAGTTGTATGATTATGTTGTTGGTAACTATATTCTTAACTCAAGAGTTAGTGATAGTCATACCTCCTCTTCAACAAACAATATAGCGTCAAGCAAAGCGATATTGGATGCTAAGGCTAATGTTTTATCAGTAATACGTAATGGTGTATCAACAACGTATGACACCATCAAGAAGTTGTATGATTATATTGTTAATAACTATATATCTAATTCCAGAGTAAGTAACCTTCATACATCTCAATCAACAAAAAATGTAGCCTCAAGTAAGGCTGTTTATGATGCAAAAAATAGTGTTATTTCAACGGTACTTGGAGGAGAAGTTACTTACAATACGTTAAAGAAGTTGTATAGTTATGTTGTAGGTAATTATGTTGCAAAATCGAGTATTAGCAGCAGCCATACCTCTACATCAGAAATAAATGTAGCTTCAAGTAAGGCTGTAAAAGAAGCAAAGAGTAGTGTTATTTCAACGGTACTTGGAGGAGAATCTACATATAATACATTAAAGAAACTGTATAATTATGTTGTAGGTAATTATGTTGCAAAATCAAGTATTAGTAGCAGCCATACCTCAACCTCAACCTCAACTGTAGCATCAAGTAAAGCGGTATCAGATGCAAAGAGTAGTATTTTGTCAACAATACGTGGAAGTATATCGTCTACTTATAATTCATTAAAAAAACTGTATGATTATATTGGTGCAAATTTTGTGTCAAATTCAAGAGTTAATAATAGTTACTCATCAACCTCGACAACCAATGTAGCATCAAGTAAAGCGGTATATGATGGCAGAAATTATGCAATAAATACGATAAGAGGAAGTATATCATCAACCTATAATTCATTAAAAAAATTGTATGATTATATTGGTGCAAATTTTGTATCAAATTCAAGAGTTAGTAATAGTTATTCATCAACCTCGACAACCAATATTGCTTCAAGTAGAGCTGTAAGAGATAGTATTTATCATGCGACAAATAGAACTGGTTTTGGCGTTATTGATAAGTGGATGAAAACTTATGAGTCACAAGGGCGTAATGAAACAAGATGCGAAGCCATAAAATATACAAATGGATTGGTAAAGTTGACATTTATGTGTGATGAGGAACCGGGAGATGCAAGTGGTTTGGATGTTAATAGAGTTGAGGTGCCAGTTCAATTCAGACCTGTTGTGGATGTGTTCTTTGTTTGTGCAGGATCTGTGAGTGGTTATGATGTTTCTCAGGGGAAATTAAAACTGGGAATAAATGGTAAGATTGAGAACGGCTTTCCTACACATGCAGCTATTATGTATCAGGCTATTATGACACCATCAGAGTTGTCAGATTATTATGTAATGTAATGAAGGGATTTATAGGAGGTAGCTTTGCCAGATATATAAGAGGAGAGGTATCACATTATAATGATGTTGATATGTATTTTGATCATAATCAGTTACCTGAATTGGTGTGTTATCTTACAAGTATCGGTATTGCTATCTCTGAGTGTAAAGGTCATAATGTTATATGGTGTTCAGCTAAGCACAATAACACTGATATTATTGTGCTTCAACCGGACTTTAAATATGAAACTGAAAATGTTATGGGGATTACTTTATTAACAAAGGAGACCGTAGACAGGATATATGATAATGCTGAAAAATACGAGAAAAAAAGGAAATAATTCAATGAAAGGATTTATTGGAGGAAGTTTTGCTAAGTATATAAGAGAAGAGGTTACGCATTATAACGATATTGATATATACTTTGATTATAGTCATTTTATGGAACTTATGCCTGAATTGATGAAAAGAGGAGTTGCTCTGTCGGAACATCTTGAAAATAAAATAGTAGCCTTTACGGCAAAGCACAGTGGTATTGATGTTATGGTATTTCAACCTGATTCTGAGTATGAGACAGAGAGTGTAATGGGTTTTACGCTTTTAACAAAGGAGACTATGGACAGGATATATAGCTATGCGGAGATTGTTAAAGAGGAGTACTTATTGAGTAAAAAAGGGTGATATTTATGTATACAGCAAAAGGGTTTATAGGTGGTAGTTTTGCCAAATTTATAAAGCAGGAGATCTCTGATTATAACGATATTGATATCTACTTCGATTTTGATCAGTTACCTGAACTTATAGCAGAGCTTTCAGCAAAAGGGATTGGTGTTATTGAACATCCTGATAATGAAATTGTATCATTCTCAGCACAGCATAACGGATTTGATATTATGGTATTTAATCCTGATTTCGAGTATGAGACCGAGGATCTGGTTGGTTTTACTCTGTTAAGTAGCGATACAATGAAGAGAATTTATAGTTATGCAAAAGAGGTAGATTGTAAGGTATAGTTTTGTCTGTTACTACACAGCTCTGTTTTTGTAAATAGTTTGAGACTAGTGAAATAATGATATGCATCAACTTTAATAATAAATTATTGTATAGGGATTAATAATTATTTAATTTAAAGTGTGATTATTGAAGTATTAATATCCGACTATGCACATCGGATATTAATTTAAAAAGATAATCCGTAACAGATTTTAAAAGGTAATAGCCTCTGCAAAGAGGCTATTACTATTTCTTGTTAGATAACATTTTACTATTCAGTAATACCTGTTTCTGGTTTGTCTTCTGAAATTACATTTGCCTCTTCAACAGACTCTGTATTCTCAGTACCTTTACCTTTTAGATATGATGGAAGTTCCATACCAGCCATCTTAAACAGCTCTTCGAATGGAGGAATTGATCCAAGCATTCCTGAAAGGAAGTTTGCAGATGTTGGTGTTTTACCATCCTTACCACTCGACATATTATCCCATACAGTAATCTTATCGATTTTAAGATTCTTAACAGCCTCAACCTGTGTTTTAACAAGCTCAGGAAGTTTATCAGCTATCATCAGCATTACAGCATCAGAAGCATTATCGCCACTGGCAGCAACCAGTTTCTGGAAACCTTCAGCCTGTTTACTTAATACCTCATATATACCTTTCGCTTCAGCTTCCATTTTAAGGAAGATAGCGTCTGCCTCCCCTTTTGCATGTCTTCTGGTCTGTTCAGCAATGGCCTCAGCAGCAATCTGAACTTTCTCCTTATCAACCTGTGCAGGTACAATAATATCAGCAGTTTGCGACTCTTTATCTCTCTGTGCTCTGGAGATCTCTGCCTCTTTTTCAGCTGCATATGCCTCTTCAAGAGCTTTTGCCTGACTCACTTTCTCAGCAGCAACAGCTTTACGTTCTGCTTCCGCCTCTTTTTCACGTCTCTCAGCATCGGAGTTTGCAATTGTAATCTTTGCAGTGTTCTCTCCTTCAACAGCAGATGCATCGGCACTAGCAACCTGTACCCTTTGATCCTGCATTGCGTTAGCTTCACCAATAGAACCATCTCTGTTCTTTTCTGCTACACTCTTCTTAGCATCATTAATAGCCTTTGCAGCAGCCTCTTTTCCAAGAGCCTCAATATAGCCTGATTCGTCGTTAATATCTGTTACGTTAACGTTTATCAACTTAAGACCAATCTTCTTAAGTTCAGCTTCTACGTTTGATGATACAGCCTCAAGGAACTTATCTCGATTACTGTTTATCTCTTCAATATCCATTGTAGCAACTACTAAACGCAGTTGTCCAAATATGATGTCTTTTGCAAGATTACTTACATCATCTTGTGAAAGACCAAGAAGGCGCTCTGCAGCGTTTGTCATAATACCTGGTTCTGTAGAAATACCAACAGTAAATCTTGAAGGCACATCAACCCTGATATTCTGTTTACTTAGCGCATTTGTAAGATTAATCTCAATAGAGATAGGAGTAAGGTCAAGGAAATCATAGTCCTGAATAATTGGCCATACAAATGCAGCACCTCCGTGTATACATTTTGCTGATCTCGACTCTGAAGTACCTCCTTTGCCTACTTTACCATAAACAACAAGCACTCTGTCAGAGGGACAACGTTTGTATCTTCTGAAGAATGAGATGATTAAGATAAATACGAATAGTATTGCCGCAGCAATAACAAAAACTAAATATTGACCCATAATTTTTGATAAATTATTTAATTACTACTAGATTTTACTAATAATATTTCTCCGTTAATAACATCTGTAACTTCAACAACAGCTCCGGTTGGTATCTCCGTTTCGCTGTCAGTAACGGCATCCATGGTTTTAAGACCCTGTATCATAACCTGTACTTTTCCCATACCCGAACGTTTTCGAGGTATACGCAGATAAACAGTAGCCGTTTTACCAATTGCATTATTTATGTTCATTGTACCATTATG
This sequence comes from Bacteroidales bacterium UBA6680, assembly GCA_002454955.1. Lineage (GTDB taxonomy): Bacteria > Bacteroidota > Bacteroidia > Bacteroidales > UBA6680 > UBA6680. Next base: position 17,081 of record DKJY01000139.1, read on the forward strand.
AGTAAGTTTACCCATAAAGTATGCAATAGATGCCATAATGGTCATCATAATAAGCCCAGCAAATGTTGATATAAGGATTGTTATACCTGTATTAGTACCTCCTTTTAAACATGCAATACCTGTCCAACCAAATATTGTAAAAAATGCAACAAGATTCTTTAGTGATAGGAACTGAAAATCTATTCCTGTATCTCCATCAACAGCAGCATCAGCATCACCATCTGCTTCAACTCCGTCAATATCTCCACCAAAAAAGGTTAGAATTATCTGTATTACAAATATCAAGGAGAAAGGAACTGCAAAACACCAATATACTTTTTCTATTAGAGCCATTGCTTGCCACGATTCTGAAATTGATAATAACATATTTTAATTGTTTAAATGAAATGCGGACAAAAAATGTTTAAGGGGCATTTTTAGTCTGTTGTAATTTTGCACGAATATAACAGAACTTTTTTTAACTTTATTATAATAGATAATGTTTTTAAGGTATATACGATTTAAATTGATAGTCAAATATGATTGCTAAGTTATGAAAACATCACTAATATTATTATTTGTGTGTTTTGTTATAAGTATAAATCAGATATATGCTATATCATCAAATAACAAAGGTAGCGATTCAATTGATGTAAATAGCGATATGATATTTGATTTTGTTATTGAAAGGAGATTGCAGTCTACAATGAATATTGGAGCATCGCAAACAACTATCATCTCAATACGACCTTTAAACCTAAACAGATTATTGTATAAACCTTATATAGGGTACCTATTTTTAGGTAGAGGAGATACGATTGAAAAAACGGATACAAACAAGTGCTTATGGACAAGTTACAGAGCTGATTTATTTAGTATAGATAGTTCAAATGATAATAAAGGAACTATAGGAAGATGTGATGAATTATGTTACCTGGCAATAAAACTATATATAGATAATAAGATATATATTGGTTGGTTAGGGTTAAATATTAATACAATAAATGGCGATATTAAAATTATAGAAACCAAACTCAATGATGTAGATTATATCTTAATAAGATAGGTAATATAAATAAGCATTACTCCCTATATATATTCTAGTTTATAATAATTTTGTATCCAACAGTTATTCCAAATGGCAGAGGTTCTGTGTAATTCTCAATATTGTAGTTACTTTCATAATAATCCCTATGGTTCTTGTATTCAGAATCTCTTACAGGAATTAATAACCCAAAGGTCCAATAACCAGGCGATGTGGATCTGAATTTAAGATCTATACCTCCTCCGAATGTTACACCATAGAATAGTTTATTAGCCTCTTCAAGACCTTTAATTTTATAAGCTAAATTATATCCGTACATGCATGTAAGATAGGGGTTTACAATCCCTTTCTTAGATGTTACCCTAATTTTTACACCTGCGTTGTAGCCAAATCCTGCAAAGGCATATCCTACACCACCAAATAGCCCTATGTTTTTCTGAGGATAAACTATAAGGTTTGCACCAATTCCCCCGTAATCAATCCCTATTCCAAAACCAAGAGAAACGATATCTGTTTTGTTTTCATCTTCGAAGATAATTTGTGCCGAAGAGTTTAGATTAGTAAATGCAGTTAATACAAAAAGGGTAATGAAAATTTTTCTCATAATGTGTTTTATTAAAATAATATGTTCTGTGTTATATTAAGCGGCGCAAAATTATTTATTTAATGTTAAATGACAACTCTAAATGGATGTTTATTATCAATTAATCGGTTCAATGTTTTGTATTATTGTGTGTTAATGATGTATTTATTGATTAATTTGTTACCGTTATTCGGATATAGTTTATTTTTTCAGAACTTTATTAAGAATAATCTGTAATGCTATCATTTTGGGTAATATTATATTATCTGTTTCTATAGAGGGTCGAAAAATATGTTTTAACAATTTTTAAATACACTAAAATTATGAGACTTAACAAAATATTCTTCTTAGCAGTTGTACTTTTTACTTTAATGTTCGGGTGTAAAACAAATACAACAGTAGATATTTTAATAAAGAATGCTAGAATTGTTGATGTAATAGATGGTGTTATTACAGAGCCATTAGATATAGCAATTAGTAACGGGATAATTATTGATATTGGAAACGAATATAATGCAGAGCGTGTTATAGATTGTCAGGGTAAATATGTCATTCCGGGTCTGTTTGATTGTCACACGCATTTGGCAAACTTAAAACTATTAGGTGATAGTATTGAGCAAGATGTTTTGAAGAAGTTCGTTAATAGAGGTGTTTTATATGTAAGAGATGTTGGAGGACCAATTGATGTGATTAGTGAAATGAACAATAGAATAGCTTCTGGTATAATAGATGGTCCAGAGATATTTTATACAGGACCAATGCTTGAGAGTAGCCCATTAACCTGGGAGAGACAGAATTTAAGACTTCCTGATTTTACCGTTGCAATAAATACAAAACGTGATGCAGACTCAATAATTAATGTTTTATCAGAGAAAGGCGCAACTATGATAAAGACGTTTAAAAAGTTTAAACCAGACTTGTATGAATATATTGTATCAGAAGCCCACAAACATAACCTTTCTGTTGTACATGATCCAGGAGGACCACTGTTTCACCCGATACCTGTTGATAAGGCAATAGAGTTGGGTGCAAACTCAATTGAGCATGCTAAAGCTTTGTGGCCAGTTGTGCTTAAAGATACATTTAAACATCAACATGATAGATTAATGAATGCACAACATTCGGACAGAGAAGCAATGGTAAAACTAATATATGAAATTGTGGAATCAGGGGCAGAATCTGTGTCAAAGAATAAAATAGTAGATATTGGTAATACAATAGTTAAAGAAGATGTTTATATGTGCCCTACATTTTATGTTTCAGCAACACTGTACAATGAAGATGATGTACCAGATAAAAGTGATAAGCAACAGGTTTTTAGATACAAAATGTTAAGAGCGATGCGTGATATTGGTATATTTTGTATAGAAGAGCTAAATAAAACTGGTGTTAAGATGCTTGTTGGACAAGATAATATTAAACCGGAAGGCACATTAGCTGAGATGAGGCTTATGAAACAAGCAGGGATTTCAGATATAGATATTTTGAGAGGAGCTACTATATTACCAGCTTGCTGGATTGGTATTGATGATAAATATGGATCAATAAGCAAGAATAAAAAGGCAGATATTATTATTATTAACAGTAGTCCGCTGAACGATATTAATTCTATATCTGATATCTATAAAATTGTACATAAAGGTAAGATTTTACAGTAGTTTAGTTGTGTTTAAAACTTAAAAGGTTGTCTTTGATAAGACGACCTTATTTTTTATATAAATATATTTATTGTATAGGTATTTATTATTATGTTTTCTATATATTTGAATGTCGACCATCCCCTTCCTATATCTGCCACACAATATACAGATGTTCGGCAAAGAGGAGTATTAACCCTCTGGTACTATAATTAAACTTAAACGAGCTAAAACATTATTATGGAGACATTTAATAAGATACTAAAGTTAGAGCAGATTCATCAACTTATTAAGTTGCGATCTACCGGAAATGCTAGGGAATTTAGTCATAAGATGGGAATAAGTGTGGCTACTTTAAAAAGAGAAATTAACACAATGCGTAAACTAGGATGTCCTATAAAGTATTGTAGATATAGTAGGTCATACTACTATGAATATGAGGGAGAAATGAATCTGCAATTCAGAAGGCGTAACAGAGTGTAATTGTTAAAAAAAGCAAAAAAGAATCATCGTATCAATTTATGACACGGTCTCTGATTATGTTTGTAAAAGAGTTTTTTTAATAGGCAACCCAATACATCTAATGAGTTTATTTAACATTTCAGAACGCAGAGTACACATTCCTTTCAGATCTTGAATTAGGATTATCATATGTGCGGTAAAGGGTGCCATATTTTTATTAATATCTATTTATAAAATTTATGTGGAAACCGTTAAATGTTGAGAATAAAGAGAGAGCTAATCTGATATTAAAGAATATTGCAGACACCTTGTATGATTTTGATTTTGATCAAATTGGCATAGGTCTTATGGGTGGTAAAACAGGAGTGTCTCTGTTTATGTATTACTATTATAGATATAGCAATGATGAAAAATATCTTGAAAAAGCCAATGAATATATAGAATCGGATTTTGAACAGATAAATAACGGGTTCTCATTTGGTACTCATGCTGGTGGTATATCTGGAATATTGTATGCTTTAAGTATAATGAAAGAAGAGCGATTTGCTGATATTGATGAAGAGTTGCTTCATGAGTTTGACACTTATTTATCCGATAGCATAAATGCTTGTTTTGGGAGTGATAATTATGATTTTCTACATGGTGCACTTGGGTATGGAATCTTCTATCTGAGAGAACCTAAGAGGTATGTAAAAGAACTTGAAAATACCTTCGAACAATTAAAAAGAATGGCAACTGACTTTAAAGAAAATGGTGTTGCCTGGCACTCTGTTAATTCACATGCAAATTTTGAAGGATATAATTTAAGCTTGTCACATGGTCTTGCTAGTATAATACACTTTTTATCAAAGCTATATAAACATAATATATGCAAAAATGAGGTGTATAACTTGTTATCTGAAGCAGTTAAATATTTATTCTACAACCTGCAGCCAGTTAACGAGATTGGATCTTATTTTCCTGCATGGTCAGATCCGGGAGTTTATGAATGGAGTAGAATGGCATGGTGCTATGGGGATATGGGAATTGCAGCTTCTCTGTGGCAAGTCGGACATATTACTGGGAATAATGAATGGAGAGACAAAGCAGAAGAGATACTACTTTATTCTGTAAATCGTAAAGATGTCATGAAAGAGCTTGTAAGAGATTCCGGGCTTTGTCACGGTGCATCAGGTTTGGCACATATGTTTCAGAGAATGTATAACTATACTCAACGAATTGAGTTTAAAGAGGCTGCGGAGTATTGGATAAATGTAATGCTCGAATTTTCAAATAGTAAAGATGGTGTAGCTGGATTCAAAGCATATAGACCTGCTAATTCAGAAGGGAATACAAAAGAGACAGGAATGCTTGAGGGTGCAGCAGGGATTGGCTTAAACCTTATATCTGCAATGTCAGAAATAGAGCCTAAATGGGATGCTACACTATTATTGAGTTAGAGAAAAATTAAGCGTATGCCGAAAAGCTATAATAGAGTAGGCTACATCAACTATAATATTAAAAGAGTTATGAGAAAGCTAAAGTTATCATTAAAAAAAGAGATTATCTCTGGTTTTGAAGCAAAGAATGTAAAAGGAGGAAACAATCCACGAAAAACACTTTTTGGGTGCCCTGCTAAATATACAGATGATTGTCCTTCAGGACCAAAATGTACTCTAGAGTGTTAAAATTATTCAGATTAGCGTATGCCTAAAAGCTATAATAGAGTAGGCTAAAAATTAACATATCAAAATTATGCGAAAACTGAAATTAACATTAAAGAAAGAGATAATCTCTGATCTTGAATCAAAAGAGATAAAAGGTGGGAACGGATCAAAATTTAACTGTACTCCAAGAACTGCAATATCTCTTTGTATAAGATGTGTTTATACAGAAGGTGAGGAGTATACATGTGAAATGGTTTGTGGACTGGAATAAAAAGTGAATCATTATGCGAAAATTAAAACTATCGTTAAAGAAAGAGGTCATTTCTGACCTTGAATCAAAAGAGGTTAAAGGTGGTGCTACCGTAGATTGTTATTCTGCCAATAGATATTGTAGACCTCGTACCAGAGAAATGTCTATTTGTGTTGATTGTTCTCCTACTCAACAAAGAACTTGCAGAATTTGTGAGGAGTAAGTTAAATATAACCAGTACTAATTAATTACTTAAGGTTTGTCAAACCAGATAATAAAAAATAAACCATGAGAAAGTTAAAATTAACATTAAAGAAAGAGATCATCTCTGATCTTGAATCAAAAGAGATAAAAGGCGGTATAAATACGACAAGTATGTATTGTGCTACTGATGGTGATGGATGTAAGCCTATTACTTACGCAGATTGTAAGACACAAGGAAATTCATGCTGGTCAGACTGTGCGGTTCCTTCATGTAATGGCTGTGAACCATCTGTATATAATTGTGGAACACTTAATTGTTGATTGAATTAGGCTATTTATGGGTTCAGAATGTAAATACCTTATGATATATAAGATATTGTAGGGATATGTGATTATATTTTTTAACCAAAATCTAAAATACCTGAAAATTATGAGAAAATTAAAATTATCATTGAAAAAAGAAGTTATCTCAGATCTTGAAGCAAAAGAGATTAAAGGAGGTATGAATACTATTGATTTGTGTAAGACAGAACCACAATCTTATTGGACAAATTGTGACGTTAATACTTGTGTTAACTGTCTTTTGACTAAAAACTGTGAGACAACACCATTAGATTCATGTGAATGCCTTCCTACATATATGTGTTAAGTATCGGGAATATGATTATATCAGATAGAATTAAGCATTAGAGAGTATATTTCTATATCAGGAATAATGAAGAATACTATTTGATAATAAAAAAACTAAAACTATACATTTATATAGTTCTAATTATTACTAATAAATAATTAAAAATCAGAATTATGAAGAAATTAAAATTATCATTGAAGAAAGAGATTATCTCTAATCTTGAAACAGTAACAGGTGGTGTTAATCCTAATAGAACTGTAACGATTCCTGGAACTTGCTGTATTGTTCCTGAGACTAAGCATTTTCATAGTTGCGAGACAGACTGTGATACAAGTGATTGTCAAACAAAAATATTTTGTTAATAACTAATAACTAAAGAAGATGAGAAAGTTAAAATTATCATTGAAGAAAGAGGTTATCTCTGACCTTGAAACAATAACAGGAGGTGTTAATCCTAATAAAACCATGACAATTCCTGGTACTTGCTGTCTAGATCCTGATCCATCAAGACAAGACGATACTTGTTTAACAAAATATTGTGAAACACAAGGTTGTCAAACAAGACAATTTTGTTAATACAGTTTATGTTTAACAAATAGAGCGTAGTGTGAGCTATTTCAGTTTACAATGACTGTTTATTTATTTTTATACAGATAATTCGCTAAACTGAATATCTCAAAATATTAAAAGGGCGTGTAAAACGCCCTTTTTAACTTCTAAAACAAGAATATGAAACGAGCACAAACATCAGTTATCTCAAAAATAGAGATGAATAAGTTATGTGAGTTCATATAGCAACTGAAAAACAAATTTAGATATATGAAACCAGAATACTCTATAGCCGATTCGTTTGTATACCGGCGTCATCTGCTCCCAACAGAAACGCTTGACAGTATTGTAAGTGAAGGGGTGGTGTCACTAGATACATTAGTCAATTTTTGCTTAAAACCAGATATATATGAGCCAATATTTATTGCATCGCAAGAGTTGGCCTCTCAAATTGTAAAGTATAACGAAGGAACTCTAAAAGATAAGAAAAAACAGGATAAACTTAAAGAATCACTACTTAAGTATGTTTCTCGTATGTCATCAAGATGTACTCCTTTTGGGCTTTTTGCGGGCTGTTGTATAGGATCATTTAATGATAATACCAATATTAAGATGTCTGAGATATCAGGCTTCAGGAAACATACAAGGCTTGATATGCACTACCTGATAAGTATTGCAGACTATATACAGAAGGATAAAGGTATTCGTTCGCAGTTGAAATTTTATCCTAACTCCAGTCTGTATGTGGTGGATGATAAGTATCGTTATGTTGAGTATAAATACAATAAAGGAAACAGAAAACATTTTATAGTTGAGGTAGAGAGTAATATCTATCTGGATGCTATTATTCAGGATGCAAAGCAGGGTAAAACAATAGATCAGCTTACCGATGTTCTTACAAAGGATGGATATACTAAAGAAGAGTCATCAGGGTATATAGAAGAGATAATAGATAATCAGGTTCTTATATCTGAGCTTGAACCATCTGTTACAGGAAGTGAATTTATAGACCACATTAAGAAAAAACTTACCGAGCTTGATAGCTCGGGCAATATACTATCTGTAATATCAGATATAGACAGTAAAATAAATAACATAAATAGCTCAGAGATAGGTTTGAATACATCAAAATATAGCGATGTTACAGACCAGCTAAAATCATTAGAGTTACCTTTTAATCCAAAATATATATATCAAACAGATTTAAATATTAGTAGCTATAACTGTGAACTGGATAGAGATATAAAGAAAAATCTTATTGATGCACTTAATGTGTTAAACAGAATTACACCAAAAAGAGAGGAGACTCAACTGGATAGCTTTAAGAGTAGTTTCTATTCCAGATATGAGGAGCGCGAGATGCCTCTGCTGCAAGTACTGGATACAGATTTAGGAATAGGATTTAAACAGAACGGGAAGTCGTCAGGAAATGATATAAACCCTCTTGTAGACGATCTGTTTATATCTCCGGGAAAACAGACAGGCTATAAAACCAACATCAATAAACTATATGGTATTTTGCACCCTAAGGTAGTTGATGCAATTAAATGTGGTAGTACAGAGATTGAATTAACTGATAAAGATCTGGAGGGCTTTGAAGCAGACAGTACTGATATGCCATTATCTATGTCGGTAATGACTGAGATATATAATGGCGATAATGGTATAGAGATATCACTTAAAAGCATAGGCGGTTCAAGTGGAGCTAATCTGTTAGGACGATTTGCACAGAGTAATGACGATATTAGAGAGCATGTTAAGAACATAACAGCAAAAGAGCAGCAGAAATCCAAAGACAGTATTCTTGCAGAGATTGTTCACATACCGGAGTCGCGTGTAGGAAATATATTGCAACGCCCGGAATTAAGAGATTATGAGATTCCGTATCTGGGTCGAACAGCGGTTAATCCGGATAATGCAATATATCCTGATGATATCATGATATCAGTAAAATATGGCAAATTTATTACCCTCAGATCAAAGAGACTTAACAAGATAATATCGCCACGATTGAGTACAGCACACAACTACTCAAATAATGCACTGCCACTATATGAGTTCTTGTGTAATATGCAGACAGATGGCCTTAAGTCGGGACTGTTCTTTCACTGGGGTGATATAGAGAATAGATTTGATTTTCTGCCCAGAGTACGATATAAGAATATAATATTTGAGCATGCACAGTGGAGGGTTAAGAGCGACGAGGTTAAACATATCTTTGAACTTAAGGATGAACAGAAGATGCTTAAAGAGATGAATACTCTGCGTGAAAAGAGAGGCATTCCAGCAAAGGTACTTCTGGTAGAGGGCGATAATGAGTTGTATCTCGATCTTAGTATATCGGCATATATAAAGCTTCTTAAGGCAGCATCAAAGCGCGGTGTTTTTGTTCTTAAGGAGTTATATTATACGCAGGATAAAGCTCTGGAAATTAGTAATAATGAGCATTACAGAAATCAATTTGTATTTACATTTGAGAAGGAGGTGCAGCAATGAAACGATCATTTATTCCTGGCGAAGAGTGGATATACTATAAGTTATATTCAGGAACAAAGAGTGCAGACAAGGTATTAACACAACATATATTGCCACTAGCAGAAGAGCTTTTAGAGGCTGGAGTTATTGCTGAGTGGTTCTTTATCAGATACTCCGATCCTGATGAACACATAAGAGTACGATTCAGAGTTAATGATATATCTGCGTATGGAACAGTGATATCTCAGGTTACACCTGTGTTTAAGCAACTGAACGATACCGGCATTATCTGGAAGATAATGATGGATACATATAACAGAGAAATAGAACGTTACGGGAGCGAATCTATTCCTGTATTAGAGAGCCTGTTTTTTGTTGACAGTAAACATATACTGAAACTACTGGGTGCAGTTACAGATCAGGAGCTGATTGCATACATAGGAATGTCTATGATTGATACTATACTATCGGTATTTGGCAACGATCTTACTGCAAAAAACGAATTGGCAACCATGTGGCATAACTCTATGGGAAAGGAGTTTAATATGGATAAGAGTCTTAGAGTACAGATAGATGGTAAATACAGAAAAGCAAAAAAGAGGATGAATGGAGTATTTGACCACAGCCTGTTTGATACCCGAGTGCAGATGATACTTAAATCTTATAAGAGTCAACTATCTGAGGTAGCAAGAGTGGTAGATAAACTATACACAGAAGATAAGGTTGAGGTAGAAAAGAAACAGCTATTGAATAGTATATGCCATATGTCAATGAATCGTCTGTTCCGTTCTAAACAACGAATGAGTGAAATGGTAATATATGGATACCTTTCTAGATACTACAATAGTATGTTAATGAGAGAGAAGTACAGTAAAAAGAGTACAAAAGAACTTGTAGAAGCAGAATAGCCAAAACACATTTAATGCTAACCATGATTATATTCATTAATGTGTTGTTTGATTTGATATGATAGACAGAGGGGGTGATTCCCCTCTGTTGTTTTTGGCGATGTTCAGAAAACATCCTTTACAATATTGTATATATTATCTGCTTTACCCATTGTGTAATAGTGTATACAAGGTACTCCCGCTCTCTTTAACTCTTTACTTTGACTCTTAGTCCACTCTATACCTAACTTCCTGACCTCACTATTATCCTTACATCTGCCTATCTCTTTTGCAAGATTATCTGGTATATCAATATGAAATATCTTTGGCAGTATAGCGGCGTGGCTCTTTAGCGATACTGGTTTTAAGCCGGGAACAATAGGAGCAGTTATACCTGCCTTTCTGCACCTGTTAACAAAATCAAAGTATTTACTATTGTCAAAAAACATCTGAGTTACAATGTATTTTGCTCCTGCATCAATCTTCTGTTTTAGTATATCCATATCCTGATTCTCGTTCGGACTCTCAATATGTTTCTCCGGATACCCGGCAATACCCATGCAGAAGTCTGTAGGGAAACACTGCTCAATTGTATCGTCAAGGAACACTCCTTTGTTCATATTTGTTATCTGCTCTATAAGATCAACAGCATATCTGTGTCCACCACTCTTTGCCGAGAACTGAACCTCTGTTTTCAGAGGATCACCTCTCACTATAAGCAGATTGTTAATGCCCAAAAAGCTGAAGTCAATAAGAGCCTCTTCTGTTTCGTGTTTTGTGAACCCACCACATATAATATGCGGAACCACCTCAGTATTATACTTATGTTTTATTGCTGCAGTAATACCTACAGTACCAGAACGCCGTTTCTGAACAATGGGCTTTAACAAACCACCCTTAAGCTCTTTATATGTAACCTCTTCTCTGTGATATGTAACATTTATATATCTGGGCTTAAACTCCATTAACGGATCAAGTGTTGAGTATATAGTCTCAATACTATTACCCCTTAATGGGGGTAGAATCTCAAAAGATAGTTCTGTTTTGTCACAGTTCTTTAATAACTCTGATATATTCATTGTTTGTTGGTTTCTCTGTTAATGTTTATGATATTATGAAGTATACTACTGGCCTCCTCTGTTGATATATTTTTACGCCCGGCATAGTCGGTTAATTGATCGCTATCTATCTTGTCAACAGCAAAATATTTTGCATTGCTGTTGGCGTATATCCATCCGGCAACAGATGCTCCGGGATTCATAGCATAGCTTTCAGTAAGCTTAATACCAGTGTTTTCAGATACCTTTAGTATATCGAATATCACTCCCTTTTGTGAGTGGTCGGGGCATGCAGGATAACCCGGAGCCGGACGTATTCCAACATAACTCTCCTTGTGCATATCGTTTGCCGAAAGGTTGTTGTTATTACTGTAACCCCATAGCTCTGTTCGTACAATATGGTGCAGATATTCGGCAAAAGCTTCGGTTAATCTGTCGGCAATTACTTTTAGCATTATTGCCGAATAATTATCACCATTTATCTCAAACTCACTAGCTTTTGTATATGCGTTTATACCTGCTGTTACGGCAAAAGCCCCTATATAATCTTTAATACCGGACTCCTTTTGTATAAGAAAGTCGGCAAGTGACAGGTTGTAGTAACCGGACTCTTTCTGCTGTTGATTACGCAAATGAGATACTGTAGCTATTACCTTATCGGGGTTTTGGCTGCAATATATTATTGTGTTATCACCATCGGAGTTTGCCGGGAATATCCCTGTAACACCATTTGCCTTAAGCCACCCATGCCTCTTTATATCTTTTAACATATCAAGAGCATCGTTATATAACCTTGTTGCTTCGGTTCCGTGAACGGGGTCATTCAGCAGGTCAGGATACCTCCCCTTTATGCTCCATGCGCCGAAGAAGAATCTCCAATCTATATAGGGTATAAGGATATCTATGTCCAGATTGGATATAGTTGTTACGCCTGTTCTGTTTGGTTTATATATCTTGCTGCTATCAACAATCAACCTGTTATTTCTGGCAGCATTTAATGATATATAACCTTTTTGTTGCTGTCTGTTGTTATACCTGTTAACCTCTCTCTGATACTCCTCTTTTATCTGTTCAGAATAACCCTTTTTGTTGTTTATAATACTGTTTATAACTGTTACAGTGGTTGATGCATCCGTTGTATATGCCACTATACCACTATATTCAGGTGCTATTTTAAGAGCGGTATGTAGCTTTGATGTTGCAGCCCCACCTATTATTACGGGTATATCTAATCCGCTCTGTTCAAGCAGTTGAACAACATTTACCATCTCATTCAACGATGGAGTTATAAGTCCGCTGAGTCCAATAATATCAACCTTCTCTTTTACTGCTATGTTAATAATCTCCTCTGCCGGGGTCATTATTCCAATATCTGTAACCTTATAGTTATTGCAGCTGAGTACAATGCCAACTATATTTTTACCTATATCATGAACATCGCCTTTTACGGTGGCAAGCAGTACCTTACCTGCACCGAATGCCTTTACCTCATTACTATCTTTAACAATAAGAGGTTTCAGAATATCAACAGCCTTACGCATTACTCTGGCACTTTTAATTACCTGTGGCAGGAACATCTGCCCTTTACCAAACAGATTGCCAACACTGTTCATGGCCTGCATAAGAGGTTTATCTATAATCTCAATAGGGGTGCTAAATATCTCAAGCGCCTCTTTTATATCATCATCTATATGTTGTGTAATCCCCTTTAGCAGAGCAAACGATAATCGTTTGTCAACGGTTGTTAACCGCCAGTCTGACCTTTTGTCTGTTGCGCTTATACTGTCTGATATCTGCTCTGCATAGGCCGATAGACGTTCAACAGCATCTGAACGCCTGTTTAGTATAACATCCTCTGTAAGTTTTATAAGATTCTCAGGTATCTCTGAGTAAACCTGTAACATTGCCGGATTTACAATACCCATATCAAGTCCGGCATCTATTGCATGATATAGAAATACAGAGTGCATCGCTTCGCGAATAGTGTTGTTCCCTCTGAACGAGAATGATATATTACTTATGCCTCCGCTTATCTTTGCATGTGGCATATTCTCTTTTATCCACCGGCATGTTTTAATAAAATCTACAGCATAACAGTTATGCTCCTTTATACCTGTTGCTACTGTTAACACATTAGGGTCAAATATTATATCGTGTACCGGAAACCCAATATCAGATAGTATTCTGTATGCTCTGTCTGCAACCTCTATCTTTCTGTTATAGCTATCTGCCTGACCTCTCTCATCAAAGAGCATAACAACAACAGCAGCACCGTACTGTAATACCGTTTTGACTTCTTTAACAAACCTCTCTTCGCCATCCTTAAGACTTATTGAGTTCACAACTGATTTACCCTGCGTACATCTCAATCCCGCTTCAATAACCTCAAAGTCTGACGAGTCTATCATTAATGGCAATTTTGATATATTAGGATCAGAAGCTATAAGGTTTAGGAACATTATCATTGCCTCTTTTGCATCTATTAATGCATCATCCATACATATATCAATAACCTGTGCACCTCCTTCAACCTGATCTGTTACAATATCAAGAGCCTGTTCAAATTTATGTTCTCTGATTAATCGCGCAAATCTTGCAGAACCTGCTACATTGGCTCGTTCGCCTATATTTATAAAGTTTCTGTCTGCGGTAATATCAATATGCTCAAGACCCGATAGAGTTGTGGTATTACTGTGAGGTACAGGGATACGTGGTTTTTTATTGCTGATGATATCAACAATATGCTCTATATGTTCTGGTGTTGTACCGCAGCACCCTCCGGCAATATTTATAAGTTGTTGTGTGGCAAAACCGGATATCTGCTCTGCCATCTCCTGTGCAGATTCATTATATTCGCCAAGTTCGTTGGGTAGTCCGGCATTTGGATGAACAGATATATAGCAGTTTGCTATCTGCGACAGACTTTTAAGATGAGGCTGTAGCTGTTTGGCACCCAGAGCACAGTTAAGTCCAATGCTGAATAGATCGGCATGTTTCAGTGATATGTAGAGGGCTTCAGGTGTCTGCCCCGACAATGTTCTGCCACTAGCATCGGTTATTGTACCCGATACCATTACTGGTATATCATACCCCTTACTGCTCTTTAGCCTGTTTATTGCGTGCAGTGCAGCTTTGGCATTAAGGGTATCAAACACAGTCTCAACCAGAAATATATCAACCCCACCATTTGCCAGCGCTTCTGCCTGTGCATAGTAAACCTGTTCCAGATAACTGAAATCTACAGCTCTGTAACCCGGGTTATTAACATCTGGCGACATTGATGCTGTTTGATTTGTAGGTCCTACTGAACCCGCTACAAATCGTGGTTTATCTGGTGTAGATGCAGAGAACTCTTCAGCAGCTTTTTTTGCTAATCTGGCTCCATTGTAGTTTATATCATACACCAGATGTTCCAGATTATAATCTGCTTGCGATATCTTATTTGCATTAAATGTATTTGTCTCAATAATATCGGCACCTGCATTCAGATACTCTCTGTGTATGTCAGATATTATACCGGGTTGTGTAATATTAAGTATGTCGTTATTACCTTTTATATCTGCTGTGTGGTGTTTCAGTATATCTCCTCTGAACTCCTCTTCGGTTAGATTGTGTTGCTGAATGAGCGTACCCATTGCACCGTCCAGTACAAGAATACGTCTCTTTGCTATATTGTTTAACTGCTCAGTTTTTGTCATTGTTTCTATCTATTAGTGCAATAAACAGATCTTTGTCTGCTATCCTATTCTGAATATCTATAAGATTGTTTATGGTTATTCTACCTATTACATAACTGTAGTTTGTGCTGTTGTGTCTCTCTGTAATCTCGCTAAAATTGAATAGATTAAGGTGGCTGATGCTGGTATATCTCAGGTATATTGTTACCTCGTTATCTGTAGTAAATTCAGGAGGAGTGTGGTAGTTGCGCTTTTTATACTCGTACCTGTAGTTATGACTAAGTGCAGTAATATCTGATAATACAGCCGATCCGGTTGGATGCCCGCCTGCGCCTTTACCAAACATAAACTGTTTATCGTAGAATTTACCTTCTATAACCACGCCGTTGTATTCGTTCTCAACATTGTATATGTATTTGTGTGGTTTAACCAGAGATGGTACAACACATAACGAGATTCTGTTATCTGCCAGCTTCTCTACCTGTGCAATGAGCTTTATCTTACAACCTTTCTCTTTGGCAAACTCAACATCGTAGTTGTTAATGTTTGATATACCAAACCTGAATATCTTATCAGGAGCCACATATGTTCCGAAACTGTGAACGGTGATTATGATAAGCTTATAAAGAGAATCGAATCCATCTACATCAAATGTGGGGTTGCTTTCGGCAAAGCCTTTGTCCTGAGCCTCTTTAAGTGCTGTGTGGTAGCTGTATCCTCTGCTAAACAGTTTAGATAGTATATAGTTAGACGATCCGTTTAGTATACCTGTAACCCTTGTAAGCAGATCGTTATCGTAATACTCTTCAAGATTTCTTATCACTGGAATACTTCCGCATGCTGAAGCATCGTACAGTAGCGATACATTGTGTTCTTGCTGAAGATCTATGAGCTCAGGCAGATGCTCGGCAATCATCTTCTTGTTACCGGAAACAACATGTTTGCCCTGTTTTAAACTATGTTTAACAATATGATACGCCTCGTTTGAATCGTCAATGAGCTCTACAACAAGATTTATATCGCTGTTGTTAATTATATCGTTGGGATTGTATGAGATTATATCTGCGTTTGTACCTCTCGCTTTATCTCTGTTTTTAACAACAATCTTGTTAATCTCAGGTTTGGCAGTATGTATATGTTTAAGTACATCGTAAAGTCCCTGACCTACTACTCCAAAGCCAAAAAGACCAATTGATAATATATTGTTCATATGTCTAAATTTGTTTTTTAATGGTCATATGGAACTCGCATAATTTAGTCATCCTCGGTGTGAAAAATCTTTCTCATGCTCGTTTCATATGTCTAATCTGTATTAGTTTATAAATATTATTTATTAAGTTTTGTAATATGCCCTGTTATCAGCGGAGATATCTTATTTGCTTCTATCAGAAATCCGTCATGACCAAAAACCGACTCTACAATAT
Organism: Bacteroidales bacterium UBA6680; assembly: GCA_002454955.1. Taxonomy (GTDB): domain Bacteria; phylum Bacteroidota; class Bacteroidia; order Bacteroidales; family UBA6680; genus UBA6680. The sequence continues at coordinate 33,588 of DKJY01000139.1, forward strand.
GTATTGATGCCCCCTTAATATGGTTGTTCATATAGTGTTGTTCTTTGACCGGAAAGAGTATATCTGAATCTATGCCAATTATTAGTGTGTCTGTTGTAATAGACTCAAGAACCTCTTCTGTTGTACCTCTGCCTCTGCCTATATTGTGCGAATCAAAAGCATTAAGCATAGATATATATGAGAAGGCGTTAAAGCGTGTAACAATCTTATTGCCCTGATATTGCTGATACGATGAGGCCTTTGGTTTCAGGCAATCATCATCGTAGAAACCATCTTGTGTGGTGTTGTATGTATTGTAGTTTCTGTAGCTTAACAGTGCAATTGATCGGGCAGCTTTAAGCCCCGGACGACCAGCATCTGTCCTGTTCTCTGACCATGTACGGTCGGCTTTAATTGCCATACGTTGACTCTCGTTAATGGCTATAGCCCACGGAGTTGCCCTGTAGCTTGATGCAATAAGAGCCATGCCCTTAATTAATCCGGGATCTGTTACCGACCACTCAATTGTCTGAAATCCGCCAATAGAACACCCTACGGCTAATGCTATCTCTTTTATACCAATATGCTCTCTTATAATATTGTTTACAGATACAGTATCGCGCACTGTAATGTCAGGAAAGCTGTGGTAGTAAGGTTCGCCGCTACAACAGTTAACAGATAGTGCCGATGTGGTTCCGTATGCCGAACCAAGAGTATTTACACAGATAACAAAGTATCTGTTTGTATCAAAAAGCAATCCTGATCCTACGCTGTTTTGCCACCAGCTGTTAACGTCAGAACTGGCAGTGAGAGGATGGCATATCCATATTACATTACTGCATGTACTGTTTAACGTGCCTGCTGTATGGTATACTACCTGAAGGTTATTAATTGTATAACCTCTCTCGGTACAGAATGTATTGTTGTGGTTATATATCTTCCGTATCATTATTATTCTCTGTTTTATTAAATGCCTGCCTGAAATCCTCTGTTATATCATCTATATGCTCTATACCCACAGATACCCTAAGCAGGGTAGGGCTTACACCACAGGCTATCTTCTGTTTGTCAGATAGTTGCTGGTGTGTTGTTGCAGCGGGTTGAATTATAAGTGTTTTAACATCGCCAACATTGGCAAGATGACTTGTTAGCTGAAGGTTATCAACAAATTGTTCGGTATAGTTCTGTGTATCATCTATCTCAAATGTTAATACACCACCAAAGCCATTGTGCAGATACTGTTTGGCAATATTGTGATATCTGTTGTTCGATAAACCGGGATATGATACCCGTTTTACCTTTGGGTGTTTGCTGAGCCACTCTGCCAGAACAAGGGTGTTATCAACGTGCCGCTGCATGCGTAGCGATAACGTCTCCAGACCATTTATCAACAGGTATGAATTAAACGGACTTATTGATGGACCAAAGTCACGAAGCCCCTCTACACGTGCCCTGATAATAAATGAGTGGTTGCCGAATGTATCCCAGAATCTTAATCCGTGGTACCCGTCAGATGGTTCTGTAAACTGCCTGAATTTTCCGTTACCCCAGTTGTAGTTACCACCATCAATAATAACCCCGCCTATTGAGTTGCCATGTCCACCTATCCATTTAGTGGCAGACGATACAACTATATTTGCTCCTAATGCAATAGGTCTGCACAGATAGCCCGCTGCACCAAAGGTGTTATCAACAATAAGCGGAATATCGTACCTTTTTGCCAGAGCTGTTATTGTATCAAAATCGGGTATTGCAAATCCAGGGTTACCAATGGTCTCAACGTATATTGCTTTGGTGCTATTATCTATTTTAGCTTCAAGGCTATCTGCTGTAATGTCTGAAGCAAACCGTGCCTCTATGCCAAGTCGTTTTAACGATACGCTAAACTGATTGTATGTTCCGCCATATAGGTAGGGCGATGAGACAAAGTTATCGCCATGTTCTAATATTGTTGTGAGAGCTATAAATTGAGCAGCATGCCCCGATGCTGTTGCCAGTGCTCCAACGCCACCCTCAAGAGCAGCAATGCGTTGTTCAAATACATTGGTTGTAGGGTTCATTAACCGGGTATATATGTTCCCAAACTCCTTTAGAGCAAACAGATTGGCTCCGTGTTCAGCATCTCTGAATATGTATGAGGTTGTTTGATATAGCGGTACTGCTCTTGATAATGTTTCACTGTCTGGTGTGTGTCCGGCATGTACCTGTACTGTATCAAAATGTTTGTATGTTGTCATAATATTTGTTGTTTACTTTATCTATAACTGTTAGTACGCCTCTACGCTGCTGTTCTGTGTTTAGTAATAAACTCTGTATCACCGGTTTTGTAATTCTGTTTCTGCTGATATTTTATCGGAGAACAGCTATGCGTATGGCACTGTTACCTATTATTATAGGATATAGTTATCCCATTAAGCTATTGGTGTATAGCTTTTACAGTAGCTGTAATACGTTATAAACGTGTGCAGCTATCTGCATATATCAAATCTATGATATTGTATGGCTATTATGTACACATAAACCCCACTTCGCGAGGGCGAAAGAGTATTAGTATAATTAACATTTGAGTATAATGTTTTAATAACAGCTATTGAGAACAGATGCTACAGATTTATAAAAAATGGTTGCTGAAGGTATATTACAAGCCCTGCATTCGGATTAGTGAATATCCTGATATGTAATTACGGCAGATAACCTGTTTAATGCCTGAAAACTGAAATGTTGAATCTTTTCTGTTCATGATCTCCATTTTTAAGTTATAACTCCCACTATTGGGATAGGTTTTAGCACCGTTCTTTTTATTCAGAGGTTGCTAGAGTTTCGCCGAGCCTATTCTCTCCACTCTTCTTTATAACTCAAACATCTCTGTGTAATCAGAGATAATTCGAATATAGGTGCAAATATATGGCCTATTATGTTAAAGACCAAATAGTATACATATTTTTAATATAGTCGGGTAGTTGATTATAAAATTTAACAAAATGTGATTTTATGAAAAAAAAGCTATATATGTGATAATAAAATATTAAATTGATAGAGTAAATATATATTACTCTGCTGGTAAATTACTTATATTTGTGGATAAAAAGTATTAAATAATGGGTAAAGTTAAATTAAATGTATTAGGTATATCCTATAGCCAGACACAATCCGGAGCATATGCGTTAGTATTAAGCGAAGCTGACGGAGAGCGCAGAATACCTATTATTATAGGTGGTTTTGAGGCGCAGGCTATAGCAATACAGTTAGAGGGCTTAACACCTCCCAGACCACTTACCCATGACCTGTTTGTTCACCTTTCTAATAAATTCAATATTAAACTAACCGAGGTAAATATATATAAGCTTGAAGAGGGTGTGTTCTTCTCTAAACTTATCTGTAGTGGTAACGATAAGATAGAGACCATTGATGCACGTACCTCAGATGCTGTTGCTTTGGCACTCAGATATCACTGCCCGGTGTTTACTACAGAAGAGATTGTTGAGAGAGCAGGAATAATACTTGATACCGACCCACCAAAAGAATCTACCAAATTTGAGGATGATATTGATGAACCAGAAGATTATGAAGATGCTGTTAAAGGATCTCTTAAGGAGGCATCAGTTGAGGAGTTGGAAAAGATGTTAAATGAGGCAATAAATGATGAGAATTATGAGTTTGCCACACGAGTAAGAGATGAATTAGATAAACGAAAAAAATAATATCAAATAAAATTTATGAGGAAAGTTGTTTTTGTCGCCTTGGCGACCCTTCTTTTGTTTGCCCCTCAGTTAATGTTTGCAAACAATGTAACAGACAGTGTACAGAATGTGTTAGAGGTATCGGGAGTTGTTGATTCTGCTGCTGTTGATAGTGTAACCAGTGTAGTTGATAATAGTGCTCAGGTAGCAACAATTGATAAGACAGATGGTGCTGAAGATGAGTTTGGTTTTGATCTGATAACAATACTCAGAGGATTACTGGGAATGGTTGTTATTATTGCAATTGCATGGGTATTTAGTGCAAATAAGAGAGCCATAAACTGGAAGGTTGTAGCTATAGGTCTAGGTATACAATTACTATTGGCAATTGGTGTTTTACAGATTTCTTATGTTCAGGTGTTTTTTGAATTTATTGGACAAATTTTCGTAAAGATTATTGATTTTACGAAAGCCGGAACAACATTCCTGTTTAAATCATTTGGTACCGGAGAAATTGAGTCGCCACTTATGACATTTGCCATAATAATATTACCAACAGTAATATTCTTCTCGGCTCTTACAAGTGTGCTTTTCTATCTTGGTATTATACAGGTTGTTGTAAAAGGTCTTGCATGGGTAATGGCAAAATCGTTTGGAATTTCGGGTGCAGAGAGTTTGTCGGTTGCAGGAAACATATTTCTTGGACAGACCGAATCGCCGCTAATGATTAAACCATATCTGGATAAGATGACAAAATCGGAGATACTGCTGGTTATGTCTGGTGGTATGGCAACCCTTGCAGGAGGGGTACTCGCAGTTTATATGACAGTTTTGGGTGGTGATGATAAGGTTATGCAGTTGTTTTATGCAAAACACCTGTTAACAGCATCTATTATGGCAGCACCAGGTGTGGTTGTTATATCAAAGATTCTGTATCCACAGACAGAGAAGGTGAATACAGATGTAACAGTATCTAATGAGAAGATTGGGAAGAATATACTTGATGCAATATCAAATGGTACCGCAGATGGTCTTAAACTGGCTGTTAATGTAGGGGCAATGCTTCTTGTGTTTATTGCATTTATAGCGTTCGCTAATTATCTTTTTGAGCTTGTAGGGCGTATACCTATTGACTCAACAGATCCTAAAGCTATTTTCAGGATAAATAACTGGATTGCATCTATAACCGATGGTCAGTATACTAAGTTATCGCTTGAGTTTATTCTTGGATATACATTTGCTCCGCTTATGTGGCTGCTAGGTGTGTGTAAGGAGGATATGACCTATGTTGGTCGCGTTCTGGGTGAGAAGATTATTCTTACTGAGTTTATTGGTTATGTATCGTTGGCTGATCTTAAGGCTACATTTGCTGAGAAGAAATCGGCTATTATGGCAACATATATGCTGTGCGGATTTGCAAACTTTGCATCTATTGGTATACAGATAGGTGGTATTGGTTCGCTTGCTCCTAAGCGTAGAGTGTTACTATCGCAGTTTGGTCTTAGAGCACTGCTTGCAGGAACATTGGCATCGTTATTGTCTGCCACTATTGTAGGAATGATTTTAGGATAACAAAAATATTTAACAATGAAGAGTCTGTTGTTTAGTTTGCTGCTGTTGATATCTGTGCCATTTGCTTATGCACAGGACTCAACTAAGGTGACAAAGAAGAAGATTACACCAATTCCGAATGCTGAGTATGATTATCTTGTTACTATTAATACCAGGTACGGTAAGATGAAACTTCTGCTTTTTGATGAGACCCCTGAGCATAAACGTAACTTTATACGTTTGGCAAAACTGGGTGTTTATAACGGAACAGATTTCTTCAGGGTTATTGAGAAGTTTATGATTCAGGGCGGAAATCCTAAGTTTAAGAAGAATCCTGATCCTAAAGATATTGAGTATCTTAAGGCAGGAGGGATGAAACCTGAGATAAAACCTCATATAAAACATGTGTATGGCTCAATAGCGTCGCCTAGTAGTAAGCCGGGAGTGAAATCTAACAGTGCACAGTTTTATATTGTAGAGAATAAAAACGGAGCACCGCATCTTGATGGTAAATATACTGTGTTTGGACGTGTTGTAAGTGGTCTGGAGACCATTACAAAGATTGCACGTGTTAAAACAAACTCAAAAGACAGACCGTTGCGTGAGGTGTGGTTGAATATGAAGATTGAGAAGGTTAAGCGATCTGATATTAAGAAATTTTATGTGATAGATTTCTATTAGCAGCTTATACTTTAAGATATACGGAGAGAGGATTGTAACTTAACAGTCCTCTCTTTTTTTATTATAGATCAGAATAATTATTGGGGTATTAGGGTAAGCTTTGGTTATTTGATTG
>DKJY01000143.1 GCA_002454955.1 Bacteroidales bacterium UBA6680
TTAAATTATTAGAAAAAATAGGAGAACTTCTTGAAGGAACAAGAATACTCTCTGTTGAGGTGTTTTTTAAATATAGTGATGAGTGTAATATAGATACACTTAGTAGCTTACACGATAAATTCCCTCGTTTTCAGAGAATATATGTATATAGAGCCCCTGAAAATATTGCCAGCAATAATGGGAAAGTTCTGTTTGATACAGAAGGATATATACCCGATAGCGATTGTGGTCAGATCTTTACTGGATACTTTAGCATTTGTATTAATACATTTACAGAAGCCCAATGTCATAATACATGTTTAAACAGAAAGGTCTCAATTAATAAAAGTGGTGAAATTTGTAACTGCCCAAGTATGACTAATACGTTTGGGAATATCAAAAATAAATCAATAAAAGAAGTTATTGAGAATCCTGATTTTACAAAACTATGGAGCATTAATAAAGATGATATAGATGTATGTAAAGATTGTGAGTACAGATATATATGTACTGACTGTAGGGCATTTTTAAGAGACAAAAATGACATTAAGTCTCAACCTGATAAATGCAGATATAATCCATACATATCTAAGTGGGAAGGAGAGGAAGGATATATTGATGTATATGAATGGAGGAGTGGTAACCGTATATAGTTTACCGCTTGATCTATTACTTTATTAAAAACACAGCCACAAAACTGTTAAAAACTATAAAAAACAATGGCCACTGTTGTTCGTCTTGCAATAAATCTTATATTCGCATACGAAAAGCATTAAATACCCCAAACATACCATGCAACGCTAAAGTTTTATAGTGCTTTGTTGTATCCGTCTTCTGTCGGATTCGTTTTTAACATGGTTAAACAATTAAACATTTATATATATCTTGAAGAAAAAGAATACACCTCATTACAAACAGCTAGATGCAATGGATTGCGGAGCAACATGTCTTCGTATGGTTGCAAAACATTACGGGAAGCATTACTCTGCACAAACCCTAAGAGAACGATCATTTATTACACGCGAAGGGGTATCATTTATGGGTATTAGCGATGCGGCAGAGAGTATAGGTATGAAAACTCTTGGTGTTAAAGCAGAATTTAATAAACTGGCTGCCGAAAAACCATTCCCTTTTATTGCACACTGGAACCAGAACCACTTTGTTGTTGTATATAATATTGTTGAGAAAAAAGACCCTTCCAGATCTAAGGTAATTGTTGCTGATCCGGCCGAAGGACTTATAACATATACACAGGGCGAGTTCATAAAACATTGGGCTGGTACACAAGAAGAGGGTGTACGAAAAGGTATGGCTCTGCTTCTTGAACCACAACCCGGGTTCTATGAAATGGACGATGAGAAGACCGACAGAAAGAATTTTAGCTTTATATTCAAATACCTGAAGCCTCATACAAAATTTATTGTACAGCTAATATTAGGACTTATACTGGGTAGTTTATTACAACTTATATTCCCATTTCTTACCCAAAGTATTGTAGACTTTGGTATAGCAAACAATAATCTATCGTTTATATATCTTGTTCTGATTGCACAGATGATACTCTTTATAAGTCGTATGAGTGTAGATTTTATACGATCGTGGATAATGCTCCATCTGAGTACGCGAATAAATATATCACTTATATCAGATTTCCTTATAAAGCTGATGAAACTGCCTATAAGTTTCTTTGACACAAAGATGATGGGAGACCTTATGCAGCGTATTGGAGACCATAACAGAATAGAGAGTTTTCTTACAGGACAAACACTAAATATACTGTTCTCTGCTGTAAACCTGCTTATCTTTAGTGGTGTTCTTGCATTCTACTCACTTACAATATTTGCAATATTCTTTCTCGGATCTGCACTATATATAACCTGGATAATGGTATTTATGAAACGACGTAGAGAACTCGATTTTAAACGTTTTCAGGAGAGTGCAAACAACCAGAGTAATATAGTACAGCTTATTCAGGGAATGCAAGAGATAAAACTACAAAATGCTGAAAAACAGAAACGATGGGAGTGGGAGCGTATTCAGGCTAAACTGTTTAAGGTTAGTCTTAAGAGTCTTGCATTAAGTCAGTATCAGCAATCGGGTAGTGTATTTATAAACGAATCTAAGAATATCCTGATAACAGTTATTGCCGCTACCTCTGTAATTAAGGGTGATATTTCGCTGGGTATGATGTTGGCGATACAATATATTATAGGGCAGCTAAATAGTCCTATAGAGCAATTTATTACATTTATACACTCACTACAAGATGCCAAAATAAGTATGGAACGTCTTGGAGAGATACATAACCGCGAAGACGAAGAGAATATTGAAATACCAAAGATAAACACACTACCTGAACGCAGAAGTATTGATCTTAAAAAGGTATCGTTCAGATATGAGAAACCTGCCGGAAAGTTGGTGTTAAATGAATTGTCGTTAAATATACCTGAAAATAAGATAACGGCAATTGTAGGAACAAGTGGTAGCGGAAAAACCACAATGGTTAAGATGATGCTTGGTTTTTATGAGCCAGACGATGGCGAGATAACTATTGGAGACAATCCGTTTGGTAACTTCTCTCAAAGCTGGTGGCGTAGTCAGGTTGGTGCAGTTATGCAAGATGGTTTTATATTTAACGATACCATAGCCCGTAACATAGCAGTTGGCGAGGAAAATATAGACACTGTACGTCTGCTTGAAGCAGTAAAGGTTGCAAATATAAGGGAGTTTGTAGAGTCTCTGCCACTATCATATAATACAAAGATAGGTAGCGAAGGACATGGACTTAGTCAGGGACAGAAACAGCGATTACTAATTGCACGTGCAGTATATAAAGATCCGCAGTTTATATTCTTTGATGAAGCTACAAATGCACTGGATGCAAATAACGAAAAGGTGATTATGGAGAACCTTGAACGTTTCTTTAAAGGACGTACCGTTGTTGTTGTAGCACACCGTTTGAGTACAGTAAAGAATGCCGATCAGATTGTTGTGCTTGAACACGGTAATATTGTTGAGGTAGGAAACCATACGGAACTTACAACAAAAAAAGGTGCTTATTATACACTTGTTAGAAATCAGCTTGAGTTAGGAAACTAATAAGCCTTTAGGTTAAACAAAAAAGAAGAACAATGCCAGAAAAAGATATAGATAAGATAGATTTTGTAGAGAATAGTAGCGAGATACAGGAGATAATGGGGCATGTGCCACATAGTATAATACGTATTGGAATAACCGTGATTTTTGCAATAATAGCAGTAATACTTGCCGGAAGCTGTTTCTTTAAATATCCTGACATTATAACAGGAACAGTAGTGATTACAACAGAGAATCCTCCGGCACCTATTGCTGCCCGTACATCGGGTAAAATAGATAAACTTATGGTTGATGAAGCCTCTATAGTATTGCAAGGAGAACATCTTGCAATACTTGAGAACACTGCAAACTATAACGATATAATTAAACTTAAAGGTTTCGTAGACCAGTTAGATGTATATAACAGAGACATACTGTCTGAAGTAAAACCAATGAATCTGAAACTTGGCGATCTGCAAAATAGCTACTCTTCATTCTCAAAATCGCTTAAGGACTATATAAATTTTATAAAATTAGATTACTATACAAAGAAGATAGCATCTGTAGCCAAACAGACATCTGATTATAAACTATATTTTGAGAAACTCAAACAGCAACTTAAGATATCAACTGAGCAGATGGTGTTATACCGCAAGCAGTTTAAACGCGACTCTATGCTGCATGTAAAAAATGTATACTCTACCGCTGAGTTTGAGAAGGCGCATCAGCAATTCTTGTCGCAGAAGCAGAGTTATCAGAGTCTTGTCTCATCAGTGGCAAATACACAGATGCAGATGAACCAATTGGAACAGCAACTGCTTGATCTTAAACTAAAGCAGACAGAGAGCGAAAGTAATCAGATAATATCACTTACAGAGGCTGTAAATAATCTTAAAAGTAGTATTCTGAATTGGGAGAAGAAGTATCTGATAATATCACCTATAAACGGCAAAGTATCGTTCACAAAATTCTGGAGCGAGAACCAAAACGTACAAGCAGGAGAGATTGTGCTAACAGTTATACCTCATGGTGCAACAAATATTATTGGTAAAGTTAATGTATCAGCTGCCGGATCAGGAAAAATTAAGGTAGGTCAGCGTGTAAATATTAAGCTCGATAACTATCCATATATGACATTCGGAATGATGCGTGGTACAATAAAAAATATATCAATGATACCAGAGGTTACAAAAGATGGTGCTGTATACATTTCAGAGGTCGAGATACCCGATACACTGATATCTAACTACGGAACAAAACTTAAATTCAGCCAGAGCATGAGCGGTCAGGCAGAGATTATAACAGAGAACAGACGCCTGATAGAACGATTCCTAAGCCCACTAAGAGCACTATGGAATAAAGGAACGGAGTAATGCATAAGTATGTTTTTATATGTTTATTATTAAGCGTGTTAGTTAATATATATATGATAAGGAGAGCAATAACAATAATAACTATGGCTTTACTATTTAGTTGTAGTTATGTGTCACCATATGCAAATAATATAAATGATGAGAATCTTCCGTATAAGGTGCGTAAAGCAACAGTTGTTCTGCACCATGATAAAGAGGATAAACATAGAACATCAGGAATAAGTTATTTCACCGGTAAATCAGATACATATATATACCTTGACAAAGGTAAAGATGTAGATACTTTGACTATAAGTTTTGATAGAGATATATCGGAGCTGTGTTACAAAACCTATAACTACAAGAGGTATACATTTTTGATACATAAAAATGATACTATTGAGATAAAGTTTAAGAGAGGTATACCTGTGGTTATATCTACATTTAACGAGCAAAAGCCGTTAGACTATTCGTGGGAACAGATATATAACAAGAAGTATCCTAATAAATTGGAGCCATTTCATTTATTTAAACTGTATCAGAATAAGAAGAAGAGGATTATAAAATATATTGATAAATACCCTGCTTATCTCAGATTAAAAAGAGAGTTTCTGAATGATATATATAGTAAAGGAGATATATCTGATGCGGCATATCTGTTATATTCAAAAAAATTAGATATAGAGATAAACGGATTTCTGGCAAACGCTAAGGTACAGCTGTATAGTAAAAACAGTGTTAAATCAGAGGGTATTTTTAATGACGACTATCTTATATATGAGGTATACAGGCAATTTATTAAAGACCATATGTATGATGAATCAGGTGTGAGAAAAATAAAAGCTGCAAAATACGATATGCGTGTGTGTTTTGACTGGTTAGCTAAAGAGAATAAGATACCACAGTTGTCAAAGGCATATTTAATGATTAATGCAATGGTTACAATAAGTTTCTTTTGTAAAAATCAAGATTTTATGTCTAGATTAGAGATACTTAAGAAGTCACTGCCAGATAATAGATACAATAATAATATAGCTAACCTAACTCCAAAATCAGACAGCAATAAATCTGAAATAAAAGGTTCTGATGAGCTATGGGTAACAGATAATAACGGAAACAAAAGTAAGTTTAACGATATACTTGTTCAGAACAGAGGTAAGGTTATATGTATAGATTTTTGGGCAACATGGTGTGGGCCATGTTGTAAAGGTATACCATATATGAATAAATTGCGCGAAGAGTATGCTGATAAAGATGTTGTGTTTATATATCTATCTATATGGGACAAAGAGTGGAGATGGAAAGAGAGGTTAACAGACTTTAAATTAAAAGAGTATAAACATAGCTACTTTACTCAAAATGCTGCTACATCAAAATTTATAAACGATCTTCAGATAAAGTCTATCCCCAGATATATAATAATAGATAAAACAGGTAACATTGCAGAAGAGAATGCACCGGGACCAAAAGATAAAAAGCTAAAGAAGATTATTGATAAATACTTAAATTAGATAAATCAAATATTGCTTTTATAAAAGGCCATTTATCATAAAACAGCCAAATACAATAACTGTGTTTGGCTGTTTTTGTGTAAATACTCATAATGTTTTCCTTACATTTGTATATGTTATAGCACAATTAAAACATATAACTTTGACAACCAGAAACAGAGGAAAAGAGTCGTCAGACGATAAACTATTTGCAGATAAGTGGCTGCCTGTTTTTACAGAGGCTGTTAACGACTTCTGCTATTTTTTATCGAGAGGATATGCACCAAACTCGGTGTTACAGATTGTAGGCGACAGATATAAACTAAACAAACGACAACGCGAAGCAATTGGACGTATTGCGGCTTCTGATAGTGATATAGAACAGCGCAAAGCAAAAATGTGTACAACCGATTATATTAATGGCAAAGTAGTAGAAATAGACGGTTTTAACCTGCTTATACTGCTTGAGGGTGCAATGTCGGGTGCATATATATTCAAAGGCAGAGATGGTACGTTCAGAGATATATCAAGCGTACACGGATCGTACAAACGTGTAACTAAAACCGAAGAGGCTATACTGTTAGTCGGAAATACCCTGAGTAATATGGGAGTGAAGCGGGTTAAATGGTACTTTGATAAACCCGTATCTAATAGCGGCAGATTAAAAACAATGCTTGCAGAGATAGCATCTGAAAATAACTTTAACTGGGAGATAGAGCTTGTATATAATCCCGATCAGGCTCTTGCCAATAGTAAAAACATTGTGGTATCATCTGATGGATGGGTACTTGATAAAGCAGAACACTGGTATAACCTGGGCGAATATCTTATAAACAGATATATTACCGATGCTAACACAATTATTGTATAAAACCACGGTTTATTGTATTGCCGTCGTGATGTCGTAATGTTGTATTTGTAGTGTCGTAGCGCGCTACGACACTACAAATACAACAACAAATACAACACTACGATAATGTGACATTACAACAATACAAATTACACATGAAATAATCGGATATATCCTCTACAAAACACCTTATACAACCGACAGAAAACTGTTAAAAAAATTTAATAAAACACACCGTATCAATTTATGCTACGCTCCCCATTTACATTTGCAGAGTAAAAACATTAACTCAATTAGCTATACTACTGGTGTAGCATAAAAAATTTAAACAATGAGAAAATTAAAACTAACTCTAAAAAAAGAGATCATATCAGATCTTGAGGCAGCAAATGTAAGAGGTGGAGAAGGAGAGGTTCATCTTCCGGAAACTGTACCATGTAAAACGTTTGGCACTAACTGTATGGTAACTATAATTGAAGATCAATGTGCTGCTTTTACTGATGGTAATATTGCTTCATGTGCAATATTCTGCGACGAGAAGAGGTAAAAAAAAGGAAGACTGCCAACAATAAAATGCGGCAGTCTTTTTTTTAACTAAAACACGTTTTATGGTGGAATAAAAAGATTATTTTACAACTACACCAAGTTGCTCAAGCAGTTGTGGAGAATCCTGTAGAGCTATCTTAGCCAATGTAATAAGCTCGTAACACATATCCTCAAGCTCTGCCATAGCCCTGTTACGTTTATCGGTAGCGTTCTCTGCTTCACCCTTCTCTTTAATAGCTACCTCACGAAGATGCTGAGCATTATGAAGTTCTTCAGAGTATATAGAAAGTGTCTTTGCTGTAATATTAAACATCTCAAGATACTCCATAATAGTTGGTTCAGAGGCTATTTTTATGTAAAAATTACTGACCCTACCAAACCAATCCTTAATAGGGTGTAATGGAATAATAGATGTAATCACTCTGCTGCTCACTTCATCATTATGCCTGGTACATAACTTAACCATCTTCTGTATGTTCAGATATTTTTTGTTACATTTCTCTTGTTCCCGCTGAAAGTTGTCATAAGCAATACTCATCTCATGCTTCTCTTTTATCTGAACATTAATGAGATGCCCTACCTCATCTTTCTTTGAAGAACATTTGTCGATAAACTTCTGTTTAACACCAAAACTTAACATTGGAGTTTTGATTGATGGATTAGATACGTTGTTAACTACTGTGCTTGCTTCTGTAAAGCGTTTTTCTATACTATTCATAAATAACTGGTTTATGTTAAAAAATCATTATATACAATTTACAAAGATATTTTTCATAAGTCAATAGTTTGTATCAAATTTATTCTCTGAATATTACAGTGTTGATTGGTTTAATATTGCTGTAAACGTTATATAGTAAGAGTTACAGCAGAAATCAGATAAGTTGAATTTTTTTTGAAAAAATATCTATAAGAGATAGATTTATATCTATTCGGATAAGTTTCAGATGTTTTTTTCTAGAAAAAGGTGTACTGGTATCTTTTTAAGGTGCATTGGTATAACCCCAAGGTGGATTGGTTACGATTCTGAATGTATTTTCTTTTCAACAAGATGCACTTTCCGGATAGTAATACCCTCTGCAAACCATCTCTCTTTGTATGTTAGATTTTTTTAGCCTCTATTACGCTAAGTGATACCCGTAATAGTTTCGGGATGTAAACCCCATCTCTTAGCGTATGAGGAAGACGTTATCTATATGTGTATAATCTATTATAAAGGTATAGGTTTGCATAATAGAGTATCGCTTAGAGTAAAGCGGTTTGCAGGAACTCATTGTATATTATCACAATAAACCAACGCTTTTGTACTACACTAAATCTTTTACTTAACACTCATTAACACTAATTAACTGGCAGATAACACAACAGGTTGTTTTAATCATATAGTTTTACAAAAAACTAAAATTAAAAACGATGAGAAGATTATTATTTATTGCACTATTGCTTTTACTGGCGGGAATTCAGAATGGCTACTCGCAGCAGAAAGATAAAGAGATAACAACGGTGAAGAAAAGGGATATCAAAAAGGCTCCGCAATTCTCAGCTAGAGATATGAATGGTAATGAGATATCAACAGATGTTATGAAAGGGAAAGTTACTATACTTAACTTCTGGTTCACAAAATGCAAACCTTGTGTGGCTGAGATACCTGATCTTAACAAACTATACGATAAATACAAAGATAATAAAGATGTGATGTTTGCCTCGATAACATTCTCGTCAGATAAACAGGTTAAGGAGTTTATGAAGAACCATAAGATTAATTTCCCTGTTGTAACCGGAGCAAAAGATATATGCAAAAAGTTTAATGTAATGGGTTACCCAACTACTGTTATTATTGATAAAGATGGTAATATAGTAGATCAGGTTATTGGAGGTATACCTAACGTAGATGAGGAACTATCTGAGATTATAGATATTATCTTGAGTGGTAAAAAGGTAAAGAGAAATCCAAAGTCAGAGAACAGAACAATGATAGGTCCTGATACTACATTTAAGAATGAGAATGGAGATATTGTAACATTTAAAGATGCTATTACACTGCTAAAAACAAAAGAGTACACATTAGTTCCCGGAAAGGATAAATCAGGTGAAAAATTCTATACAATAAAGAAGAAATAATAGGCAGAGAATTCTGTAACTGTTGTTGAATATGTTTTTACGATATATATTATAAAATTAAAGCCCCATCAACACATTATTGTGCGATGAGGCTTTGGGTTTATTTTGCGCGAAAATGATCTTCTCTTCAATTCCTATCTTCCTCTTTTTTGCTCTTAACGAACCTTTGAGGATTAATCTTCGGTATCTACGGCGCGAATTACATCAATAACTGAACCATCGCGATATTCGATAACACCAACAATTTTGTTTGTGAATTTAGGTTCAACAGGAACACCTGTTATCTTATCTACCTCTTCTCTTAGTTTATCTATATCAACAATATTAAGACCAGCCTCTTTCAGCTTAACCTCAAGATTCTTGTTGTTCGGATTAACACAGATACCACGTTCTGTTACAATAAGGTCTATACTCTCGCCCGGTGTAACAACATTCTGTACACGTTTCTTAATCATAGGTAAACGACCACGGAACGATGGACATACAACCACAGTAAGCTTAGCTCCTGCAGCAGTATCGGAGTGTCCTCCTGAAGCTCCACGGATAACACCATCGGCTCCGGTAATAACGTTCACATTAAAGTCTGTATCTACCTCAAGAGCACCAAGCACAACAACATCAAGTTTATTGGTCATACAACCACAGTTATATGGTCCTGCATACTGATCAGACGAAATCTCAACGTGGTTGGTGTTTCCGTGTACCGATGTACTTACAGCTGCATCAAAACTCTGAACATCAAAAAGAGCATTAAAAAGACCCTCATTAAGCATATCAACACAGTACGATGTAATACCACCAATCATGAAGCTACCTTTTATCTCCTGAGCCTTCATCTTGTCGCGCATAAATTTAGCAACGGCAAGTGATGCTCCACCGGCACCAACCTGAAATGAATATCCCTCTCTGAATACTCCTGATTGCTCAATAGCATCAGCAGCCATCTCTGCAATACGCAAATCCATTGGCGACTTAGTGATACGTGTTGTTCCGCTGGCAATCTTAGACGGATCTCCAATTGTCTCTACCTTTACAACATGATCTACATTGTGCTGACGTATTGATGGTGGTATACATGGGAAATCAACAAGATTATCTGTAACAACCACTACCTTATCGGCATACATCACATCTATCATTGCATAACCAATTGATCCGAATGCTGATGGACCAAATGATCCGGTACAGTTTCCTTCGCAATCGGCAGCCGAAGCAGCTACAACAGCAAGATCAATCTTAATACGTCCTGTTTTTATAGCTCTTGCACGTCCTCCGTGAGAGTGAATAACAACAGGATTCTTCATATGTCCTTCTGATATAGCTTTACCCAGCTCATCGCGTATTCCTGATGAGAATATACGGGTAATGGTACCATCCTTAACAAATGGTACAAGACACTCGTGCGCACTTGTAAGCGACGACGATGCCAGTGTAATATCTTTAATACCTACCTCTGCCAGGTAACGTATAGTTTGCTCAACAATATAATCGCCTCCGCGCAGGTGGTGGTGGAATGTAACAGTCATTCCATCGTGTGGGTTACATGCATCAATAGCCTCTTTAAGTGAATTCTTCATTTTAGAGGTGTGTGCCACACGCGATTTTACGGGCGGAGAGATGATTGTCTCGCCAATATTCTCTTTCTTTAGTTTGTTCCACACTCCTGAGTAGTGTTCAACATCGCCGAATCCCTCAATAAAGTCAGGAACATCAAATCCTAATATATTTTTTGTATGCATTGCTTTAATTTTTTTCGGTTTAGATCTCAATACCTGCTACATCAATAATATATTGTGCTCTTGCAACAACAGGGGCATCAATCATTTTACCATCTATAGCAAACACACCAATTCCGGCCTCTCTGTTTTTGTTAAACTCGCGGATAATGCGTACTGCTTTACGTATCTCCTCCTCGGTAGGGTTAAATACATCGTGTATAGTAGATATCTGGCGAGGGTTAATTACAGCTTTTCCTGCAAAACCAATACCCTTAATCATCTCAGTCTCTATCATTAATCCTTCGTCGTCGTCAACATCGGCAAAAACAGTATCAATGGCATCAATCTTATTAGCTTTTGCTGCCATTACAATACGTTTACGGGCAAAATCAAGCTCGTTACCATCCTTTGTCTTAACAACATTCATATCGGCAGTAAGATCTTGTCCACCAATTGTAATACAGTCTACACGTTTGCTGTATGCTGCAATGTCAAATACATTCTGAACACCCAGAGCTGTCTCAATCATTGCGTGAATAGTCATTGTAGGATTCTCTATATTGTGCTTCTTCTCAATCTCCTCAACAATGCTTATAAGACGTTTAAGATCCTCAACCGATTCGGTTTTAGGATAACGTATAGCATCAGGTTGCAGAGGAACTATCTCCTCAAGATCGGCAATACCAAACGGAGTATCAAGATGATTAATACGTACAGTAACCTCACAGTTGTAGAAGTCTACTGTATTAATCATATTACGCACAAGTATACGTGCAGCATCTTTCTGATTAAGAGCAACAGCATCTTCTAGGTCTAACAGCAGACCATCGGCACCATAAACTCCACCTTGTTGCAACATCGCAGGGTTATTACCCGGGATGTAAAGCATTGTTCTTCTTTTACGTCTTGCAGCCATTATAATGTTCCCTCCTGTATGTCCAGAGCTCTTTTAATTGCAGTTTCTACTCTTGCCTCGATAGTTGGATCTAATGCACCCTTATCTTTAGCCAGGATTTTTACATCCTCTATCTTAAATTTATCTAACACTTTGATGATAACATTATTAATACTATCAGCATAGTGCATATAAACCGATGATGTCAGGTCTATATCTCTTCCTGAACCTTTGGCAACCGGCTCAACCATAACGAGTATATCACTCGATTCAAAAGTTCCTGCCTGAGCACTGTTTTTTATTTCCATTTCTATCTGTTTTGATACCCTCTTAAATATCATGTATTAATGATATATAAGAGATTTATTATGTTCAAAATTTTGATCTGTACTCTGCGGTTAAAGAATCACATTGGGTACTATATCAACTGTTTAATTGGGAACAACCACTCCGTAAAAGTATGCGGAGCAGTTGTTTTCCAAATCTAATATCTAATAGTCGTAATTTTAGCCTATAATGTCTCTAAAATAGTGTTGAATGTTGTACTAGGACGCATAGCTTTTTCAGCAAGTTCCTGTACAGGCTGGTAGTAACCTCCTATATCAGAAGCTGCTCCCTGAACCTCATTCAGTTCATCTACAATCCTAGTCTCGTTATTTGCAAGCTGCTCATGAAGCTTAGCAAAACGTGCCTGAAGCTCAGTATCTTTTGATTGCGCTGCAAGAGCCTCAGCCCAATACATTGCAAGATAAAAGTGAGAACCTCTGTTGTCAAGCTGGTTAACCTTACGCTTAGGCGATTTATCCTCATCAAGGAATTTTCCTGTAGCCTGATCAAGAGTCTCAGAAAGAACCATTGCAGTAGGATTGTTAGCAAATCCACTCAGGTGCTCAAGTGAAGCAGCAAGAGCAAGGAACTCTCCTAATGAATCCCAACGAAGGTGATTCTCTGCGTTGAACTGCTGTACGTGCTTAGGAGCCGATCCACCTGCACCGGTCTCAAATAGTCCACCACCATTCATAAGAGGTACAATAGATAACATCTTAGCACTTGTTCCAACCTCAAGGATAGGGAACAGGTCAGTAAGGTAGTCACGAAGAACATTACCTGTTACTGATATAGTATCTTTACCCTCTTTAATTCTTGCACAAGAAAATTTAGTAGCCTCAACCGGCGACATAATATGAATCTCTAGTCCTGTAGTATCATGATCTTTAAGGTATATGTTAACCTTGTTAATAAGCTGAGCATCATGAGCTCTTGTCTCATCTAACCAGAATACGGCAGGAGTTTGAGTAGCTTTTGCTCTGCGTACTGCAAGCTTAACCCAGTCCTGAATAGGAAGATCTTTAACCTGACACATTCTCCAGATATCTCCCTGCTCAACATTGTGCTCAAAGATAACCTGACCATTCTCAGCTACCACGCGTACAGCTCCGTCAGCAGGTATCTCAAACGTTTTATCGTGCGATCCGTACTCCTCAGCTTTCTGTGCCATAAGACCAACGTTTGGTACAGTACCCATAGTTGTTGGATCAAATGCACCGTTCTCTTTACAGAAATCTATTGTTGCCTGGTATACACCTGCGTAGCTGTTATCAGGGATAAGAGCCTTAGCATCGTGTGATTTTCCGTCTGTTCCCCACATCTGCCCTGATGTACGAATCATTGCCGGCATAGATGCATCAATAATTACATCACTTGGAACGTGAAGGTTTGTAATTCCTTTGTCAGAGTCAACCATTGCAAGACGAGGGCGCTTAGCATATACAGCCTCTATATCAGTCTCAATCTCTGCTTTCTTAGCCTCAGGCAGGTTTGCAATTCTCTTATAAAGGTCACCAAGTCCGTTGTTTGGATTTACCCCAATCTCAGCAAATGTATCTGCGTGCTTTGTGAAAACATCCTCAAAGAAGACCTCAACAATATGACCAAAAATGATAGGGTCAGAAACCTTCATCATAGTAGCCTTAAGGTGAGCAGAGAATAGTACATCCTTCTCTTTAGCATCATTTATCTGTTCTGCAATGAATGATCTAAGAGCTTTACGATTCATTACAGAAGCATCAATTACTTCACCCTCAATTACCGGAGTTTTCTCCTTAAGAACAGTTACATTTCCGCTGTTATCAGTTAGCTCAATTCTTAGGTTACCTGCAAGTTCAGCAGTAATAGTAGTAGACTTCTCGTTTGAACGGAAATCGCCACCATTCATGTGTGCTACGTGCGATTTTGAATCAGCAGCCCATGCACCCATTGAGTGTGGATTCTTTCTTGCATAACTCTTTACAGCACCTGGTGCTCTACGGTCTGAGTTACCCTCTCTAAGAACAGGGTTTACTGCACTACCTTTAATTTTATCGTATGTTGCTCTGATTTTCTTCTCTTCATCAGTCTTAGGTTCATCCGGGAAGTCAGGTAGCTTGTAACCTTTCTCCTGAAGCTCTTTTACAGCAGCTTTAAGCTGAGGTATTGATGCACTGATGTTTGGCAATTTAATGATATTTGCCTCCGGAGTCTTAGCAAGCTCACCAAGCTCAGTAAGAGCATCAGAAATACGCTGCTCTTCTGTAAGATATTCCGGGAAATTAGCTATAATTCTTCCGGCAAGAGAGATATCTCTTGTCTCAACCTCTATACCTGATACCTCTGTAAAAGCCTTTACTATTGGAAGTAAAGAGTACGTTGCCAAAGCCGGAGCTTCATCAATCTTTGTGTAGATGATTTTTGATTTGTTAGCCATTGTGTTTTAGTTTTATTTTTCCAATTATTATTGGTTTGTGCCGGGTTTTACTCCCCGGCACTAGTTATGTTTCTTATAATGATTTATTGTCTCTTAATTAAAGGTCTCTGCGTTTGTAAACAGCATCGTAGTTATCTAACTGATCAAACTGCAGATAGTCATATACATCTGATGTATTTGGCTCAACCTTCTCTTTGTAAATGTTTATATAATCCTCTGGTGTTGGAAGCTCACCTTTAAGAGCTACAACAGCACCAAGCTCTGCAGAACCAAGGTAAACTTGTGCTCCGTTACCCATACGGTTGTTGAAGTTACGTGTTGATGTAGAGAATACATTTACATTATCCGGTACTCTAAGCTGATTACCCATACATAGTGAACATCCAGGAGTCTCTATACGCGCATTTATATGATTAAATGTAGAGTACATGGCCTCGTCCTTAAGTTTTGCCTGATCCATACGGGTAGGAGGGGCAATGTATGTTCTTACCTCAGGATTAACCTTATTACCTTCCCAGATCTTAGCAGCAGCTCTGAAATGTCCGATATTTGTCATACATGAACCAATGAATACATCATTAATCTTCTCGCCTTTAACGTCTGAAAGAAGCTTAACATCATCCGGATCGTTAGGGCAACATAGTATTGGCTCAGTAATCTCAGAAAGATCAATCTCAACCACCTCTTTGTACTCTGCATTAGTATCGGCAGATAGAAGCTGAGGATCTTTAAGCCACTCATTAAGCTCATCTATACGGTTCTGGATTGTTAGCGTATTGTTGTATCCATCTTTAACCATGCTCTCTAGAAGAGCAACGTTTGATTTAACAAACTCAATAACCTTAGCATCCGGAAGTTTGATACATGCAGCTGCAGCACTACGCTCAGCTGTAGCATCAGTAAGCTCAAATGCCTGCTCAACAGTGATATCATCAAGACCTTCCATCTCAATTATAGTACCGTTGAATATATTAATCTTGTTCTTTTTAGGAACTGTAAGTTGTCCGCGCTGTATTGCAAAATATGGTATTGCGTTAACAACATCTCTTAGTGTAATTCCCGGGTTAAGTTCTCCTTTAAAACGTACAAGAACCGACTCTGGCATATCAAGAGGCATAAATCCTAATGCTCCTGCAAATGCTACAAGACCTGATCCGGCAGGGAATGAGATACCAAGAGGGAAACGTGTATGAGAATCGCCACCTGTACCAACAGTATCAGGTACCAACATACGGTTTAGCCATGAGTGAATAACACCATCGCCCTGACGTAATGCAACACCATCGCGCTCAGTAATAAATGTAGGCAACGACTTGTGCATCTTAACATCTGTAAGCTTTGGGTATGCAGCAGTGTGACAGAACGACTGCATGAACATTGGCGACTGGAACTTAAGACATGCCAACTCAGTAATCTCATCAGCAGTCATAGGTCCTGTAGTATCCTGCGATCCTACAGTAGTCATTTTTGGAGTACATGATGTTCCCGGAAGAACGCCCTCAACACCACATGCCTTACCAACGATTTTCTGAGCTAGAGTATAACCTTGTCCCTCTTTTGGCTCAGGATTGTTTGGTATTGTAAAGAAATCTGCTTTTGGAAGACCAAGTGCAGTACGTGCTTTCTCTGTAAGAGCAGCACCAATTATTAATGAGATACGACCTCCTGCCTTATACTCATCTTTTATTGTATCAGGCGATAGTTTAAATGTAGATATAACCTCTCCATCTCTTGTAACCTCACCTTTTTCAGTGTTTATGATAATCTCATCACCAGTATTAAGGTTAGAAACATCAGTTGTTATTGGTAGGGCACCTGAATCTTCGCAAGTGTTGTAGAAGATAGGAGCAATAGCTCCACCAAGAACAACACCTTTAGTGCGCTTGTTTGGTACAGCAGGAATATCCTGGCCAATGTGCCATAAAAGACTGTTTGCAGCCGATTTTCTTGAAGAACCAGTACCAACAACATCACCAACAAATGCTACCTGATGTCCCTCTTCGCGATATTTTGCGATAGTCTCATTACCTCCAGGAAAACGTGTTGCTCCCATAGATATTGCATGAAGAGGTATGTCTGGGCGTGTAAAAGCTTCGCCAGCAGGAGAGAAATCGTCAGTATTAATCTCGCCTTCTACTTTGTACACTTTAACCTTGATCTCTTTGTCAAGATCTGGTTTTACTTTAAACCAATCTGCATTAGCCCAAGATTCAACAACTCTTTTGGCAGCAGCGTTTGTCTCAGATAGTTTAAGAACCGTATCAAAAGCATCGTAAACAAGGATGGTGTGCGATAGTGCTTCAACAGCCTCTTCTGCAACCTCTTCAACAGATAATGCATCAATAAGTGGCTGTACATTGAATCCTCCCATCATTGTTCCAAGAATCTTTACAGCTTCTTTTGCTGAGATTATTGGCGATGTAAGTTCTCTCTTGATAATTTTATCAAGAAATTCAGCTTTTACTTTAGCCGATGGTGCTACACCCGGTGCAATACGTTCTGTAAACAGATTTAAAAGAAAATCTTCCTGACCATTTTCAGGACTCTGAAGTAGTTCACATAGAGCAGTTGTCTGCTCCGGATCTAGCGGAAGCGCTGGAATGCCTTTTGCATTTCTTGCTTCCTGATGTTTTAAATAGTTCTCAATCATACTATTGTTTGACATGAGTGTTTGTTTCTAAGTTTTATCTTAAAATATTTTATCTATCTCAATATTGTTTAACTGATTAATTTCAGTTGTTATTCGCTTAACAATAGGAGTGCCAACTCTTGTAAAATGTACATTAGTAGAGTAATATGTGTGGAGATGTAATTTGAGCTAGGAAAAAGAGCAAAAAAATAGTGTATAAAATCAGGACAACTGTATTTTGAAAAATGTACAAAAACAGGACAGTGTAACAAAAATGAGCAAATTGTTATCAGGATAGCCATTTATGGTTATAGATTGTTGGATGAATTTAAGAATTTTTATGATTTTGTAACTAATGAGTGATATTTGATATATTTTATTAATGATAAGCATGTTATTATATTTTCTTAATAAGGAGGATGAATTATAGTGATAAATATATTTTATGCTTTATAATATATAATTGAGATTTGTGTAGGAATTACGTAGAAATAGTCAAACATCTTGATTTTTGATAAAGTTGTTTTGATGTTGAGTGTTTTTATTGTTATCAATAGTAAAGCTTCAATTGTTTTATATTTAAGGTTATTGTTGTTGTAAATGACTTGTAACGATAGTAATATACAGCCGTATCATGACGTATAGTTTGTTTAATTAAAAACCCAGTATGTTATGAAGGCACGCATGACAAATTACACAGGATTTTTACTGATACTGATATTTTTTAATTCGCACAGTATTTTTAGTAACCAATCGAATTCATACAGAGATATAGTAGAAACTACATATAGGAGTGAGGTTAACTATATGCCATTGTATTCGGCAGGTATGGCAGCTGTAATTACAACACAACCTGCATCAGGAGCAGTAACTGCCAATGATCAGATTTTTCTTTATGTAGAGGCAACCGGAACAGATCTTAGTTATCAGTGGTATAAAGATGCGGTAGCTATTTCTGGTGCAACACACTCCTCTTTGTCAATACCTAATTGTAATACTGATGATGCAGGTGATTATTATGTTGAGATTACTGATAATGTTCCTTCAACGGTCACATCAGCTACTGCAACAATTACGATTAACAAGATAAACCTTACAGTAACAGGGAAGGATTATACTTATTCATATGGAGATGTTATTGGTGCGGTTGAAGTGATTGATATTGTATATCCGGCAGGAACAAATGCTTCTATGTTTGATGTATTACCTTCTGCATCAACTGTTGCTACAAATACATCTGCGGTGGGGCCTTATGCTGTTACAGTTGTTGCAGGATCTTCTAAGGTTTTTAATGTTACTACAGTTAACGGAACATTAACAATAAATAAAGCCCCACTGACAGCAACAGCTAATAATAAGAGCATGGTTTATGGTGATGGCTTACCAACGTATGATATTACCT
>DKJY01000122.1 GCA_002454955.1 Bacteroidales bacterium UBA6680
TTACAGAATCTCTTTTTTCTATTGCCTCTTTAAGTCGGGAATAACTCTTTGTGTTTAGATTCTTTACGGAATCTATTAACGTAACAATGTTCTGTGCTTTCATGATATTTCTTATTGTCTACGTATCAACAATATAGAGGTTACATACTTAACGAAAACAGAGCAGTTCGAAAACGTCCAAACAATCAATCAACAATCAGAACAAACCCTATAAGTACACAATTGAACACTAATAATAGGCTTTATAAATATAAATAAGTATATTTGCTATTCATGGTAAATGAAAAAACCAACATATCAACAATTAAGTCGGTGTAACAGACAGATATTTTAATCTAATACAGATATATTTGTCGAACATTTCGGAACCGTACTGCCTTTTGAGATCATCAAGGGCGTTTTATTATATACATATATTAGATACTTTATTTTGTTACAGATAGTTATTTATCTATATCCAAACAAAATATCGGATATGTGATTTTTTAAAAATAAACATATAATGCTATTATAACAGGTATACTAGGCAAACAATAGTTTACATATATAGAGCATCATTAAAAAAATTGTACCATGGCAATCAAGGAACTAGGATTTACTGAAAATATAAAACAACTAACAACATATAGCGATGCAACAAACAACAATATTGCAAGAGTTATTGCTATACATAAACAACGCTACATTGTAAGAAACGACAATAATATTTATAAGGGAGAGATTACAGGCAACCTTATGCATAACGCCACTTGTAACTCTGATTATCCTGCAATTGGCGATTGGGTAAACATAATTAACATAGACAGTGAAAATATAGTTATTATATCTATTTACAAACGACTTTCACGACTCGAAAGAAAAGCAATAGGAAAGAGTAGTGATAAACAGTTAATCGCAACAAATATTGATACTGCATTCATTACAATGTCTGTGAATAATGATTTTAACCTAAACCGATTAGATAGGTATATATCTATATGTATTGATGGGAATGTGAAGCCTACGCTATTACTCACAAAATGTGATTTAATAAGTCCTGAAGAGTTAAATAGAATGGTAAAAGATATTGAGAATAGGTTCTGTGAATTAGAAACATTTACACTAAGCATAAAAGATAAATGCAGTCTTAAATCTGTTACCGACTATATGATCATGTACAGGACATATTGCTTTATAGGTTCGTCAGGAGTAGGAAAATCTACACTAATAAACTACTTATTAGGAGAAGAACAAATTGAGACTTCTGAGATAAGTGATAGTACACAAAAAGGTAGACATACCACTACTCACCGTGAATTATTCATTCTAAAAAACGGAAGTATAGTAATTGATACGCCTGGAATGCGCGAAGTAGGTATCAGTGTAAGTAGTCAAACAATAGATACCACATTCCGTAAAATATCAGAATATTCAGAAAAATGCAGATATACAGACTGCACACATACAAATGAGCCATATTGTGCTGTTTTAAATGCTATTAATAAGGGTAATATATCAACAGATGAATACAATAACTATATGAATCTTAGACGTGAGCAACAACACTACTCTGAATCTGTAAAAGATAGAAAAGAGCGTGGTAAAGCTCTTAGCAAGACAATAAAACAGTTTAAAAAGCAAAAAAGACACAGAAGGTATTAATTCTTGGAAGTATAATGATTAGCAGGACTCTCGTCCTGCTAATCATTACCACAGAGATAACCCACCTCTTTATATCAATTCATAGCAACTATAACATTCTTATATACACAACAAAAATAAAAGGCAATCTATTAAAGTCTATCATAATAGTGGTAATATCTATTATCAGACTATAGTTATCTAATTAATTTCATCAAAACATTCTATATCAATAGTTTTAATCACAAATCAAAAACTATTTATATGGATAAATATATCATACAGATTAATAATCTATCATTTAACTACTCAAAATCTAAACCTGTATTAAGAAATATTGACCTAAATGTCCCAAAGGGCTCAATATACGGATTCATTGGAGCAAATGGAGCAGGAAAAACTACCACAATGAAGTTGTTAACAGGGTTATTGCCTGACAAAGACGATAGTATTAATATCATGTGTCAAAAGATATCAGATTCAATTCCTGAAATATTTAATAATGTTGGATGCATAATAGAGACACCAACTATATATGAACACATCACAGGTTATAATAACTTAAAATATATAGCAACATTCAGACATGTAGAAGACAACAAGATTAATGAAGTACTTGAATTAGTTGGTCTTTATGAATCAAAAGACAGAAAAGCTGGTCACTACTCACTAGGAATGAAACAACGTTTAGCTATTGCAATGGCACTAATTGGTAATCCAGACCTATTAATACTTGATGAACCCGTAAATGGGTTAGATCCAAATGGAATAATAGATATAAGAAACCTATTATTAAAACTTAATAAAGAGTATGGTAAAACAATATTTATATCTAGCCACCTGCTTGATGAAGTAGAAAAAATATGCACAGATATAGCAATTATATCCGACGGTGAGATACGTTTTGAAGGCAGTATAAACCAGCTTAAAAGACTTGTCAAACGTGGTACTGAAGTGAATATAAAAATAGACAATAACATCTGGATATCAGAAGATAATGAGATTATAAATAGTGCCGAGATTAAAGGTGATACACTATGTTTCAAACTTAATGAAACACAAAGTATTTCTGATATTCTTTCAAAACTAATATCTGCAGGAGCTCTTATAAGAGAGGTGAAAACAAACGATAATCTTGAAGATAACTTTCTAAAAATAATAAGCCAATAACATGTACATAAAAATTTTAATATACAACTTAATAAACTCAATATATGGCGAGTCTATTAAACTAAAAGGATTAAGATTAGGTTTAACAGCAATAATAACAGGAATTATAGCTCCAATAATAATCTACATTGCACACAGAGGTATAGATAAAGATATACCACATAATGCATTTATAAACTTTACCGAGTGGTCAATAGAATTCTTTATAAGTTACTTCTTACCTCTGTACATTATTTATAGTTCAATGGTATTAACCATAATCGATCATCGTAAAAGAGGATGGCAACTAATGAGCACTCTTCCTGTACACAAATATGCAATATACACAGCCAAACTATTTCATATCACAAGAACTGTACTATACACCATTATATCACATATGGTTATGGTAATAGCATGTGTTTATATTCTGTATATAACCAATAAATTACCAGAAAGTGCTTCAATTAATTTTCCTCTAGCATTCTTTATAAATATATCAATACGTATATTGATATCTTCTATATACCTTATAACATTCCAATTCTTACTATCTGTATTTATATCAAAATATCTATTTCCTATATTCATTGGTTTTGTAGGCTTTGCGTTGCATCTGATCCTAATGGAGAGTAATATCATTCTTAGTTGGTATCCATTTAGTCCTATCGCTGCAACTTATAACTATATGAACGGAAGTAATATTGGTAACTATTTGATATACACAGAGTGGATAAGCACAGTTATAGGAATTATTCTATTCATTATTGGGGTGAATATCTTCAGATACAGAAGCATTACACTCTTCATTAAACAAAATAGGCTAAAACTATACGCAACCATAATAACTATGATAATCCTATTGGTTACAACATATAATCTTATAACCCCTAACATATCAGCAATACACAACAGAACCATTCTTTCAGGTAAAACTCAAAATGGTTCGGATGTTAAGAATGTATATCTCATAAATAGCATTGTTAATGATACTATTGCCGGTATACCCATAGAAAACAATTCCTTTCACAGTAAAATTAATACTCGTTTAAAGTATGGAAAGTACAAGGTTAGCTTTGGGAAATTATACAGCAAAAACATTGTTTTTGGTAATAACGATAGTCTTTACATAAATGCAGATACAAAAAGTCAAAAGATAATAGTTACCGGAACAAGCATGCTAGAAACTCACTACATCAATAATATATCTATGTTTAGTGACAGATATAGTAACCTTGATTACTATTTAGAAAATAGTTATATATACAACACCCCTGAACGTTTCTTTAATCTATTAATAGAAGAGAGTACTACAAATTTAAAAGCTATAGAGTCATACAAATCTGCTGATAATTATACTCTATCAAAAAGGTTCAAGTCTCTTCTTAGAGCTGATATTAATATGAAAATGCTCAGCTACCTGAATAAATATAAAAAGGGATGGAGTTCTTTGAACAACAATAAAACACTTAAAATTCCTAGTTATATAAATATTCTATCAAAGCCAGTGTATAATGAGATGCTACTCGACTCTAAAACATATCTTGAGACAATTACAGATCTGCTAAAACAGAATGAGCATAGCACAGACGACTATATAATTGAGCAATCTCTTATACTAAAAGATATCTCATTCAGAGATAAACTACTATATATACAACTATCTAATACACTAAACCTACTTACAAACAGTAATGAAATAAATAGCCTGATATCAAAACACCTCAATAAGATCACAAATAAAAGATACAGGAGTCGTTTACAAAATCAGGCAACAGCTATTAAGAGTGTATTCA
The DNA here is from genome assembly GCA_002454955.1 of Bacteroidales bacterium UBA6680. GTDB lineage: Bacteria > Bacteroidota > Bacteroidia > Bacteroidales > UBA6680 > UBA6680. The sequence continues at coordinate 4,566 of DKJY01000122.1, forward strand.
AAGGACAAAAAGCCCCAGATTTTAATGCTGTTACAACCAATAATAAAACTGTATCTCTGGCCGATTTCAAAGGTAAATATCTCTTAATTGATGTATGGACAACATGGTGTAGACCTTGTGCGAAACAGTCAAGATTCTTTAACAGAATGGCTTCAAAATTAAAAGATTTACCTATACAGTTTGTTGCACTTAACATAAACAGAGATAAAAAGGATTGGAAATTAAAAACAGGATATGAATCTATATACGTAAAACATCTATATAGCATTAACAGAGATAAGTTTAGTAGCGATTATGCCTGCAAAAGAATCCCAAGATTTATTCTGATAGATCCCGATGGATATATAGTAAACTCTAATATGCCAAAACCATCGTCAAAATCATTTGAGGAATTCTTAACCAATTACATAAAAGATAAAATCTAAAGCTATAAGCATATATATCAGACATTCAAACATAAATAAATAATAAAATATGTACA
>DKJY01000068.1 GCA_002454955.1 Bacteroidales bacterium UBA6680
ATCACAGCTCTTGCAAATGGTAACTTTACCAAAGACGGAGTTGTAGTAACAACCTTTACAAAAAAAGATGTTGAGGATGGTAAGATAAAGTTTGTACACGATGGTTCAGAGAACGCACCAACATACCATGTAAAGGTAACCGATACCGATGGACTATTCTCAGAGAGCGATGTTGTAGTTAGCTTTAGTCTCTTTAATAATCCACCAGTGTTAACTGTTACTAATGCAGTTGTAGAAGAGAATTTTACTGGTGTGGTAACACAGGCTACGGCAACAGATGTTGATAATTTAACATCGGAATTAACATTCTCAATATTAAATTATAAAGATGGAGATGAATTTGATATTGATGCTTCAACAGGAGAAATATCATATAAAAATAGTCCAGATTACGAGAATCCATCCGATATAGACGGTAATAATATTTATGTTATAAAGGTTCAGGTATCAGATGGAACCAATATTGTTGTTAAAGAGATAAATATTACCGTAACAAATGATAACACCATTTCTGACTCTAATAATGATAAAGATAATGATGGTATCCCTGATAAGGATGATAACTGTCCTGATACACCAAATCCGGATCAGGTAGATACAGATGGTGACGGTATGGGTGATGTCTGCGATACAGATGATGATGGTGATGGCATTCCTGATATTGTAGAGACTGATAATGATGCAGATGGCGATGGAAAACCAAACAGTAAAGACTCCGATTCAGATGGCGATGGTATTCCTGATGATGAAGAAGGGGTTGATGATCAAGATTCAGATGGAAACCCAAACTATCTTGATGAAGATTCTGATGATGATAATATAACTGATGAAGATGAGGGAGCTGACGATCAGGATGGAGATGGAAAACCAAATTATCTTGATGAAGATTCAGACGGTGATGGAATATCTGATGAAGAAGAGACAGATGATGATTTAGATAATGATGGAAAACCAAATTATTTGGATGAAGATTCTGATGGTGATGGCAGATTAGATAGAGATGAGGGGCTGGGAGATGATGATGGTGATAACATCCCTAATTATCTTGATAATGATACAGATTATAAGATTCCAGATGGATTTAGTGCTGATGGAGATGATAAAAACTCAACGTTTATTATCAAAGGGTTCAATAATAATCACAGACATACAATAAGAATATTTAATCGTTGGGGTAGTTTAGTTTACAAAAATGATAATTATCGTAACAATTGGGACGGGGAATCAAATGTATCACTATCTCTGGGTGATAAACTACCTGTAGGAACATATTTTTATGTATTAAAAGTAAAAGAGACTGGTAGAGTATATAAAGGTAATGTATATATAACCCGTTAATAATATAACTGTGTCAAAATATATTGTTGAGATGAAACGAGCATGAGCAAATATTTTTTGAATATGAGTATTATACGAGTTTCATCTGACCTTAAAAAGAAAAGATAAAGAGATGAAGAAAATATATATAATAGTTTTGTTTACAATGTGTTTAATGTATGATAATATGTACGCACAGAGTGAGCCAATGTATTCACAGTATATGTTCAATACATTAAATCTTAATCCTGGTTATGCCGGATCACGTGATGCACTTAGTATGTACCTGTTGTCTCGTAGCCAATGGGTTGGATTTGATGGAGCTCCTTCTAGTCAGAGTTTTGCAATTCATTCTCCATTTTATAGCGAGAAGGTTGGCATAGGAGCTTCGGTTACCTTTGATAAAGTAGGACCGGTTAAGTCATCGTATATAAACCTGAATTATGCCTATAAATTCAGAATAACAGAGAATGCACGCCTGTCATTAGGTATTAAAGGAGGTATTACAAATACACGTGTAAACTTTACCGACCTTGAGACTAATGCTCCTGATGCAGCATTCTCTGAGGATTCACAGAATAATTTTCTTCCAAATGTAGGATTGGGAGCATATTACTATACCGATAAATACTATGTTGGAGTATCTATACCAAAACTGTTTGAGAGTAGAGTAATAGGTAAGGATGTAACAAACTACTCGGCATTTGATAAAGAGAGCCGCCATTACTTTATAATGGCTGGTTTTGTAACACAGATACATCGTAACTTTAAACTAAAACCAACAACACTAATAAAGGTTGTAGAGGGAGCACCAATGTCGTTGGATCTTAATGCCAATGTGTTGTATAAAGAGAAACTGTGGTTTGGAGTTATGTATCGTGTAGGCGATGCTGTAGGAGCATTGTTACAGTATAGAATTACAAAGCAATTTGCGGTGGGTTATGCATACGATCTTGCTGTATCTCGTCTGAACAGCTATAATTCAGGATCACATGAGATAATGATCAGTTTTGATTTTGATGGTATTACCCGCGGAAAGGTAAAATCGCCAAGATATTTTTAATTGCAAATAAGTTAAGTAATGAAACGAAGCATGAGCAGATAATTTTCTCACACACGGGAATGACTAAAAATGCGGGTTCCATTTGACCATTTAAAAGAAAAAATAAACAGATGAAAAGGATAATATACATCACAATAGTATTGATATTTACCACTTTGCCAATATTTGCATTTAATCCTCTTGTAAATTATCATAAACTAATAGCCGAGCGCAGTTTTAACAGAA
>DKJY01000170.1 GCA_002454955.1 Bacteroidales bacterium UBA6680
TGTATTGATAGTGTTAGGTTTCTCGGATATTATATGAAGCGTATACATGTGTCGTTCTTTCTGGACTTCTTGTTGTATGTTGTTTCACAATGGATTGCATCCATTGTTGTAAATATATTATCCCTTCGGGATATTTTACAGTTCTTACTAATATTCTATAATACACAATACAGATAGTTAGCCCAGACTATCGAATTGGGCAGGCAAGACGTAGCAAGAGGCTACAATTATGTGCTATACGTACATTAATAGTTCCGTTAATTATACTCGTAGTGCAGTCACTACGAATAACGTTTAGAATATGTAGTTATATAATAAAATAGGCTGTCGTTTATGGACAGCCTATGTGTTTTTGTATGTTGTACTTGTTTTATTCTACTGGTCGTACGGTCTCTTTTACGGATTCTGAGATCAACTTTTTAAGTCGCAATGTTCGTTTTTCAACATCTCCTCGCCTATTTGGTCTATATAGATTTTTATACTTGCATTCAGTAAGTTTATAACTTAAACTATCAATTGTACCTCGAATATCTAATCCTAAACGTATTGGCAGTGGTGTATCTGTTATTGATACATGATAATCGAAACTATTATCAAGATTATGTCTGCCACTAATAACTGCTTTGTATTTGTCCATTACAATCAAAAATGGATAGAGATCAACTTCGTCTCTGAATACAGTCATCTCAACATTAAGGCTATCTATTTTATTCTCTGTTTTACGTTTAAACTTAAGCCATTTAGCCATTGTTTTAAACGTCTCGTTATCTATAAGAACCAAATCCTGTCCTTCAAAAGCAGAAGCAGCTCGTATTGTAGACACCTTAAGAGAGTAATCACTCTTTAGGTTTGTTTCTGCTGACAAATGAAACTCTCCTTTCCCTTTAAACATCTTAAGCATTGGTACAATTGTATCTACATATGGTACCAGATCAATAAGCTCTGCAATATTTATGTTCAACAGATGGAAGTCTACATTGGTATAAAGGTGGTTTCTACGTGGTGATTCATATAGTGCTGTTAGCTGCATATTTGCTGCTTTACTTGTGAATCCCATCTGGTCAAGTACCAGTATACCATCTTTTACTGTTAGTCCACCTTTTACATTGTCTATTATGTGTTTACCAACCTTTGCATGTTTTATATTGGTATTCAGACGGAATTTAACTCCTCTTGGAACCATAAACGGATCGTCATCTGCCGATACTGTTTCGGTTTCTTCAGCAGTTTGTTCAGATTCCTCAACTCCCATCCCGTTGAAAATATCCATCAGTTCGTTTACATCTGTACTCTCTGAGACAAACTGAAAATCACCTCTAAGCATCGATTCTTTTGTCAGTTCTTTATCTTCCAATACTTTAGCGTCTAAGAGTTTAGCTATGTTTGTAAGCTCTCCCGTAAGGCTAAAGTCTGAGTTTCCGAGAATGATATCTCCTTTTCTGATAGCCATTGTATCCGGCGTAAGGTTAAACCATGCATTTGGTATTGTTCCGTTTATCTCTTTGCTTACGTTGTAGTATCCATCAGTAAAACTTATCTCTATCTCAGGGTGCCACTGGCGTATCGCATTTTTCTCTTCCGGATCGTATTGCAGACTTGTATTTGTATAAAACTCCTTTACATCGAACATTGTTGTATCTCTGTTTGCCAATGTAATGGTTTTACTGTTTATCTCTGTTTTTATATCAGAAAGATCAATTGTTCCTTTGCGTCTCTGTGCAAATGTTAAGTTACCATTTGTTCCATCGGTTTTAACGATCATATCATCTGCTTTAGCAAAAAGGTTACCTACTTTAAAGCTACATGATGTCATTGGTACTGACTGTCCTTTTACCATATCGTTTATATTTACTGACAGGTTAAGTTGCTCAGTATAAGCTTTCATCTGCGGTGACATTACAATATTCATCTCCGGAGCATCTGCTGTTATGTTCCCCAGCTTTGAATATTTACTCACTCTTTGATGGGTAGGCAGGTTTATAGCAATGTCAGCCTTTGGAATATCCACCTTAATGGTGTCGTCCATACTAACTGCAATATCCTCGGTATTCAGTTTACCATTAAGATATATTTTATGGTACTCCATTTTATCAATTGCCGATTGACTGAACTTTGTCTGAAGATCTGCCTTTACCTTACCATTAAGAATAAGGTTCATATCTTTTGGCACGAATTGCTGAAAGTCGGCAAGGTTCAGGTCACCATCAAATGCTATGTTGTAATCTGGTATGTTCATTACATTAGCAATAGCTCCTTTTACACGTAGAGTATTCTGCATAACCTTAGCTTGTGCATGGTGAATTGTAACATCTGTTGTTCCTCCACTATTCATATCTACTTTAGCAGATATTGATGTGTTAATGTTACGTGCTGCAGGATATCCTGTATATTTTACCGCTCCGTTTTTGTAGTTTAGCTTTGTTACTACAACCGGCATACTCTTATCGGTCATCTCGCCTTTTACAGTTCCTGATATCTCAGCGAATCCTTTTGCTTTTATATCTGCAAGAGGCGCAGAGTATGTATTTGGTATTAATGCAATGATCTTCTCAAGATCCCATTCGTTTGTAGAGTAGGTTATATCTGTGTATATATCATTGTTTTCTGATATCTTAAAATCCCCGGCAAAACGTAACTCCTGTTTGTTAAACCTGATCTGTGATTTACCGAATAGTGTACTCATATTTTTCAGGTTGAACTCAACAGGTAACTCTGCTGCTATATTCATATCCTTAACCATATCCTCTCCTGCCATTTTAACTGTAAGCTGAGGCAGGCTGAATTCGATATCGGCGCTGTAGTTATCACCTGTATTGTCGGCTCTGTTTATTTCAAGTGTTGTATTTTTCGCATCAACATATAACTCCATTGAATCGGTTGTCTGAAACAACAAATGTTTAAGATCCATCTTTGACTCAACACTCATCTTCTCACCAGAGAACTCAAATGATAGTGTTGCGTTCATATCATTTACATCTGCATTCATAAGCGATGCTTCATCTGAATATGATGCGTTGAAGTTTTTAAGCTCTACATTACTCAAGCTGATATTTCCGAACGAGCTACTCTCCTTCTCTTCTTCTTTCTTATCTTCGTCATCGCTGCTCTTAAGAATATCGAGATTGAGTTTACTATCCTTATCTATCTTAACATTTACATATCCATCTTCAAGATAGAATGGGTTAAGAACAATGTTACTATCAAACAGGAATGTCTTTACATCAAGTGAAGCAAGGCACTTTTTGGCATAAACAAGTGTATCAGCACCCTGATTATTCTCACGCAAGCAGAGGTTATTTATCTCTACTCCAAAGAATGGATAGGTGCTAAAGAATGTAGGTTCTACCTTATCTATAATGGTTTCGCAGGTAAGGTAATCTTTTGCCTGTTTATTAACTATTGGTGTAAGGTTTTCCGGAGTAAAGAGATACCATGTTGCTATTGCAACGGCAATAATTACAGTCAACAGGAGTATAAGCAGAGTAATTCCAACTCTTTTCAGTATTCGCATTATAGTTTAGTTTTGTTTACTAAATGTTTTTGTCTTACCAAAGTTGTCTTTATAAGATAGTGTTGTTGCGGTAAGTGCAGTTACTGTGTATGTTTTTGGCACTTTCCCTCCGTTCTGTATTATGTGTATCTGCTCCAGCTGATCTTTTTCAAGAGTCCATGTAAATGTTTGTGCCTCGCTCTCGTCTACATCATCTGCTGTATCCCATGTAGCACCTGTTTTACCAATATCGTATCTCTCAAAGAGAGTTCCGCTTTTCCATTTTCCGATAATAAGTGACTCGTCGAAGCGAACTTCCGGATCGTCTTTCTTACACGATACTGCAATTAATGCAATTGAAGCCACTAGTAGAATAGTTGATGAAATCTTTCTCATATGTTTATTATTATTTTTTTGTCAGATGGAACTTCGCATTATAATAATCATCCTCTTATGTGTGAAGAGTCTTTCTCATGCTTAGTTTCATAATTATTCAAATAATTTATTGTTAACAATGTCTGTTACAGTATCATTAAATAGCTAATCAGATATTTGATACTGTATAATTTTTAAAGCGCTACACAAATATAGTTTAATATTGGGTACTATACACTACTCTTTTTGGTTGTTTGTTACTCTGTATAACTACTTATATTGTGCAGATATTGCTAATTTAAGCAAATAGCGTGCAAGTTTTATGTAATAAATGTTAAAACTGATGAGAAGGTTGGTAAAAAATGGTTAGTGGTTAATTATAAATGATAGTGTGGTTGGTTGTTGGTTTGTTGGTCGTTGGTTGTTGGTCATTGGTGGTTCGTCTTTGGTGGTTGGTTTTTGGGTTTAAGGATGGTTGTTAGTTTAGGTATTATTCTATTTTTGGTTTATCGTTCCACTGTTTTTTAGCTTCTTCTATCTTCTGTTTAATGTTTCTCTCTTGTAGTTTTTCTGATAAACGTCCTTTTACTATGTAGCTTATGAGTTGTTTAAAATCAACATTCTGTAACTCGCGGGTATTAATATGCTCTTTAGATAGTCTAAGAATATCTCCCATTCCTGATCGTTCAAGATAGTCCGCAATCCGCGGATACTTTTCTGAGTCAAATGTTCTGAACGTACTTAATCTGTCGAGTTTCCAGTATGAGATATCTGTAAATCCAAGTCCTGAGACTTCCTTAAATCTATCTCCTTCAGGAGTATCAGAGTGTGTTATAAGCAAAAATGTTGTGATAATAAACTTTTCGTCTACTATTTCTGCCAGCATATAACCAACCTTTATTTCTTTAACAAGAAACGGCACAAGATATTTATCTTTATATCTAATTACCTCTTTTATTGATCCTGTATTGTCCCATATAAGAGAGTTACTGTAGTTATTCTCATATATATCAATTCGCTCTGATATTCGATTAAGTGCATGCGATTGTATATAGAGGTAGAGTTTTTTATATTCACCTGTATAGTTCTTTCCTAACAGTGAGCTATCAATATTGTTCCATTCTGATCCGGATTGCAGACATATATATGGTGTTCTGTATACCGGACGTTTAATATTGTTTATCTTTACATAGTACTCTTTCTGATATAACAAACGCAGTGTTGGTATTACATACAGACTCATTCTGTATTCTTCTAATTTACTTGATGTTAATGTAAAATAGTATATCTCTTTAGTAATATCGCTAATACTAGCAAAATAATTATACATCATTCGCAGCAGTAAACTGTTTATCAGTTTAAAGAGTATTGAAGGCAGCTGTTTTGCCTTTTTATTCTCCTCCATTCTAATCTCATCAAAAACTATTTCTTTATCAACTACATCACTATAAACCCAAAAAAAAGATAACATCTGAGAGATGTCATATATTGATATTTTCTTATCTCCAAATGGTATATTCTCCTTACGCATTTCTGATCTGAGTATTTTGCCAAAACTTCTAAGTTGTCGTTTCTCTATAACATGTCCCGGAGCTGCAACAGGATCGTTAATTACCATCCTAAACTCATATATCATGCACTTATCAAAGTCTCTCAGATTCAAATAATCTTCATAAAACCCGAATCTTTTAAGGTTAAATATGAGTCTCTCTTTATAACATTTATATCCCGGGCTCTTATTTGTATTATTTATCCTATCAAGTAAGCCTTTCATACCTAATGTGACTCCCTTTTTATTTGTACCTAATGTTTTTATATTCATATTCTGTACGTTTTTATAGATTGAATAATTATATTATAATGTATCTGGTTAGCAGACATTTATTCTACTACTACTGATTCTTCCACACCTCTTGCACTTGCTGTATCTTCTGCATCATATTCTTTTCCTGAATTTTATCTGACAGATGTCCTTTTATTATGTAGTTCATGAGTTGTTTTAAATCAACATTCTGTAAATCACGGGTATTAATATGCTCTCTAGATAGTTTAAGAATATCTCCCATTCCTGCCCTAACAAGATAGTCTGCAATTCGTGGATACTTTTCTGAATCAAATGTTCTGAATGTACTTAATTTGTCGAGTTTCCAATATGAGATATCTGAAAATCCAAGACCTGTTACCTTCTTAAATCTATCGCCTTCTGGAGTATCAAAGTGTGTTATGAGCAGAAATGTGGTGATAATAAATTTGTCATCGACTATCTCTGCCAAGAGATAACCAATCTTTATACCTAATACTTTAAATGGCACAAGATAGTTCTCTTTATATCTAATTACCTTCTTTATTGAGCTTGTATTATTCCATATAAGTGAATTACTGTAGTTGTTTTCATATATATCAATCCTCTCTGATATTCGGTTAAGTGCATGCGATTGTATATATAGATAGAGTTTTTTGTATTCACCTGTATAACTTTTTCCTAATAGTGAACTATCAATACTGTTCCATTCTGCACCGGATTGTAAAGATACATATGGTGTTCTATATACCGGACGCTTATTATTATTGATCTTTACATGGTACTCTTTTTGATATAGCAACCGGAGTATAAGGGTTACAGACATATTCATACTGTACTCCAGTTCTTTACTTGGTTTTAATGTAAAATAGTATATCTCTTTAGTGATATCACTAACACTTGCAAAGTAATTATATATCGTATAATACAGAAAAACATTCATCTGTTTAGAGAGTGTTTTTAGAGTCTCTGATACAGCTTCAATCTCCTCTTTTGTCTCCTCATCTAAAGCAATTTCTCTTTCAAGCACACTGCAGTAGACCTTAAAGAATGAATATACCATAGAGAGGTCATATATAGATATTTTAGTATCGGAATATGGTAAACTATTCTTACGCACCTCTGACCTGAGTGTTTTACCAAAACTTCTAAGTAGACGTTTCTCAATAACATGTCCAGGAGCTGCAACAGGGTCGTTAATCACCATTCTTAATTCGTATACCATATACTTATCAATATCGCTTAAACCCATATACTCTTCATACGCTCCAAACCTTTTTAGATTATGTATAAGCCTCTCTTTATAATATCTATATCGAGGATTCTTATTTGCGTTATTAAGCCTATTAAGTATATTTTTCATACCTAATGTAGTTTTTTCTGTTTTTGTATTTACGGTTTTAATATTCATGCTCTGTATTTTTAATGGGGTTAAGTAATTGTATATTAATTATCAGGCTGATATAAAACAATTCAGATATACCTATATATAGGTAATCTTTATTTATACTTAGTTGATATATACGTGTTTGTACGTAAGGGGATATATCAATTAACTTGCTCTTCTTCCCACATCTTTTGTACCTGTTCTATCTTTTGTCTCATACCCTTTTCCAATATTTTATCAGACAGATGACCTTTCATTATGTAGTTTCTTAACATATCAAAATCGGCATCTTTAATGCTATCGGTGTTCATTGTACGCTTTGACACTTCTACAACATTATCTATCTCTGCTCTCTTCAGATATTCAGCTATACGAGGGTATTTATCCGGATTAAATGATTTAAAAGTGCTCATTCTGTCAAGTTTCCAATATGATATATCTGTAAATCCTAGTCCGGTAACCTCTTTAAATCTATCACCTTCAGGAGTGTCGGAGTGTGTTATAAGCAGGAATGTTGTAATTACAAACTTGTCCTCAACTACCTTTGCAAGCATATATCCAATTCGTATGCTTTCAACGGCGTATGGAATAAGGTAGTTTCCTTTATAGAGTATAATCTCCTCTATATTGTTTGTGTTTTTCCAGATATTTACATTATGTACATCGTTTGTATAGATATCAATACGCTCATACATACGTTTTAATGCATGTGACTGTATATATAGATCAAGTTTATCCAAATCTCCCGTATATGATTCACCAAGTAAGGATGTATCTATCGAGTTCCAATCTGATTCTGAATTGATATATAGGTATGGCATTCTGTATACAGGGCGTTTAACGCCATCTATGTTCAAATAGTATGTACGTTGGTATAGAATACGCAGAATAGGTGTTATTCCAATCTTAAACTGGTACTCGTTAAGGTGATCATCTTCTGTTGTAAAGTGATATATCTCTTTTGTAATATCACTTATTGCTGCCATTATATTATATATAAAGATCATTAAAAAATTATGGGTAATCTCTCTGAATTTCTTTCTGAGATCTTTTATATCTTCAACCTCTTTTTCCATCTCTTCTGTCTTATTTGGCCGGCAATCGATAACATTATAGTATAGTGACAGAAAGGACCACATCTGCATAAAGTCATATACTGATACTCCATCTGATAACTCTTTACGGATATCGGATTTTAAGACTTTACCAAGACATCTCAGGTCGCCTTTTGCAATTTTAAAACCCGGTGCACATACAGGGTCATGTATTACAACTCTGAATTCATACACCATCATCTCTTCGAATTCACTTAGCTGTTTGTATCTTTCATAGAAACCAAACTTTTTAAGTGTCCGTATAAGGTTTATTTTAAACTTTTTATATGCCGGGGTTCTTCTTTCGCGTTTCATTCGCTCTAACAGACCCATTGTACCCATGCTTATACGATTATTTGTGGGGCTTGATGTTTTCATAATGTCTATTTTTTGTTCTATTAAGTTGTATGAAACCTATACTGTTGAGTAATTTTTACTCATGCTGATTTCATTACTATTATACTAAACAACAGAGGTTAAAGTGGATTTTATTCCGGGGATTTGACAGACCGGTAAAATACCTGTTTTTAACCGTCTGTAAATAAATTTATGCCAATAAAATATAAAAGTCAAGTATTTGGTATATTTTTTTTACTATTTACTTAATAAGCTATAATAAAACATATTATCATTAAAGATAGTGATACTATCTACTGATCGTCGCCAAGATATCGGTACAATATATTCTGCCATTCCTCGCTATGTATATGCTTTAATAGTAGTCTATTCAGTGGTTCGCGAACAGCACTACCCTCCGGCAGAGCAATTCCGTAGTCCTGACGCAGGAACTTATGTGGTAACACCTCAATTCTACCCTTAAAATCTCTGTTTATGTAGTAATGTAAAAGCGGAGCATCATAAACAAATGCATTTATTATACCTTTATCAAGAGCCTGAAGAGCCTCATCAATATCGGTATAGTCTATATATACAATTCTGTTATCGCGAAGATACTCCTCACTTGTTGTATATTTTATTGTACCAACAGTGCTCACTCGCAGATCCTCTGGGCCGTCAATTGCATATTCAAGTTGCGATACTGTAAGTATAGAGGTTATTGTTGCTATAAATGAAGATACAAGTACTATACCCATAAACATCCAGATTGCGGCGAACATTCTACCACCAATGGTTTTGGGAATTTTATCGCCATAACCAACAGCTGTCATTGTTACTATTGACCACCATAAACCTGAACCTATTCCGCTTTTTGCATTACCACCAAACTCTTTATTCTTACGACGTTCAAAGAGCCATACAACCACTCCTATTATAAACATTGTACCCAGCAGGACTCCAACAATTTCTAGAAATTCAGCTGACGTAACCTCTCTAAGTACTGATTGCCATACGCTACCTTTTTGTTTGTGTACTGCTATACCTAGCCCTGTATTATAAAACGGATGTGTAAAGTCAAACTGTGCTTCGCGTTCTGTTGTAAGTGTAAGCGAACTTACAATGGCGTCTATTGATCCATCAGAGATGCTATCTAACAATCCTTTTACTGTATGTTCCTGATATCTGTAGCAGATATTCATCTCTTCTGCAATTGTCTCCCATAACTCAATACTGATGCCTTTCCATTTGCCGTCGTTATCTTTAAATGAGAATGGTGGAGCTTCAATTGTTCCAACAATAAAACAGCTATCGGCATTTTGCGATAGCATATCTATGTTTATCAGAAGTAGTGCTGACAAACAGATAAGCAAGGTGAATATAAGTTTTCTTTTTACCATAACCTGTATAGTTGTTTTACTATACGGTATATGATCTGTTTGGTTGTGTTGATATATAAAAATCCCCGGAGCTCTGTCCGGGGATAGTTTAACCAGATATAGTTATAATCTATATTCCGGCTTTTAGAGTTTTATTTATTTATTGTACAATCATTTTACGTTTTATCGTTTTTCCTTCGCTCTCCATTCGGTATATATATACCCCTGGTTTCAACGATTTACGATCAATTTTTACAGAATATATTACACCAGCTTTGGCTGTTCTGTTTACCAGAACTTGTTCAAGTTTTCCGAGTGTATTATATAGATTTATAACAACTTTCTGATCAGCAGGAACACTATATGATATATATGCATGAGTTGTTAAAGGGTTAGGTGTATTCTGTGTAAGTACATACTCACCATCAATTACATTACCTGAACCAATATCAGTCATCTCAGGTGAAACAGTAAGTTGGTATGGTTTTTCTACAGTACCAATTGTAGATCCACCCTTAAAATTCATGATATTACTCAGGTTAACAAATCCGTGCTCATCGTATAGTTTGAATGTAACTTTACCTTTTCCGAATCCTCCAACTCCTACAAAGTAGTAACATTTACCATCTATATGCTGTGGTTTTGCTATACCGGTAATCTTACCGTTTACATATGCTGCAATGGTATACTTCTGGTTTGCATCTAATCTGTTTGATTCGACAATTGCATTTACATACATAAAATTAGGATATTCATTTACGTTAACAACCCAACCAATACGTTCTGCATTTTTCAGGTATGTGTTATCAATCTCCTGAGTAAGCATATCTTTATCGTTAAACTGCTGATTATACATGCTATTACGCTCAGATGATGCCATACTATGCACATTAGGTATACCGCTATAGTTAAGTGTTCCGTTATTTTTAGCATAGTAGATATATCCGAATCCCGGTGTAAGGTGCGTAAGACTACCAACCCAACCAAGGCTATTATCGTATTGTGCTTCCTGATTACGACGTACAATTCTATCGCCCTGCTGAACCGTTGTTGCTGTCAATGATCTTAAAGCATATGATGTGCGTTGCAGATCCTGAGGTAGATAAGCTATTGGATTTGAGTTGTTACTGCCAGATATTTGTATATCTGTATTTACAGGAACCGGAAGACCATGTGCATATATTGTTTTTGCTGTTTTTGACTGTATAATATATGACTTACGAATATCTATAGTGCTTTTTGCACCTATAAATGTACCACTACTATTTGTTGTTGCTATAATAATCTGAGGATTGGCTGCATCCAATAATCTGTCGTCGCTATGAAGTCCATGAATAGACGATAGAGACAGATTGTATCCTGATTCGTTATCGCGAACATTAAAGCTTATCTCCTGATAACCTTTCTGAAGGGTAATGCGTCTTGACAATACTTTACCAACAGTAAATGTTACCGGAATGCTAATTGATCCTTTAAATGTACCATATGTAAAGTTGTATTTCTCTACTATTGAGTAGTACTCTGTACATTCTGATGCATCCCAAACACGGAATGATAACGCACCTGTTTCGCCCGGATTACCAGATACCGTAAGCTGTAGTTTACCATTACTTCCTACAGATGCAGATCCTCTTAATGTATTATTAAGGTATACTGCAACTTTATCGTTAGTATCAAACGATTGAACACCATCAAACATTACCTTTGATGTAAAGTTCATACGCCCAATATGGCTGTTTGGATCGTAGTTACCGTAATCAGGAGAAGAACACGACACATTAACCTCAAGTGCAAATTTCTCTACACCAAGAGCAACACCTGTTTTTGCATTAAATGTCTCTATATATACATTTGTTGTGTGTATGCCAGAGTTCAGGTATGGAGCTACTGAGAACACTATATCTCTGTTAATAAACCCTTTACTAATAGTGTTAAAATCACTTTGTTTTGCACCTGATTTTACAGTAAGCCAGTTAGGCAGTTGTCTGAAACGGTATCTTACATCAATACCTCCCTGTGAGTTGTCAAGATCAATATTATCTATCAACGAAGTATTACCCTGAATCTGATTTATACGCACATTATTCTGACTCCATCTTATTACATTACGGTTTACTACAAAATCCCATGAGTATCTTCTTATTTTATTACCAAGCGGATCCTGAAGTTTACCTTCATTCATAATTACTGTTAATTCAGCACCTTCAATTACTTTATCGGTAAATACAGGGTTTATATTTAATACTGTGTTACCAACCGAGCATGAAGATGTATACTGAAGGTTCTGTGCCAGACGTGTTATATCAAGTGGTGCAGCGTTACTCTGTCCATTCACAAACGATAATCCGTTTGCTTTTGTACCCGATGCATTGCCTGTATAGTCGCGTATTGCCTCATCAAGTGCTCCATCAGCACCTTTAAGAGCATTGTTATCAAGCACAAAGTATGCCTTTAGGTTATCCTCATTACCCAATAACTGACTGTTTTTGTTTGCCGAGATATTGTTTGGTGTTTGAGCAATGTCCCACAGTCTTATCTCATCTAACATACCTATAAATGAGTTTCCGGATCTGTTTGATGCTATTACTATTGGTTTATTATTTGTTGTAATAGAGTTAAATGCACCTGATCCGGCAGGTCTGCCATTAAGGTATATCTGAACAGCACCTGATCCGTCATAAACAGCTGCAAGGTGAGTCCACAGACCCGGTTGTAACGATTTTGACGATAGTACCATTCCGTTAATACGCACTCTTCCTGCTGATGTAAGCTCAACCGAGTAGTTATTACCCTTTGTAATTACCGGAACTGCACCTGACGATGGGAAACTCTGCGGTTTAATCCACATCTCAATAGTATATGCACCTGATATATTAAACTCTGAGTTATGAGGAATATATATGCTATCTGTCTTTACATCAAACTGTGCAGAGATAAGATCTTTTGGCAATCCGCCAAGTATACCTCTTAGTTGTAGTGCTGATGTATTAACAGTTGCAGGATTTATTGCAGAACTGAATGTTGCAGATATTGTTCCTGAGGTTAATATACCACCCTTTTGTGGGTTTGTACTAACCACTGTTGGAGCACTTCTGCTAATACGTCCTATTGCAAATGGTGTTGGGTTACTACGGGCAGCAGCACTATTACTACCTCTATCGTCGCATACCGGAACTATACGGAAATTATAATCGCCATCAGGCATTGATGATACATCTGCACTATATGTGATATATCCATCGTCCTGAAGATTATCTTTTAACATCTTTTTGGTAAGAGATGTTAGTACAACAGGATCGTTATTACCTGGTATAGTGTATTCAATATCTACTGTAAGATTATCAGGAACAGATTTTTTAGTAACCTCAGGTATACGGAAACGGAAATCGAGTATATTATTCTGATTACCATTTACTATCCAATCTGCAGCAGGTTTATCAGCTATTATCTGTTTTATGCATGGACCACTAAAGTGAGCATCAAGCGATATCTCATATATTGGTACTATCCCTACCTCCTGATACTCATCTTTACGATATGAGATATATGTAAATCCGCTATTCTCGCATTCAGAATACATTTTTATCTTGATTCCTTCATAACTTACATCGCCTTCGGCATTATCTGCCGGAGCAATTG
Source organism: Bacteroidales bacterium UBA6680 (assembly GCA_002454955.1). Taxonomy (GTDB): domain Bacteria; phylum Bacteroidota; class Bacteroidia; order Bacteroidales; family UBA6680; genus UBA6680. The sequence goes on from DKJY01000170.1 coordinate 13,502, forward strand.
TTATTGTTACGGGAATCTCTTTCTCTACACCTGTTTGTGACTTACCATCTGTTTTAAATGTAAATGATCCTGTATTTGGTGATGATATTGGTGATCCGTTAATACTTACTATAGCACCTTTAGGATTACATGCAGCGGGCATTACAACCTGATATTTTTTAGGTGTACGATCTCGTGCTATCTGAGTATTTCTTAGAGTGAGGTTATAAACAACAGGCTCTTTTCCTATACCATAACCTACATATTTATCAGATACTATCTCTACTCCCTGACGTGGCACTGTACCCGATTCAAACGGACACATACTCTGTCCGGCAACTACACGGAACATTGGCGTATCATATCTGGGATCGCGACGTAACTTAACACTAAACTGATCTCCGGCATCGTCATCATTAAGTGTAAACTGATCTACACGTCCTTTTGAGAATACATTATTATAGTTATTGTTTCTCATTCCGGTAATTGATGTAGTTCCGTTAATATCCAGTCTGAAGCCAAGTATTGTAATTCCTTTATAAAAATTAACGTGAGTTGTACTACCACCTCCAACACTACTTCCGCTACTTGATTCTGTACTTCTTGAGAATGAATATGTAATAGAAGGCCCAGCACTATAAGCAATCTCTTCATCCATCTTCTGAAGTTCGGTAATTATATCTGAATCAGGTTTATCGCTCTGTCCTTTGAGTGCCGATGTTGTAGAAGATATGCTTGGACTATTGTCAAAATTCTTTGCCAACAGAGTATTATGGTTATCATCAATTATCTCTATCCATCTGTCTATCTGATGTAGATAGTTCTTCACCTCGCTATTTTTCTTATCGGCATCGGTAATAACATTATCAATGGTCTTTTTCATATCAAGATAGTCTCTCTTTGCTTTCTCCTCAGGTGTTAGCGACTGAGGATCGCGACCATTAATCTCATCCAACTTTTTAAGCAATAGATCCTGTAGTTTGATAATTACATTATCCATAATCTCCTGCTTTGTATAAACAAACGTTGACTGCACCTCTGATGTAACAACAGTTTTGTCTGTTATTACCTTTGGTACACAATTTTTAACCTCCAGAGATTTACCTGTACCAAATGTAACTACGTTTGATGTACCAATAAATGTATCGGCATCCTCTCCTACATAATCGTCAAAAGATGGTGTTGAGATACTATTATTTAACGATATACTATATCCGTTTCCTCCGGTTTTGCGGTATGAGAACGAACCGGATGTTCCTCCCGAAACCGATATTTCTGAACTTAACTGCTTAACATTTACTCCAACAGCAGCACCAACACCTAATGGAGCAGCTATTGCAAGCCCTATATAGCTTGTCTCAATATCAGATCCGGCAGCAAGATCAAATCCCATTGTTATATCTGTTCCTTTCTCGAAACTGTAGCTATGTGAGAATGTTGTGTTCTTATCTATTGTAGATGAACTATTGTCTCCCGGAGGATCATGCAGAACAAGTCCTACAGCAGGGTTAATCATAGTAAAGTTTGAGTTAGCACGACGTGCTCCTGTAACATACCCTCTCTCTGTAATATTAAAATTACGTCCGAGATGACTAATACCAACACTCATGGTTCTGGTATAGTTGTTCTCTGAATTGGAGGCATCTTCCATGAAATTTGGTGTTCCAACCTGTATTATAAAGTTAGACTTGCCTTTTTCATTAGATTTCATCTTTAACTGAGTAATAAACATATCGCCACCAAGGTTAACCATTGCTCCTGTTACCGGACATTTGTTACCCTCATAATCTTCATATACATTTACAGATACAAGAATACATTCACCTGCTTTTATATTATACTTACCATTACAGTTATTAGGAATTGCTGCACCTTTGTATTTTTCAAGGTTCTTTTTATCATTTATTCCTTTTATATCAAACTTGTTAACCTCTATATCTGCCTGCAGATCTTTTCGGTAAACAAAATCAAATGATTGATTTCCATTTCTAAGATCGATAACTGATGATGATACCTTTACACCTGTTTTTACATTTGTTATCTCTGCCAGATACTGACCAGGTAACAGATCCTTTATAATAAATACTGTTCTGTCATCGTTAAAATTGGCATTTGATATAGATCTTGTGTATGCTGGGAACATAATATCGGTACGTCTTATTGTACCAACCCAATCGCCAACACTATTACAGCAAGGAACAACAATATTACCATACATAGTACGACGCGTTGTACACTCAAAATTGAGATTTGATATTGGCTCAACAACATTTAGCTGATAGAATTTATCGCCATCTTTTGGATTATATGCTGTATTTGAAGGCTTAAAATGAAACTTAAACTTTCTGTTATATGCTGATGCCGAAACCTCACTAAACATAGCTCCATTACTAAGTGTAAGATAGAGGTTATCTGTTTTATCAGATACCATATTCACAGCTCTCTTGCCTTTTTTATGCTCAAATGTATATGAAAGCTTAAGGTGACTTGTATCCTGATCAACAATTTCGCCATTCATTACATCTGTAAGCATAGGTTCACTATATGCAGAATCACGATACTCAAGGATATCCATGTTTACACATGAGAAGTGTTTAAATTTATCTTTACCACTCTCTTTTTCTGCACCAATATAAAACTTAGCATTTATATTTGGTCTGTATTGAGCTGGGAATGGTGCTGTTTTATAGCTATCATTAACCTTTAACGCTATAGTGTTATTCAATGGGTTAACAGAAATAGCAACAAATGTGTATTTAGGACTCTCTGCAACAATTGAGTTTAACACCTCATTTCCATTTATTAATAGTTTTAAGGTTTTATTGTTATGCAGTTGCAGTAATATATCTCTCCAATGCAACAGTGTTTGATTTGCAGGAATAGGTTTATCAGGATTTGCTGAAATATCGGGCTTAATAAAAAGTGACCATGTAAATGATTTACCATTTGAGTTAATAGCCCTTACAGATTCTGCATACGATGGTACACCATCTTTTTCTGATGCAGCCATACCTTTAAAATCTATTGAGTATCTGTCAACTGCTGATCCTCCTGATGATGAAGATTGTGAGCTATTTTCAGCAACCTGAAATTTATGTCGTCCTAATGGTGATGTTACAGCAAATACACCCTTTGCATCTGTTTTAACCTTTGAGTTTTTATCGGTACTTGTAACCTTTACACCATCAATCATTAGTTCTGTACCTTGCAAAACAGGATATAGTTGATACCCTTCATCAACATTACTGTCAGACACCTTATACATTATCTGACCGGACACTTGCAGTGCTGATATATCTGTAAAGTTTGCCGTTTTTTCAGCAGGTTGCAGTGTTCTTTTAACTGGTATAACCTTTTTATCAGGGCTAAACTCATGATTAGGTTTAACCGGCGTTATAACATAACTGTTAACTGATGAGTTAAGCGTTGTAAACTTATACTGACCATTTGCATCAGAGAATACAGCATATGACAATTCAGGTTGTTGATTAGCATTAAGGTATATTAATGATGATTTACTTATCCCCTGAAGAGATCCGATTGTTTCGGATGCAATATTATATATTGTATTTGCATCTTTAAGGTTAAGACGATAATATGCCGTTAATTTATTATTATAATCGCCAATCATATGATCCTTATATCTGAATATCTGAGCATCTGTTCTCTTCATTTTCCATATACGTATCTCATCTATCTGATATGTAATATTTACCCCATGGTTAAATGAATAGTACGAAACAGTATTCAAATCAAGACTATAAGGTACATCAGTGCTTGCTCCACTTATTGGTCTGCCATCTTCATATAACTTTGCTCCGTCTTTACCATATGTAAATGCATAGTGGTGCCACTTATTATCATCGGTTTTTGTTCCGGTAATATAATCGGCTCCGTTAAGCTCCACTTTTATTGTATTGCCATTAACAACTATATGCTGTGTACCCAGTCTGAAGATTGTATTATCTCCTGATCCTGCTACAGGTGTACGATACCAAAATTCAATGGTTCCGGTGTTTCCTGCATTACGAAATATATCTACATTCTCTACATTAATTGGCGAAGCACCTGATCTGAATTCCAGAGCACTACCAGGCAGTATTGCTTTATTTGCAGGTTTTGCTTTTATCTTTACATCCTGTACAGATACCTGCTGAGCAGTCTGCAAAGCACCACTTATCTGGCCATTTGATGAGACAAAACCTATATCCATACCTGCGCTGCCTGTTGTATTATCTTTCCAAACAGGTATAACCTGATACTGATATAACTCGTCTGGTAGTATATCTTTATCGTAGTAAGTTATATACTCTGATATTGTTCTGTTATTCAGGTTATCAATTCTATGAATCTCTGAACTGGTTTGTCCAACAACGGCAATATTCTTCCTTTTAATGATATAGGCCTTTGTATTCTTTATATGTGGCCACTTTAACCCAATTCCAAAATTACCTCCTGCACCCGGATAACTTTTACCATTTCCATCTGATGCTATAAGTAGTATTTTTGATAGTGATATCACCGGGTGGTCAACATCTGACCTTAGCATTATAAGATCTTTGTTTGAGTATCTGGATGTAAATTTTGAATGATTTACAGCAATATCATCTTTATTAAGAACCTTTAGTGAGTTCTCCCATATATTTGAGAGTAATTCAGGCAGATGGTTAATAGCTGCAGGCTGAACATCAGTTGTATGAGAATACGATATCTCAAGTCCATTATTGTAGAACTCTTCTAAAGTATGATTCGGATCATTATAAAGTGATCTGTATTGTGTTAGTCCTATCTGTTTACGTGATCTCTCCTTTTTCCAGGCTCTGTATTCAGCAATAAACAGGTGATGTTCAGCTCCTGTAGTAATGTATAGATTATTACTAATTACCATATTATATGGTATCTGAGCTCTCTCTTTGCCATTAATATATACCTTAATGGTTCTACCCGGCTTATTAAACACAAGTGCAAAATGATACCACACATTGCTAACCAGACGATTCTCATTTATGAGGTTAACTGTTGTGGTTGCACTACCCAAATTAACTGATATAGCATTATTACTAATCTGTATAGCGAATCTTTTAGATGCTTTTTGAAGATTAGTAAGTTGCCATGTATTGTATAGTGTTTTATTATTACCCGGAACTGCTCTTGCCCAGAACTCAACTGTAGCAGCTCCTACCTGACCTTTATCAAGTATATTACCTGATAGCTTGGTATTTGTATCGTAATAACTGACAAAGCCGTTATTTCCTTTTATCTGTAATACAGCAGGTTTCTTATCTTGTGCAGCATTCAAAACGCTGAAAAAGACACAGAGAAACAGCAACTGTATAGTTACTCTCTTTATATATTGCATATATATTCTTTTTATACAGAGATATATCAATCACACTGCAAATGATGATCTTTATGGATAATTATCTCTGTTGATTTTAGAACTATTTAATATAAAACTATAGTTTTATCATGCACAAATTATGCTTAAGTCAAGCACTTAATGCACATTGTTAAAACTTATATTTATAGAACATTTTTTATAAACTCTAATTTAAATGTAAACTTGTCTGCAACATTATTGCTTGCTGAAGCAGGTTGATTATTTGCCCCTTTTAGTTCACTTATACCAAGATTACCATTATTTACTAACAAAGCTTTATCTGCTGAGTTCTTTGGTGATATAAGTATTGATGAATTACCGACAAAATTAAATTGCCACAAATAATCAGTTTTATCATCAGAGTCGCCTAATGGTGCATATATCAGCTCGCCGGTAACAGTATTGTGTTTAAGAAACATCTCC
>DKJY01000127.1 GCA_002454955.1 Bacteroidales bacterium UBA6680
CACTAATATGCAAGCGCCGTATCTTTAATTTCTTATTTTATAATAACTACTGCATTTATTAACTATTCATAGTTAAAAATACCCATGCAAGATAATATTTGTACTAATAAAAACAAAATATTTATTGTAAAAATAGGAATCTTTTCAAATTACAATTCATATGCAAAGATTTAACAATTATATCTGTATAACAGTAATGACAATGTATTTGACAAAAAACGGCGAGAAGAACTCTCGCCGTAAACCCCAGAACATTTATGAAAAACCTGTATTACTCAGGTTAGTTGACACTAATACGCAAGTGTCTTTTCATCAGTAACTTAATATAGCTAATTACATTTATCAAATTGTCTAATACACTTTCATGCTCAAAGTCGCTTTCTTAACTTAAATAAGTAATTTAAAACATTGTGGTCTCTCTCTAAATAATTAATACACTGCTATAAACAGTTATGTATTTTAAGTTACTATCTCATGCTCCTTCATATATCAAATCAAAATGTTATTAAAAATTGTATAGGTATTAATACCTATGCAATATACAGTATTATGCCGAGTGTTCAAAATAATTATGAACATATTTTACTGTCAAATCACGATATATTATAACAAACCCTATGAAACTAGTCACATTACTACTATTATTGTATGTTATTATCCCAATAGGTTAACTACAATAGTAAATGAAACACTGCAAAAGAATATTGTATCTTATAATTATATTAGAGATAGCCCTACTCTACCCTATCTATGCGCAGGATTATACATACAAAACATACAATACAGAAAGCGGGCTTCCAACAAATGAAACATTCCAAATAATACAAGATCAAAAAGGATTTATATGGATTGCTCACGACCAAGGTGTTAGCAGATACGATGGGTATAAATTTATTAACTATAATGCAGACAATGGTTTACCGGAAAATACAATTCTTGAGATATATGAAGATTATAAGGGTAGAATATGGTTTATATCGCTTATGGGAAAACTGTCGTGGTATGAAAACAACAGAATACATAAATACAGATATAACAAGAAAATAAGTGATTATACAAGTAATTCAACCACACCTGTAAAACAGAGTTTCTATGTTGATATTAATGATAATATATATATATCATTTTACTATAAACCGGTAATAAAGATTGATAATAAAGGAGAAATATCTGAGCTAAAGTACAAAAACAGATTTCTGAACATTGTCAGGTTAAGCACTAATAAAGCTGTATTTTCATCGCATATGAATACTCTTGATTCAATATATATAGATAATGGATCTGAAATTACATCATTATACACCGGACACTTAAACAATAACGGAAAAATAAAGATATCATGTTTACCATTTAAGAGTGGCTACATATTCTCCTTTGCAAATAACTCAATTATTATAAATGATAACAAAATCATTAAAAACAAGACAACAAAAACAGAACAAATATGGGCTTCAACTGACAATAACGGAAGAATATGGATATCAAATATATGGAATGGTATAAAAGTATATAGCGATACGCTATTAAATAAATATGATTTACACCTTTTACATCATAAAACGGTCACATCAGTATTAAACGATTCAGAAGGAGGATACTGGTTCTCAACACTCAATGATGGAATATTCTATTATCCCTCGTTAATGATCAAATCAATTACTAATCTGGACAATCTGAAAGCAAAATCAATAAGTCAGGTTGAAGCACACAATGGCATAATATATTTTGCAGGAAATCATTCTGATCTTTATATATATAAAGATACATCATACTCAGTATCTAACTATAATCATAAACACCACAAACAGTATAGACTTATTAAAAGCGTAGGAGAAACTCTTATTTTAAGCTCATATGGTAATGATATGATGACCTCTTTTATTAGAGATAATCAAATATTAAAAAGAAAAAACACAATATTCTATGAAGCAATACCCTTGAAAAATAATTTTTTGCTTTACAATCAAAAGATTACATCAATAAACAGAGATAATTTTAACTCAAATGATCTGTCAAGGAATATTGGCAAAGTAAATAGTGTAATACAATATTCTGACAGCATTTACTATATAGGTACCAGATCCGGGCTTTTGATACATAACATAAATAATAATACCTTCTCATCCGTAAACAAAATCAAAGTAAAAGACAGAAATATTATTGCTCTTGAAAAAGATAATATTGGAAATATCTACGCAGGAACAAAAAACTCCGGGCTAATTGTATTTAATAAGAAGAAGGATACTGTTTTAAATACAAAAACAGGTTTAGCCGATAATTGCATAAAATCAATAAAGAGCATTAACGACACATTATGGATTGCCACAAACAATGGACTAAACAGAATTAAGTTTAACCAAAAAGAGTTATGTATAATTAACAATGATGTTTTCTCTAAAGAAGATGGGCTTTCATCAAACCAGATTTTAGAGATTGAGATATATAAGAATAAAGCATATATAGGTACAGGAAATGGGTTATCAGTTCTAAGGACAGATCTATGTGAGATAAACAGTACGCCCCCACCAATATATATTAAAGGGGTTAAGATAATGAATAGTGATACAGTGGTTAAAAAACAATATATTATTCCTTATAAAAAAAATAATATAGAAATATCATTCATTGGTTTAAACTACAAAAGAGAGAAACTTCTAAAATATAAATACCGTCTGAAAGGTGTAAGTAACAAATGGAAAGAGACAACAAGTACGTATATTCAGTACCCATTTCTTTCATACGGAAATTTCACATTTCAGGTTATAGCAGTAAATAATTCTGGTATTGAAAGCAGTAAAGCTGCCGAGGTATCAATAATCATTGAGAAACCATATTACAGAACTCCTATATTCTTTATATTGATAGCTATTTCTGCAACAATAATTATAACAACAATTGTCTGGATTATATTCTATATAAAATTACGAGAAGCCCGTAAGGCTGATAATCTTGAAAAACAGCTAAATTACTACAGACAAAAAGCTCTCAGTGCACAAATGAATCCTCATTTTCTATATAATTCCCTTAACTCTGTTCAAAATTACATCCTAAAAAATGACAAATCAAAATCAAGTGATTATCTCTCAAAGTTTGGCTCTTTAATGCGTAGGATTTTGACAAATTCAGAGTCGCCACTTATTAAGTTATCAGAAGAGATTATGGCACTTAAACTATATATTGAGATGGAGTTAATGAGGTTTGACAATAGCTTTGAATATAATCTTAATATAGATGACAATATTAATTTAGACAAATTAATGGTTCCTCCTCTTATAATACAGCCATATGTTGAAAATGCTATACATCATGGATTAAGGTTAAAAAGTGATAGTGGATATCTGACAATTAATATTGTAAACGACAATAACAAAATACACATACAGGTAATAGATAACGGTATTGGACGCAGTACCGCAAATAAGATTAAGGCGCAAAATATAAACGGGCACACATCATACGGCACTAATATCACAAAAAAAAGGTTATCTTTGCTCAAAGAGCTACACAGAAGAAACGTTAGTATTACTACAGAAGATACAGTTGACAAAAACAATAAACCTTCCGGAACAATAGTTTCAATTATTATTGAAATAAATAAGTATGAGTTATAATATAGTTATCGTAGATGATGAGATAAATGCTATTGAAGCTTTGGAAGAGATTATTAAGCTTAGTGGTGAACAGTACAATATTATTGCAAAAATAAATAATCCGATTGAAGCTGTAAACACTATAGTAGAAAACAAACCAGATATAGTATTTATGGATATAGAAATGCCTGTATTAAACGGGTTTGACATTCTGGATCAGATTCCTGACATAAATTTTCAGACAATATTCGTTACTGCCTATGAGCAGTATGCAATAAAGGCTATAAAAAAAAATGCTCTTGATTATATTTTAAAACCCATAAATATATCAGAAGTCAATAACGCACTTAAGATTGCCGAAGACAGAATTAATAATAACAACGAAACAAGTAGAGTACAAAAAGAACTGATTGAAAAGTTAAAAAAGGAGGATCACAAAAAGATTAAGATATCTACCAATAAAGGTATAAATTTTATTGCTCCTGAAGATATAGTAAGAGTTGAGGCTGATGGCGCATACTCAACAATATACACGTCTGATATGACCGAAATACTTATTACAAAAACAATAAAAGAGTTATTAAAGATATTAAATTCTGATATGTTCTTCAGAGCACACAGGTCGCATATTGTTAACACAACCTATATTAACAAATACAGTACAGAAACAAATATGCTTATTATGAATGATAATAGTCTGGTTCCTATATCAAGACGACGTTATAGTGATTTTAGAAGTAATGTAGGCCTATAATAACAATACAGCTAGTTTTACTGCTGTTCCGTTTCTACTTGAAAAAATCTACCATCTGTATCAGATATTATTTGTTTTGGTGTAGCGCCTGTAAATTTCTTTATATTACGTATATAGTGTGATTGATCATAATATCCTTCAGGTGGTAAAAATTTATTCCTGTTAAGCATATGATAGCACTGTTTAATCATATATATAGAACAATACTGTTTCAGATTAATACCAAACCATTTATTAAAATATCGGTTAATCTGTCTACTGGACCATCCAGAATAATCTGATAGAATACCTACCGACACATTGCCTTTATACTTCTCTATACAGTCAAATAATTTCATTTTCCTGCTATCTCTTACAGCATTCTTAGCAATATATGACATCCGCTTATGTGTAATATTTCTTAAATCTTCAATAGAAGATATGTCTTGTATATCAACACCTATTCTATTTATAAGTTCTTTTCCATCAAACGAACTATTAATAACCTCTGCTAATGACTCGTTAAAAATACACTCTGCAGCCATAGGTTTAAATCTAATTGCCAAAACACGCACTCCTTTGTCCATGCAAACATCTACTGGTTTCATCCACAATCCTGTTATATATACTTTTTCAAAACCATTTACTGAGAAATAAAACAGTATATCAAAACAAGCATCTGGCAAAATTGTATAGTTCATATTATCAGAACTTCTATTCTCATAATACCAATAGGTTTTTATATAATTTTGTAACTCAATACTAGGCTTTAGCTCAGAATATAGAATATCTCTGTTCATTCAGATCATTTAACAAAAAACATTTGAATATAATACTAAAATAACAAGAAATATTTGATAATTCTAGCAGACTTAATCAATTCACAGATCTTATTAATTAAAGAGACTACCACTTATTAAGAATATAGTACCATTCACAAAAACCACAAAAAATATAGACTCATCAACCGCTATTCATTAGAATAAGAGTTTAACTTTGTAGCATAGAATTTATGAAAGTAGCCTTTAAGCAAGCATAGGCCAAAAAAATTCCCTTACGGGAATTCGTTTATATTAGTATTTAGGTAAGTCCCCACCGCCCGGTGGGGCAATTTTTAAATAAAAAACAACACTACCCCACCTACAGTAATAACTGCTCCGATAATCTCTGCAACAGTAACACGCTCTTTAAAAATATGTACAGATGGTAAAATTATAAGTACCGGAACTATTGCCATTAATGATGATGCAACACCTGTTGATGTATATTTAATAGCAATTAATGAAAAAGATACTCCTAGAAAAGGGCCGAATATAGCTCCAATAGTTATACGTTTAAGTGCAGGGATATTCCTAACTGCATTAAATACATTTCTCCATCGTCCTATAAAAAAGAATATCACAGAAAAGCCCATTATACCAGCAATAACACGTATTTGGGTTGCAGAAAATGCATCATAATCATTCATACCATATTTAGATAAAACAAGTCCTAATGCCTGCCCTAATGCACCAATAAATGCTAACAATAAGCCTACTGCAGGATATGTAAATTTTATCTTCTTCTCTAAGCTTCTGTCTCTCTTTAATATAACAAGGGATATTCCAATAATAATAACAACCATAGCAACAATCTGCATTATAGTCATTATTTCACCAAGAAATATATATCCTATTAGTGCTGCAACAGGAGGAGCAAGTGACATTATAAGCATAGATACTCTTGCACCAATACGTACATATGCACTAAACAGACACAAATCACCTAATACAAAACCAATAAGACCAGATATAAAAAGCCACTTCCATTCATAAAAGCCGGCATCCAGTGGCAGAAAATATCCACGTGATACAGATGTATATACACTCAGAAACAAAAATCCAATTACCAACCTTATTAGATTTACTGATAATGAACCAACCCTCTTACCTGCTGATTCAAAAGCCACTGCAGTAACAGTCCAGAACAGTGCTGTTAATAAAGCACTGATCTCACCATAATAGCTATCCATAAACTATCTTCAGATAATTAAGAAACTGTATAAACCCTTTTTAGAACTTTATTCCCTTTTAAAAACTAAAGGATAAACTACCAGTCTCTCATATATTAATTAAGTTTCTCTAACTCCTTTAATAAAGTCTCCGACGATATTCGCAATTTATAGTCAGGACTCAGAAAGCGATATTTAACATTTCCTTTATTATCAACAACATAAAGAGCAGGAACAGGTAATAGACCTTCATTAATTCCATCCGAATGTTCATCAAGAAGTTTTTTATACCCATCTGATACTTTAAATGCAATACCCATAGCCTTAATTAATTTACCATCACTATCAGAATATAGATTATATGTAAGTTCCGTTTTTTCAAGTGTTGCTTTCATCTTATCGGGTGAATCTGGGCTTATTGCTATAATAGTGTATCCCATCTCCTTAATTTTACTCTCAACAGAAGCAATATCTGACAAGTGTTTTGTACAATAAGGGCACCAACCACCTCTATAAAAAAGAAATATAGAAGATCCCTTAGATACAATATCATGTATCATTACACTATTATTCTCAAGATCTTTAATACTAACATCAGGCATTTTTTCTCCTGTTTCAAGAGGATTAATATTCTCTGGATTATCCAATACCTGTGCACTAACAGATATAGTCGTAATTAAAAACAATAACAATACTAAATTTCTCATCTTTCTATTTTTTATTTCTCAAGTTCATAAAATTTAATCAATAGTCGCAACAAAAAACTATTCCTTACAACGCTACTTATATATTCGTCATATTATCTATGTTTTCTATACAAAATCAATATATTCAACAATCACTCACCGCTAAGATAAGAATCTATATATAACCATTACTTACTTTTTTAAATTGAATAATACAAGTATGGGAACATAAGTAGAAAAATCAGAACCGGAGAACTATAATTAAACACTTTATGATTTATAAAAGTAGCTACACAAAAACCTTAACTAGCGCCTAAATACCTTTCAGATAAGATCAATATAATCTGTATTTAACAATAAACAACCACCTGAAGTATCAATTTTCCGATACTGATTTATGCAAAAATAAATATACCTTACAAAAACCCGATATCATTTTCTCCTGTAATCATATCGTTTTTTCCCGTAAAAACATACTATATTACTAATCAGTCAATCCGTTCCTAAATATACTTGGCGATACACCTGTTTCATTTTTAACAAACCTGCTAAAATTAGAAGGAGATTCAAAGCCCAGATCAAATGAGATCTCTTTATCAGTCATATATGAATACAACATAAGCCTTTTTATTTCTAATAGTATTCTTGATCTAATAATCTTTCCTGGCGACTTTAATGAGTATTTAGAGAATAAATTTGCCAATGTCTTTGGTGATTTATTTAGTAGCTCTGCGTAATCATTAAGTTTTCGCAGCTTTTTATAATTAAGTTCAACTAACAGATTAAATTGCCTTACAATATCAAATTCAGGATTAATCTCAACAATATTAACTAATTGTTTACGGGCTATTCTGGTACATTTGATAATAAAACGTTTTAAAAGTACCGTAAGCATCTCACCCTGTATATTATCTCTGTTACCAAACTCCTCAATAAACATATAAAACAGATTCTTATAACTTCTTTTATCCTCATTATATATTGTTATAATATTAACTTGTGATGTACCATAAAATAGAAAACCTATGCATGAAACCTCATTATCATGCTGTTGAATACAGTAGAATTCACTATTAAATTTATAGAGTACAATATTGTTATCTATACCTTGTAACTTCAGGTTCTGGAAAGGAGTAAGAAACAGAAGTTGATCAGTCATTAGTTCTACAGGTATATTATCTATCAGTAATTGTACCTTATTACCTCTATTATATATTATTTTATAGTAGGTATCATTCAGAAGCTTCTCAGATTTAATAAAATCACTATCATCAGTTATCTCAAATCTTGATCCAATACTATCATCGGTATATACAAGTCTCATCTCATTTATATTTTGTTATGATTAACAAATATAAATTATCACGGCACAAAAACTAACTATAGTATTTTAAAAATAAAACCTGACAAATATCAAATATCTGTAATAGATTTGCCTTTATCTTTTAGTTTGAGAATAGATTTAGGTTCACCAATAATCTGAGAACTATATATACTACTATGCCCAGATATAAGGTACGAAACAACACAAGCCATTGCAACATAAGGACCTGTTTCTACACCAAACATCTCAATAGCCATAACACTTGATGCAAGCGGTGCATTTGAAGCACCGGCAAAAACAGCGACAAAACCCATTCCAGCCATAAGTCCTACTGGAAGTGGAAAGTATACAGATAATGCACTACCAAGCGTTGCTCCAATAAAGAACAGTGGAGTAACCTCTCCTCCTTTAAATCCAAAACCCAGAGTTATTGCAGTAAGTATAAGCTTTAATGCAAACCCATAACCAGGCTGCTGTATATTAAATGACTCTACAATAGTTGGCACTCCTAAACCTATATATTTTGTTGTACCTAATATAGTTACAATAATAACAACCACTATACCTCCCCAAAAGGGTCTCATATATGGTTGCCTAACAAACTTTTTACTCAGTTTGTTAATATAATTTGTTGTTTTTGAAAATAATAGAGCCACTATACCAAATAGCACTCCTGCCAATACAGTAGCAAATACCGACTCTATTGTTATATCAGGTATAATACTTACTATATAATGAGAATGACCAATACCAAAACTTTTAGTTACATAATCTGCCAATATCGATGATAAAAACGCCGGGTATATTGCATTATACCTCATCTTGCCAATATGATAAACCTCCAGGCCAAAAATAGCACCTGCCAAAGGTGTTCCGAAAACAGAACCAAATCCAGCACTCATTCCGGATATGAGAATAAGTTGCCTATTACGTTTACTCAAACGAAATAGTTTTGTAAACTGATCAGATATTGCTGCCCCCATCTGTATAGCGGTACCCTCTCTACCAGCAGATCCTCCAAACAAATGAGTAAGAACTGTTCCTCCAAGAATAAACGGAGCCATCCTGAAAGGTATAATCTTCTTTGGTTTATGTATATTCTCTATTATAAGATTGTTACCTGCATTTATATCATTTCCCCACTTATGAAATACATAACCAATCACAAGTCCTGCAACTGGTAATAAAGCAATCATATATATATTATTCTCTCGCAATTCTGTTGCAAACTCAAGAGACGATAAAAATAGGGCACTACACAACCCTACACATACCGATATAATAATACATATTACAGACCACTCAACTATTGTTATTAATGCTGGTTGTTTAGCGAGTAATACTCTTCTAAAGCGTAAAACGGATAACTTGAAATCATTTATTGACATACTACTTCTGCATATAAAATTAAAAATACACAGGAGTCATCAGCCCTTTGGCGGTTAAATAGGAGAACTCCATCTCCTTTATGAACACGAAATTACTAAAATGAATTAAAAATACAACTACACTATATGTAATTGTTTATCAATAGCTGTTACTTTATGTTAAGACCATTATAAACCAAAGGCTATTTTAACACCCTCAATAACCATATTTACACCTATAATTGACAATATAAGTCCCATTATTTTACCTATTACCTTTATAATATTCTGTCCCATATACTTAACAATTATACCACTATATACAAATGCTAAATGTGTAATAAATAGAATAAGTGCAAAGCATACCACAACTACTGATGCATGCAACAACGTAGCATGACTTGATGCATTCATTGCAGTAACCAATGTACCAGGACCTGCCAGAATAGGAATTGCAAGTGGCGAAACAGATATACTATAACTATCTTCAGCAGCACTGTCGTGACCATGAATATCTGATTTCTTTGACTGTAACATCTCAAAGCCAACATAGAATATAAGTATACCTCCGGCTATCTTAAACGCAGGAACTGTAAGTCCGAACATTTTAAATATATATGTTCCAAATAGAATAAAGGCTAACCCTATAAAGAATGCAGTAACAACAGCAATAAACGATATCTTACGCTTCTCCTTATCTGTACGATCTTTAGTCAACCCCAAAAATATAGGCATATTAGCTATAGGGTTCATTATTGCAAAGAATGCAGTAAAAGTTGTTAATGCAAAATTTAGTAAATCCATATAAAGCAATTCTGTTAATATAAAACTAACTAAGAATACCCCAAGGTATCCTTTTAATATTGTTGCAAACTTACAACTAATATTAAGTTGATCAATAATAGTAAACCATTTTTTATAACGTAATAATTACCTCTGTTCCCACTCCTCTTTTAGATCGCACTGTAAATGTACCCTTTAACTTCTTTATTATCTGACGCGATAAACTTAAACCAATACCATCACCATTATCTTTTGTTGTAAAGAATGGTATAAAAATCTTATCCATTAAATCAGGAGCAATTCCACATCCGCTATCTATCACTCGGATTATCTTATTACCCTCTTTATCAATCTCAAGTAACATACTTATCTCCTTAATATCGCAGTTCTCAACAGCACTCATTGCATTCTTAATTATATTTATAACAACCTGATTAAGCAACTTATCATCCGTTATCATATCGATAAAAAGATTATCCACCGCAACCCTGAACTTTATATTATACTCTTCCATTTCGCCCTTATACAGAAGGGCAAACGAGTTTAACCAATCCTTAACAACTATTGTACTATACTTTGGTTGCGGAATCTTCGTCATTTTTCTATAATTCTCAACAAAGTGCTTAAGGGCTTTACCCTGCTCCTCTATAATTGCAAGGCCGTCAATAGTATTTGTAACCACAAGCTCAGACAATTCATCTGGTGTTTTTGCCACACCGTTATTGATAAAGAATCTGCTAAGCGTATTACTTAACGATGTTATTGGAGCTATTGAATTCATTATCTCATGAGTCATAACTCTAATTAGTTTCTGATATGAATCAAGTTCATTTTCATCTATCTCTTTCTTAATATCCTGAATAGAGAAAAGTCTGTATTCAATATCCTTAAATTTAAGAACCGATGTCTGCACAACCAGATGCTTAACATCGCTATCTGTAATCATCTTCACACTTTTTCGTTCATTTGGCTTAACAGAGCTCAAAACTTCAAACAACTTAGGATTAACCTGTTGTAATATATGAATATTAATTTCATTATCTACCCCCAAATAGTTTTTAGCTGCTGTATTTATATTCTGAATATATCCGTAACTATCAACCGACATTAATCCGGTTTTTGAATGATTTATCAGCTCATAAAGAAAACGTTCGCTACTCTCATTCTCCATCTTAATATCAGAGATTAACCTATTCAGATTATTCATACTCTTGTGTAATCTTTTTAGCGATTTACTTCCTATATTCTCTGGAAACACAAGCGTAGTATCCTCATTACGAACTGCATCAAAAAAGTACGATAACTTTCTGTTTATTCCGTTAAAGAAATACACAATATCGTATATCTCTACAGCTAATATTACAGCTATAAATGTTGATATATAGTACCATATCTCCGATTCAAAAGAGTAAACAAACAGTACGGTTGTAACAGCAAATATTATAAGTCTTATTACTATTGTAAGAGCAACATTTTTAAATATCATACTTCTTAATTTTATTATATAGTGTCTGACGAGTAACACCAAGTTGCTGAGCTGCAGCAGATAAATTACCACTACACTTATCAAGTGCCGATTCAATCATCCTACGCTCCATCTCTTCAAGACTTTCTGGCTCGTCATGAATAATTTTTGCATGCAAACTAAAAATAAAATCATCAGGCGAAAGAACATCTGATTCGCACAAAATAACAGCCTTCTCTATTGTATGTTGTAACTCTCGCACATTTCCAGGCCATGTATGTTTCTTTAATTTAGAAACGGCTCTCACACCTAGTTTAAGCCTTGTTTTATTATACTTTTTCTCAAATATTTTCAGAAAATGTGTTGCTAAAAGTTCTATATCATCACCACGATCACGCAACGGTGGAATCTCTATCTGTATTGTATTTAATCTGTATAGTAGATCTTCTCTGAATCTATTCTCTGAAACCATACCAAGCATATCAGAATTTGTTGCACTTATTAATCTTATATCAACAGGTATTTTCTCATTTGAACCAATAGGAATAACTTCTCTGTTTTGCAAAACAGCCAATAGTTTAGATTGTAATGTAAGCGGAAGATTTCCAATTTCATCCAGAAACAGAGAACCCTTATGCGCTAACTGAAACTTGCCTGTCCTGTCCTCACGTGCATCAGTAAAGGCTCCCTTTTTATGACCAAACAACTCACTCTCAAACAGTGTTTCAGGAATAGCTCCCATATCAACACTAACAAGCAATTCCTCAGCTCTTACGGATTGTCTATGTATCTCTCTTGCAACCAACTCCTTTCCTGTACCGTTCTCTCCGGTTATAAGTATATTTGCATCTGTTCCTGCAACCTTTGATATAAGGCGCTGAACAGCTCTTATCTGCACTGATTCTCCTACAATAATACTATCTTCAGAATTTAATTCTCTCTTTAAAGAGCTCTCTCTACTCTTCAACTCGCTTATCTTCTGTTGCGAACGCCTGTGTCTGCATGCCGATTTTATTGTTGCCAATAACTTCTCATTCTCCCATGGCTTAAGAACAAAGTCTGTTGCCCCTAATTTTAGAGCTTTTACAGCCAACTCAACATCGCCATAGGCTGTAATAGGAACAACCTCGGTATCGGGCGATATCTTTTTTATCTCCCGCAACCAAAACAATCCCTCTGTTCCGGTATTAACCCCAACTGTAAAATTCATATCAAGCAGAACAACATCAAAACTCTGTTCATTTAGCTTTTGCGGAATAACATTTGGATTTGTTAGTGTCTCAACAGTATTAAACTCAAACTGTAAGAATATGCGTAGCGCACTAAGCGCGCTTTTATTATCATCAACAATAAGTATATTGGCTCTCTCCATTAATCTCTTAATTAATAGTGTTACATAAGCAAACTTATACAAAATAGAGAAACAAAACCTTTGTGTAAAATTTTTTTACACTTTATTGTATTATTTTTTTACACTTTAATACATCCTAACTCCACATATAACACTATTAATCAATATTGTAAAAACAGTGGCACTCCCATTGCGGTAAGAAAACAAAATTTAACACAATATGATAAAGCACATAAGTTATACTGCAATTGCACTAATATTTACCACAAGAATTGTATCGGCACAAGATACACTTAATTACAAACAGTGTGTAGATTATGCAATTGAGCACAACATTAAATTTATTAAGGAAAAGCTTAATGTAAAAAAGCAAAAACTGGAATACAATAATCAGTACCTGAACTATCTGCCACAAGCAAATATACGCGGACAATACGAGGTTAACAAAGGAAGGAGTATAGACCCTGAAACAAATGATATTACAGATAAACAATATTTCTCAAACAGTTATGCTCTAAACACATCATTAGTTCTTTTTAATGGTTTCAGAAAACATAACAGAGTTGCATATCAAAAGTATATACTAAAATCAACCTCAAACAATATAGATAAAGCTAAAAATGATCTAACATACAATATTCTTGAGTTATATGGTGAAGCGTTGCTAAATAAGGGGCTTGCAAAAATTCATAGTGAACAATATACACTCTCAGAACGCGAATTAAAGAAAAAAGAGGAGATGTATAAGTTTGGTAAAGCAGCCAAAACAGATATATATGAAGCTAAAGCAAGACTTGCAGCCGATAAACATAAAAAAATGTTGTATAACGATATGGCTAAACTATCTATACTAAAACTAAAACAGATGATGCACTATCCTATTGATAGTTCTCTTAATATAAAATCATTAGGTAAAGGCAAAATTAACACTGTTGATACTACAGGTATCTTTAATAGTGCAAAAGAGAATCTGCCAGAAATTAAGTCACTAAACAATAAGTTAATGGCTGCAAAAAAACAGATTAGTATAAGATCATCGGAACTTATGCCTGTACTATCTGCATACTACAATATAAACAGTGGATATTATGAAACAACCGTTGACGGTGTTGGAAAAACAATACCTTTTAATGATCAGATTAGTAACAACAGACGATCTAACTTTGGTGTAACACTTAGCATACCTGTTTTTAGTATTCTGAGCTCAAGAAATAGTGTTAAACAGGCCAAAATACAGTATAAACAACAAAGTCTTGATATGCAAGACAGATTAAAGATGCTTGAGTATGAAATTGCCGAAGCTCATATGACACTTATTGCTACTAATCAGGAATATATATCAACGGTTGAATACTCAGAAACACAAAAACTGGCATTTACCGCAGCACAAAAAAAGAAAGATAAAGGAATTATAAGTCTGATGGATTATTACGAATCAAAAAATAGTCTTGCCAAAGCAAAATCAGAGGTATTACGCACACGTATTCAGTTATTTCTTAAAGGAGCAACAATAAGATACTATATAACAGGTAAAATGTTATAGCAAAAATATAACTACAGAAAAAAGAAACACAATAATACTATGGACAGAATTATAGAGGACAAAAGATTCATAAAAAAGAGATATCGCAAATTCATAATTGGAGGAGCAATTATACTTACTGTTGCCGGTTATCTGATATTCAGGGATAATACATCAAAGCTCACTGTTGAAAAAGAAAGACTAATTATTGAGGAGGTATTCAACGGGAGATTTGATGATTTTATACGAATAATGGGACGCGTTGAACCTATATCAACAGTATTTCTTGATGTTGAAGAAGGTGGTAAAGTAGAAAAGATATACCTTGAAGAAGGAACAATGGTAAGTAAAGGAGATGTAATACTCAGATTACATAACAGTAATCTAAATCTGAGTATTATGAATAGCGAATCAAATCTTGCATACCACACAAATGAGCTACGTAATACAATGATTGCTATGGAGCAACAGAAGATTGTAAACAAACAGCAACTATTAAGAAAAAACTACGAATTAGGCAGATTAAAAAGAGATTACGACTATAAAAAATCGGTATACGAACAAGAGTTGATATCAAAAGAGGAGTACATATTGGCTAAAGAGGAGTATGATCTTGCTACAAAAGACCGAGAGCTTATACATATGAAACTTGTTCAGGATTCAATATTCCGCAGCAATCAGAAATCGCAGATGGATCAGAACCTTCAGAATATGCAGATTAACCTCAGAATGGTTCGTCAACGATTAGATAACCTGAATGTAAAAGCTCCTGTAAATGGTCAGTTAGGGTCGCTAAATGCAGATATAGGACAATCAATAAATAAGGGACAACGAATTGGTCAGATAAATGTATTAACCTCATATAAGATAAAGGCGAAAATTAACGAACATTATATAGACAGAGTAAAAAAGGGGTTATTCTCCTATCTTGAGAGACAACAGGATACATTTAATCTTAGAATAGCTAAGGTATATCCGGAGGTACGCGACGGACAATTTGAGATAGACCTGATATTCAGAGGTAAACTACCTACAAATATGCGCACCGGACAAACATACTATATGAACCTACAACTTGGCGAAACAAAACAGTGCATGCAGATAGCCAGAGGTAGTTTCTTTCAGAGTACCGGAGGACAATGGGCATATGTTCTGTCTGATGATGAATCATGTGCAATGAAACGTAAAATAACCATTGGAAAACAGAACCCAATGTTCTACGAAATAGTAAGCGGACTTAAACCTGGAGAAAAAATCATTACATCAGGCTATGAGATATTCGGCGATAATGACAAATTAATTCTTAAGTAAACAGAGTAATAGTAAAAATATAAAAGTAAAATATTATGATCCAGATTAACAACCTGAAAAAGGTATTCAAAACAGAAGAGATTGAGACAACTGCAATAAATAGTGTAAATCTTCATATCAAAAAGGGAGAGTTTGCCGCAATTATGGGGCCTTCTGGTTGCGGAAAATCATCGTTACTAAACATTATAGGTCTTTTAGATAACCCTACATCAGGCGAGTATATATTTAATAATACTGATGTATCTAAGCTAAAAGAGCTACAGAGAACACGACTTAGAAAAGGTCAGATTGGATTTGTTTTTCAAAGTT
>DKJY01000189.1 GCA_002454955.1 Bacteroidales bacterium UBA6680
CGAAACCACGTGTGCTTTTACCCGAAACCACGCTTGGTTTTACCTGAAACCACGCCTGATTTTACCTGAAACCACGCCTGGTTTTGGTTTTAGTATCATAAAAAGATGCAAAATGTATATGGCAATGGATGTTTTCTGTTTACTTAATCTATACTGAAACTTGTTTGGGGATAACTGTTGTGGTAGAAGGAGGGTATAAAAAAAATAGTGGCAATGTTTATCTTCATTGCCACTTAATATTGTTAAAACTTTGCGGTTAGTTTTATATTAAACATTCTTCCTGTAAGGTAGTTTGGTACAGCATAGTATCCTTGTTCTCCGGTTTCTGAGCTTACAGATTTTATCCATATGTGCGATATGGTATTTCTGATATTTAACAGGTTAAGAACCTCTGCACTTATCCAGAAGCTATCTATATTTTTAAGTAGTTTCCAGTCTGAATCAACCTGACCTTTCTGTTTAAATACCTTGGTAAATCCAACATCAACACGTTTGTAATCGGGCAGGCGGAAGTAGTTGTCGTTTCTGTCTGAGTGTGGTACACTTTGCGGTGTTCCTGTTCCGTAGAATGCTGTTAGGTTAACCTTCCATGTTGGTAACATTGGCAGATAATCCTGAAAGAACATACTAAAGTTGAATAATCTGTCGGTAGGTCTGTGGTAGTATCCAATAAATACCTTCTGGTTGTTCTTATCCAGCCAATAGTCGTTTTCTCTATCCTCTTTTGTCTGCATAACAGATACACTAACCCACGATTCTGACTCAGATACAAACTCGCCGTTTAGCTTTATTTCGGCACCGTATGCATATCCTTTAGCGCTGTTTTGAGCCTCATATATTACCTGAACATTATTTATTTTATACGGAACAAGATCATACATGTATTTATAGTAAATTTCGCTGTTTAGTTTAAATGGTCGTCCCCACCATTTAAAATAGTAAGCATTACCAAATACCAGATGCCACGATTTTTGCGATACCACATCAGAGTTCCACTTTCCGTATCTGTCTACCATCTCTTTAAAGAACGGATGTTGGTTGTATGATCCTCCTGATAGTGTGAACTGAAGATTCTCGTTCCATATTGGCAGGTATGCAATGCTAAGTCTTGGGCTTATAAAGTAGTCGTTATTTATTGATGAGTACGATGCCCTTACACCGGCATTTATATTTATCTCAGATCCGTTTGTTGTTTCAAAATTGTATATATATGATAGTCCCGCTTCAAATATATTGTTCTCTCTCTTCTGTTTGCTATTAACAAGGTACTCAAGTTCAATAGAGTTAGATGAGTAGGGGATAGAGTATCCGGCAGAGTCAAGCATCTTCCACTCCTTTGTTTGATAATCAAAATCTTGCAGTTTATATGCCAGATTCCAACTAAGGGTAGAGTTGCTTCCGCTGTATGTACCTCTGTGCTTTATTTCAAGAACCTTAGCTTTCATATAGTTTCTGGCATGCCCCAGATATGAACCAATACCGTTTGCTCCTGATGTATTCTCATCTGTAAACATGTCGTGCAGCCAGTATTGTCCTAGAATATCGTATGTTTCAGATTCGTCGGTATAGAATCCAGATACAAATGTTCTCAGGTTCAGGTTAGATTGCGGACGCCAGTTTAATCCCAAGGCTACCTGCGATGTAGCGAATTTATCTTTCTCTTGTCCTTCAAAATATATCTTAAGAATCTGTTGCTGATTCAGTGATCCGAATGTGGTCTCTCTATCTTTTGGTTTAAAGTTAAACTCTGTAGAGGCAAAGTTACCAAACAGGTTAATACTTATCTTGTTAGATAGTTTGTAGTCAGCGAATATCTGTCCGTCAATAAAGTTTGGTTTATACTCACCTTTTGTATCAAGTGTACCAAGCAGAAAGCGGGTTGTTTTATATCGTCCTCCGGCTATAACGTTCAGTTTTTTGTTGGGAGTGGCTCCTCCTACATATACACTGGATTTTAACAATCCAAGTGACACACCAGCCTGCATATCTTCAGGTTTCTTATATTTTATGGCAAGAACAGATGATAGCTTATCGCCATATCCGGCATTAAAACCTCCGGCAGAGAACTCAACGCTTTTTACAAGATCCGGATTTATTACACTCAGCCCCTCTTGTTGTCCTGATCGTATAAGGAATGGTTTGTATACCTCAATGCCATTTATGTATATAAGATTTTCGTCGTAATTACCTCCTCTAACTGTATATTGCGATGATAGTTCGTTGCTTGCAGATACACCGGGCAGGGTTTTTATAAGTGTCTCAACTCCTCCTATAGAGATAGGGGAGTAGCCAATGCCCTGAATTTTTACCATACGCAGTGTAGATGGATCGCGTTTTTGAGCCGATACAATTACATTGTCAATCTCATAGGTCTCTTCCTCAAGGGTTATCTTCTGGAATGGGTATTTTCCGTTTTTAAGCTTTACGTTTCGGTACACATCTTTATACCCAAGATATGTTACAATGATTTTAACAACTGTATCGCGGTGTTTCTTTAGTTCCAGATTAAAGTAGCCATCGTCGTTACTAATACAACCTATTGTACTATTAATCTTTGCTATCTGCACCATAGGTATGGCATTGCCTTTAATATCGGTTACCCTGCCTTTAATAATATTCTGTTGTGCTATTGCAGATGTATAAAGTGTTAGTAGTGTAAAAATCAGTGCCAGTTGTCTTAGAAGTATATTCATTATTTTGTGGTCTCTTTTTTTCTGTTTTGTACCGCTTTGTATCAATATTAGTAACCTACAATATACCAAAATATTGTATTAGATATATACTAAAACAGAGAAGGTTGCCGTTAAACAGGGCAACCTTCTTATGTGGGTGTATTTTATTCTAGAAAAAATCAACAGAGAGATCCTGTATAAACATAGTATATGACAGCTCTTTAGATACTCTTGTTTCTGTAAGATGTACAATGTACTCCTTTTTATTACCCTCTTTATCAAGTATAGGAATCTCAAGGCGTCTTCCAACAATTTTACGTTTTACAGGGTCAGTAAGTGTAGCAAGGAACTCCGACTTTTTAATATCGTCTGCTGCAAACAGATCTTTTACATTTGATTTGTTCAGCTGAGTTTTATCAAATTTCCATATGTCAGATGCGGCATTGTTACAGAATTCAACCATACCTGTATCGCCTTTAAATATAATAATACCGTCAAGTGAGTTCTCAAGTAGTTTCTGGAATCGTTGTCCTGCTTTTTCCAACTCTTTGTATTGTAGCTTAATCTCGTTTTTAGCCTCTTTAAGTTTCTTGTTAAGTATAACCTCTGACTCAGATAACATCTTTTTCTGTTCTTCTAATCTCTGGTTCTGAAGCTCTGTTCTTAACTCCATCTGCTTCTCTATGGTTGTATCGTTTGCTATAAACAGAACCTTAGATACACTTCCGTACATATCCTTTACAGATGTAATTGTTCCGCGCAGCCAGCGCTCTACATTATCAGAGTTTATAACCTTAAAGTTACCTGTAAATGGTATGTCGTTTATAATATCGTCCCATATTTTGTCAAGATTAACTCCTGAGTCTTTAAACAGGGCAAATATTGTTTTATCTGTTTTCTCAATAAGTTCTTTTCCGAAACATGTAACAAAGTAGTCGTTACCAGAGATAAGGTCTCCTGTAGGAGTGAATTCAATTTTAACATTCATTTGCGAGAATGCCTCAATTTGTGCTTTGTAGTCAAGGCTAAGTTTTTTCTGTTCTGTATCGTCAATAGCAAGGTATAATATCTTCTCAACTACACCTTCGGTATTTCTTACACATGTGTATGTTGATATTGTCCACAAGTCTGTTCCGTTTGCAGTGATATGTTTCATATATCCCTCAAAGTGTTTACCACCAACAGATAGTCCTTGCCATATTGTTTTAAACCAATCCTTGTCCTTATCGGCAAGGAATGTTGTAATGTGTCTTCCTTCAACCTCTTCAGCACGTGAGTAGCCAAGTTTGTTTATGAATTTGGTATTTGCATACAGTAGAGTTCCCTCTATAGAGAAATCGGCTCTGATCATTGTATGGTTTACAGAGTTAGAGAAACTTATAAACTGATTACTCTGTCTTGCCATCTCTTCTTGCGTAGCCTGAAGTTCTTCCATATTCTGGCGCATCTCCTCTTCTTGAGCAAGCATAGCTTCGTGCTGTTGTTGTGAATCTTCAAGCAACGACGATGTAATTGCATTTATTCTAACGTTTGATAACGATGATGCGACAATCTCTGCAACTTTCTCAACAAATTTTATCTTGTACTCCTCTAGCTCATCAAATGCAGCTATCTCTATAACTCCCAGCATCTCATCGTTAGAGATCATTGGCACAATAAGCAGTACTTTAGGTACAGCATGTCCGAGACCAGATGTAATATCAATATATGTATTTGGCACCTTTTTAATATATATGCGGTTTCTCTCAATACCACACGATCCTATTAATCCTTCGCCCCAAGGAATCTGTCTGTCGCAATATTTGTTACGACTATATGCATATGCACCTTCAAGAACAAAGTATTTGTTAGCTTTGTCTTCATCGTTAAGTATATATACACCTCCCTGATTGGCATCGGTATATTTTACCAAGTTACTTATTAGCTGATATGAGAGATCAGATATACTATTGCTATAGTTTCTTACTATTTCAGAAAAATCTGCAACCCCTTGTGCTTCCCAGTTACGTTGTTCATCTTCTTTACGTCTCTTCTCTTCTTCGTCTTTTGCCTTGCTAAGGTTCTTTCCGAGCTCAATAAGAGAGTTAGTAAGTTTATCGTTTTCTTCGTTGTTAAGATTTCCAAAATCGCCTTTTGTCATGTCAACAACGTAGTTGTAGTATATGTCTGTTTTATCGTTTGATCTCTTTACATAGTTATCGTGTTCTGCATTATTAACCAGGAATCTTCTGCCAAAGAATCTTGTTACAAAGTACATTATAACAGGCACCAGATCAAGTACAAACAGATAATAATTATGCTCGTGCAGATACACAATATTAGATAGCGAAACGCCAATACCTTTAAAATGAAAATCGAAAAAATAAGCCGATAACGGGAATAATAAACCAACTCCCACGCCAATCAACGTCATGCGGTTTAACCGACCTTTAATTTGAGCTTCTGATTGCATATTTAAAATGATTTTTTTTCATCGTCTAAAGTAGCCAATATTTTAAAAAAGATGACTAAAAATAGACAAAAAATCATTTAATAGTTCATTTTATTTATGACAAGCCATGAATATATTCACCTATTTGGTCTAATGATAATACTTTGTCGGCTGCTCCAATCTCAATAGCTCTGCGTGGCATACCCCATACAACAGATGTTTTTTCGTCCTGCGCAATTGTCACACCGCCATTGCGTCTGATGTCTAACATAGCTCTTGCTCCATCGTCGCCCATGCCTGTTAGCAGGATTGCAATACAGTTTATTCCGCACGATATTGAGGCCGATCTGAACAGAACATCTATAGATGGTTTGTGTCTGTTTACCGGAAGATTATCGTATTGTGATATGTAGTATTTGTTATATCTGCGTGTTATGCGTGAATGGAAACCTCCTTTTGCAATATATACTGTGCCGCGTGTAAGTTCTATTTCATATTCGCCTTCGGTTATATCAATATCGTATATTGAGTTTAATCTTTGTGCCAATGGCGAGGTGAAGTTTGCAGGAATATGCTGAACTACAACTATTGGCGGGGTGTTTTTATTTACATATTGCAGAATTTTCTCCATTGCAACAATACCACCTGTAGATGCCCCCATTACTATTAAAGGGTCTGTTATGTTAAAGAATTTTACATCGTTGTTAAGTGGTAATATCTCATCGATTGTCTGTTTAGGTACAGCTTTTATACTCTTCTGCTTTATATTCTTAGATTCTTTTTTTATCTTTTTCTTTCTTTTTGCAGGTGTTGTTTTGCCTGTAATAGAGGCATACAATATTTTCTCAAACTCTTCTAGTCCGTTAAGGTTATTAAATTTTGGTTTCTCAATAACATCACGCGCACCAATTTCAAAAGCTTTATCTTTTATCTTATCGCTTAACGATACTAGTGATGATATAATAATAACGTTCATAGGGTGCTGTTTCATAATTCGCTTAAGAAATGTTAACCCATCCATTTTGGGCATCTCAATGTCAAGCAGAACAATGTCTGGTTTCTGTTTACGCATTATCTCAACAGCTTCAACCGGATTTTTTACGGCTTTAATTACGTACATGTCGGGGTTTTTCTCAATAATTTTAATGAGAACCTGCCTGACAAGTGTTGAGTCATCAACAATTAAAACACCAATATTAGTATCCATCCTTAATTTGATTGTATTATTTTTAATCGTACCTCGCCTGTATATGTGTTAAATATTATTCGTCTTCCCCTTTTGCCTCCTACGCTTTCTGCCACAATTGGTATATTTAGTTCTGATATTATTTTTTTTGCAAGTTCAATATTTCTTAATCCTATATTGAATGAGAAGTTTCTTGCATCAAACATCTCGCTTCCGCCAAATATCTTTGCAA
Source organism: Bacteroidales bacterium UBA6680 (assembly GCA_002454955.1). Lineage (GTDB taxonomy): Bacteria > Bacteroidota > Bacteroidia > Bacteroidales > UBA6680 > UBA6680. The sequence goes on from DKJY01000189.1 coordinate 6,522, forward strand.
CAATATCTTTTTTTCTTGAGCCTGTAAGCGATATTTTATCGATAAGCTTTTCTATAGCAATGTTGCCATATTTAGGCGAAGCTAATCCGTCGCCATTCCAATATGGTAACAGAAAGTGGTTCATACCTCCAATCTCACGTCTTTTATCCCACAGACACACTGCCACGCATGATCCTAGTATTGTGGATATGTGTGTTGGCTCTGTTCCTACAAATATTGTAGAAGGATAGAGGTAGTGGCTTTTGGTCTGTATTGTTTTATTAAAACAGTTGTTCATCAGGATAGTTAAATAAAACTTCGTTACTACTTAGTGAGACATCATAAATGTTTTCATCTTCAACCGGAAATTTACACTCAAATACTATTGCATTATCGGTTTCGTACAGATCTATAGATCCTCCAAATAACGATGTTATCTCCTGTACTACTGATAGTCCCAGTCCTTGTCCTTTATTTAGTGAGTGAACAGATTTCTCTGCTTTATGGAATCGTTCAAATATCTTCTGTTTATCCTCTGTAGATATACTTTGTCCCAGATTTAATATCTTAACTGTCCAGAAGTCAGAGTTTTTGTCTGATATTATCTCAATGGTTTCGTTATTATCGCTGAATTTGATTGCATTACTAATAAGGTTACTAAGTACCAGTTTAAATGCATCGTTGTCTGATATTACAAATCCATCGAATGTTTCTGCCTGTATATATTCTAGATTTAGCTTCTTGTCTGTTATCTCAACACTAAAGTCATCTTTTATCTCATCAATTACTGATGGGATATATATTTTTGAATGAAATGGTTCAAATTCGCCAGCCTCTAGTTTTGCTGCCATAAAGATGTTCTTTAGTTGAAAATCAAGCGACTGAGCATCGTTGTAGATTAGTTTAGCAATGTTTAATACAGCATCGGGTTTGGTTGCAATATCTGTATTTATAATATTGCGTGCCAATCCTATTATTGATGCAAATGGATTTACTATCTCATTTGCAATGTTTGAGATAAAGTGGCTTTTTAATGATTCAGACTCTTTTAGCTTATTGTTTACCTTCTCTAACTCTATGTTCAGGTCTTTTAATTGCTTTAGAGCGGAATCTTTTTCTGAAAACCTTCTCTTAAATTCAGATAAGAGTTCGCTGTCTGATAGATGTATCATAGTTTGTGGTTTTTACAATATTTGTATACTGATGAGCTGACCGGAACAAGGTCAATATCTCTCATTAATAATGATTCTGAGTGGCCAAGAAACAGAAAACCATCCGGTTTTAAGTATCTGAGAATATTGTTTATTACCTGTTTTTGTGTATCTATATCAAAGTATATAAGTACATTTCTCAGAAATATTATATCAAATCTGTTATTGAATGCTGGTTCGCTGTTGGTAAGATTTATATATCTGAAATTCACCTTATGGCGTATCTCTGGTACTATCTTAACATTCTTCTTGTCTTTGCTTCGCAGAAAGTATTTTCTTTTAGTTTCATAGTCGATACCTGCTGATTTCTCTGCAGGATATATAGCTTTTGAGGCTTTCTTTAGTACATTGGTATCAATATCACTTCCTGTAATTGAGTAGTCGAAGTTATATATGTTCTGTAGTTCTCTGAATACGATAGACAGAGAGTATACTTCCTCACCACTGGAACAGGCGGCACTCCATATATTAATATTGTTTGTTTTCTGAAGAACTTCTGTTATTGCATTTGTCTCTATGTATCTGAAATGACTCTCTTCTCTAAAAAAGTCTGTTTTATTTGTTGTAACGCAGTTTAGCAGATGTTGTATCTCATTTGTCTGCCCGTTTTTAGAGAAGAGATAGTCTACATATTCGTTATATGTTTTAAGTTTAAGAGCTCTCAAACGCTTAGCTAGTCGTCCGTATACCATTACCAGTTTATTATCTGATAGAGATATACCTGACAGATCATAGACCAGATTTCTGATTTTGTCGAAATCGGAGAATTTTAGTTCGTTTGTACTAAGCGTCTGTTTAAGCTCGTTAAATGTCATAATCAGAATTTTTCATATTGATCGTCATCTTCATCGTAAAGATTTAATTCAACTCCCTGATTTTTATCTGCCGTTTTGCCATTTTGCATATCCTTTGCAGGCGATCCAAGATTTTCCGGCTTGGATGGGATTGGCTCATATGGTCTTTTTGCATCTTTTATTGATGATATTGTATCTTTAAAGAAGCTGTTCTCTTTAACTTTAAAGAACGACACCATATGCTTCAGTTGCTCTGCCTGTCTTGACATCTCTTCTGACGAAACAGCCATTTCTTCTGATGTAGCAGCATTCTGCTGAGTTATTTTGTTTAGTTGCTGTATAGCAACGTTTATCTGATTAGCACCAAGATTCTGCTCAACCGAAGCAGCGGTTATCTCTTGAACCAGTTTAGATGTTTTCTCAATTTCGGGTACAATTTCAGCAAGTTTGGTTACCGATTTACCAACAATCTCAACACCTGTTGTGGATACTATATTTATCTCATCGGCAGCTTTTTTGCTTCGTTCTGCAAGATTTCGTACCTCAGAAGCAACAACTGCAAACCCTTTTCCTTGTTCGCCTGCTCTTGCTGCCTCTACGGCTGCATTAAGTGCGAGTATATTTGTCTGGAATGCAATATCGCCAATTACAGTTACCTTATCGGCAATCTCTTTCATAGATCCGGTTGCTACACTTGCCGATTCGTTATTCTGCTTTATCTCTTTTGAGGCAGCAACAGCTATGCTCTCTGTCTGTCTTGCATTGTCTGTATTTTGCTGAATATTAGATGTCATCTCTTCCATTGATGATGAAACCTCTTCTGTTGATGATGCCTGCTCATTTGCACCTTGCGATAATTTCTGCGATGCCATACTTAGTTCTGTACTTGCATCAGATATATGATCTGCTGTTTCTCGTATACCTGATACCATATCGCGAAGAGTCTCTGTCATCTTTTGCATTGCTCTGGCAAGCATTCCTACCTCGTCTTTTCTGGTAAGGAAATCGCTGCTTATATTAACAGTAAGGTCACCTTTTGCAATTGACTCTGTAACATGTATACTCTTTTTTAAACCTGTTGTTGTAGATTGAGTAATGTAGAATGCCACAATAAACAGGAATATTGTAACAACTATCATTATTCCAATTAGTGTGTTTGTTGCATTGTTTATTAGTTTGCTTATAAAACCGGCCATCTCTTTTGTTCCCTCAAGGCCGTTCTTTGCAACATTATATGATATCTCTATTGCTTCAGCAACAACACGATCTCTCTCTTTGTCAGCTTTTTCAAGTATAATTCTATCGTCTTTTACCTTATTCATCTCTTTCTCTATTGTATTAAGGTAGTTAACGGCAGTTTTTAGTTCCGGATCGGTATCAAACATTATGAGATTTTCAATTATCTGTCGTATTGTATTTACGTTGTTTAGTATAGGTTCGGCTTCGACCAGGCTATTTCTTATTCTTGCCTGATATGTAAGTCTTGTAACTTCATCTACACGGTTTATTATTTCACTTGACCATACAATAGCGTTGAATCTGTTTCCTGATAGTCTGTTTTTATCTATGTCTATCTCTGCTATATCTATGTTGCGTTTATTATATCTTACAAACAGATCTCGGAACTTGGTTGTAGCAGTGGTATAGATAATTCTGGAATCGTTAATTCTGTCTATTAACGTTATGTTCTTATCGGTTATACTCTTATACTTCTCTGCAATGTTTCTTGCTGTGGTTATCTGATCCTGAGTCTCTTTTTGTCTCTCCAGATCAACAATAAGACTTTGTGCAAAATCTAGGTTTCTGATTATCTCATTATAGTTGTTGATACTTTTTTGTAAAGACTCCTGGTCATGGTTCTGTTCAAAGTGTTTATAATGATTTATAGACTCTTTAAAGTGTCGCTCAATATTTGTTGCAACACTAACACCATTTGCATACTGATCTTTAAGGGCATCTGAAGCTTTGTCTACCTTATACATATCTATATAGATAAACACCTGTGAAATCATTGCAATAACCAATATTAAACCAAAGCCTAGAAGCATCTTAGCTCTGAGTTTTATGTTATTAAAAAATGTCATGATATGTGGTTTTTAGTTTATACTTCGTTAAGAGTTTTTTCTATATTACCAGCCTCTTTTTCAAATATTACAGACTCGTTTATAAGCATCACAAATTTGTTGTCTATCTCAATTGTTCCGGTGATATAGTCGGGGGCAATAGCGGTACCGTATGCGGTAACCTCTTTAATATTGTTTGGTTGTATCTCTACAACAGAGATAACACTGTCAACAAGAACACCAATTTTAACAGACTCGTTGTTTATCTCAACTTCGTGTACTATTATGCATGTGTCCTGATCGTTAATAACCTCTCCAATACCCATTTTTTGTTTAAGATCCATTATTGGAAGAATCATACCTCTGAGGTTTATAATTCCTTTTATGAATTTAGGGGAATCAGGTATCTGGGTTATGTTTCCAGGTTCAATAATACTCAACACATGTCTTACATGTGTGCCAAACCTCTCTTTTCCGAGGGTGAAAATTAGGTAAGAATTGATATCTGATTTCATCGTTTATGTTTTAATTCATCTGTTTATAATTGT
>DKJY01000105.1 GCA_002454955.1 Bacteroidales bacterium UBA6680
AACGCAAATATCATTCGAAAAACCTACATTTTATGATACGGTTTATAGAGCTACTAGATATTATAATATATACGTATAACAAAATTAGTTCACCTTATTTTTACGAAAACTTTATAAGTTGTAACATAATGTATTACGTATACTGATTCGGTCAAGGGCATCTTGCCCGCCCAAATTCAAGAATTTAGGCTAACTATCTGCATTGTGTAACTGAGCATAATGCCGAACAGAGTTGTGGCTATATACAAAATATCCCGAAGGGATAATGCATCTTCAACAATGGATGCAATCCATTGTGAAACAGCATACAACAAGAAGTCCTGAAAGGACGATATATATAATCTCCGTGAAACCTAACACTATCAATACACTACGGACTGAAACTAAGCATTAGTATGGTTGTTGATGTACTTGATAACTATTATCAATGCGAGTTCTATCTGACCAATGAAAAGAGTGAATAAACAGATAAAAGTCCAACTTAACCTAGCCCGATGCACCGCATCGGGTAATTGAATAGATGGGAACCGCACTGAAACGAAGCATATGTAAAGGCTTTTCCCTTATTCGGGAATGCTAAAATGCGAGTTCAATCTGACCATCGAAAAAGAAAAATAGACAGATTAAAGTGCAGGTTAGACATGGCAAGAACTATAAATATACGTATTGCATTTACTTGTGGCTCTGGCTACATCTTGTCCGCCTAATACGAGATTTAGATTAAAAATCTACAACTCTTAGGAATTAATAATTAATGCCTTATACAGATACTTAGATGTATGTTAAAATACATATATTTATATTAGGATAAAAACATATGATAAAGTTACCCATTCATTAAAAAAGCTACTATTTTTGCAAGCTCCTCTATGAACTCTTTAAAATAATATCTGAGTTTATTTAAAAGACCCCATCTTTTATATTCAGAGGAGTATTATGTATTTATATGAAGAATAAAGATAAAATAACACTTTCGCAGTTAGAGCAATATCTGTCGAAAGCGGCTTGGATATTGAAAGGTCCTGTTGACGCTTCAGATTTTAAAGTTTATATATTTCCGTTATTGTTCTTTAAGCGAATATCTGATGTTTATGATGAGGAATATCAGATAGCATTAGAAGAATCGGATGGAGATAAGGATTATGCTGCACTGCCCGAGTTTCACCGTTTTATTGTTCCTGAAGGATGTCACTGGAACGATGTACGTGAACAAACCACGAATGTAGGTTTAGCTATTGAACAAGCTTTAAGATGTATTGAGACCGCAAATCAGGATTATCTATACGATATCTTTGGCGATGCACAGTGGAGCAATAAAGATAAATTACCAGATCGTCTGTTGATAGATTTAATTGAGCATTTTTCTCAATACACACTTTCAAATAAGTTGGCAGATCCTGATATTTTAGGACAGGCTTATGAATATTTGATTAAACATTTTGCTGATTTAACAAACAAGAAAGCCGGGGAATTTTATACCCCTCGTCCAGTTGTTCATCTGTTAGGATTAATACTTGATCCGCATGAGGGAGAGAGTATATACGATCCTGCTTGCGGTACAGGAGGAATGTTACTTGAGTGTGTAGATCATCTGAAAGATAGAAAAGAGGATTACCGCACCTTGAAACTTTACGGGCAAGAGAAGAACCTAACCTCCAGCTCTATTGCCAGGATGAATATGTTTTTGCATGATATTGAAGATTTTGCCATTGAGAGAGGAGATACGCTTCGAAATCCTGCATTTTTTGAAGCTGATGGTCTGCAACAGTTCAACTGCGTTATTGCTAACCCTCCGTTTTCTCTAAAAGATTGGGGCGCAGATGTATGGGTTAATGATCCCTATGGAAGAAATATTGCCGGAGTACCACCTAAGGGCAATGGCGATATGGCCTGGGTGCAGCATATGATTAGATCGATGAATGATAATGGTCGTATGACTGTGGTATTACCACATGGAGCGCTGTTCAGAAAAGCAGCTGAAGGTAAAATACGTAAGGCGCTGCTTGATGAAGACCTTTTAGAAGCAGTAATAGGGCTAGGGTCAAATATCTTTTATGGTACTCAATTGGCTGCTTGTGTGTTGGTGTTTAAGAAACAGAAAGAGAAGAGTAAGAAAAACAAAGTATTGTTTATTGATGCTGCAGATCAGGTACGGGTTGGCAGAGCACAGAACTTTTTGGAGCAGGAACATGTGCAACAGATTTTTCAATGGTATACCGATGGTAAGGATGTGGAGAATCATGTGAAGCTTGCTAGTATGGAGGACATTAAAGAGAATGATTACAACTTGAATATTCCTTTGTACGTGGAGAAGATTATTGAGGATAATCTTCCTGGTGTGGAAGAGGCTATGAGCGATTTGAAAAAGGCCTGGGAGGAGAGCTTGAAAGCAGAGGAAAGGTTTAAAGACATCTTATCAAAATTTATAGCAGAATAAAATATGAGAAGTGTAAGTCAGGAAAATACTTCTATTGCTCAGTTACTTCCATTTGAATTTGAAAAAAAGGAATTCAAATTAAATTGTTGGGGGCAGGCGGATTTTTATTGCTTGCATGAGGGAGTACTCGTTCTTCTGGAGATTGAAAAAGGACAAAAACATCCTAATACAAACGTATTAAAGGTTTGGCCTTATTTGGATGAATATCCAGAGAAAAAGATTCTTCTTATTCAATTGATTAGAGAAGAGAATAGAGCACCCAAAAATAGATTAAACCTTTGCAAGTTCACAGGTAAGAAACTTGAGGAAATGTATGCTGGAAGATTTTCATATGTCAATTATGATTGGTCGGTGAATATTTTGAATGACTTGCAAAGAGAAATAGAACAAAAACTGGAACAATTAAAATGACCCAACAAGAATTAGAAAAATATCTTTGGGGAGCAGCTACCGCTTTGCGCGGTACTATTGATGCCGGAGATTACAAACAATATATTTTTCCGCTGTTGTTTTTTAAGCGGATTTGTGACGTGTATGATGAGGAGTTTGAGCATGCACTGAAAGAGAGTGATGGTGATGTGGAGTATGCTGCTTTTGCGGAGAATCACCACTTTGTGGTGCCTGAACATGCGCATTGGAATAAAGTGCGAGAAACAACTACAAATGTAGGAGTAGCCCTGCAAAATGCTATGCGGACTATTGAAAAGGCAAATCCTGATACCTTGTATGGTATTTTTGGTGATGCCAATTGGAGTAATAAGAACCGACTAAGCGATGAAACGCTGTTGAACCTGATTGAACACTACTCTCAACACAAACTAAACCTACAAAATGTACCCGACGATAAATTGGGGAATGCTTACGAATACCTGATTAAGGAGTTTGCTGATGATAGTGGACATACAGCTGCTGAGTTTTATACCAACCGAACGGTGGTGAAGCTGATGACCAAGATTATGAATCCACAGCCCGGAGAGAGTGTTTATGATCCTACCTGTGGCTCGGGAGGATTGCTTTTGAATTGTGCATTGCATTTGAAAGAGGAAGGTAAGGAGTACCGAACATTGAAATTGTATGGACAGGAGATTAACCTGATTACCTCGGCCATTGCCCGTATGAATATGTTTATGCACGGGATTGAGGAGTTCAGTATTGTGCGTGGTGACACCCTGGCACAACCTGCCTTTTTGGAGCATGATGAGTTGAAACAGTTTAATGTGATTCTGGCTAATCCTCCCTACAGTATTAAGGCATGGGATCGTAAGAGTTTTGAGAACGACCCTTATGGGAGAAATTTGTGGGGAACACCACCACAGGGATGTGCGGACTATGCATTTCAGCAGCACATTCATAAAAGTCTTGATGAAGCTAATGGTAGATATGCTATACTTTGGCCGCATGGGATTCTGTTTAGAGATGCAGAAGCTGCCATGAGAAGAAAAATGGTAGAAAGTGATCAAATTGAAGCTGTAATTGGATTAGGGCCTAATTTGTTTTACAACTCTCCAATGGAAGCGATGATTTTAGTTGGCAATAATAATAAATCTGAAGATAGAAAAGGAAAAATCTTATTTATAAATGGGAATAAGGATGTCATAGATAATAAGGGATTTGCATATTTATCTGATGAGCATATCTCTAAATTATTTAATGCTTATCAAGAGTTCAAAGATATACCTCATTATTCTAAAGTTGCAACAATTGAAGATGTATTAAATTTTGATGGAAACATGAATGTTAACTTCTATGTGAAGCAAAATAATGGACAAAGTACCGAATCAGTTGCAAATAGCTATAACAAGTGGATTGAACAGAGTAAGGTGTTGAAGAAATCTATGAATAATTTATTAGAAGTATTAAAATAAGATGATTGATATTGAAAAATTTCAAATAAATAAAGAGGGCTGGACTAAAGTTAAGTTTGGCGAAGTAGCTATACAACAAAAAATTTCCATAGATAGAGACAATACTGACTTGGATCGATATGTAAAAGGTGAACACATGTATTCTGAAAATATTCATCTTAGAGAATGGGGAGAGCTTAAAGATGAATATTTGGGACCAGCTTTTATTAGATATTTTGAAGAAGGTGATATATTATATGGTTCAAGAAGAACTTACCTTAAAAAAGTTGTAGTAGCACCTTTTAAAGGAATTACCTCTAACACTACTTTTGTCATTAAAGCGGATGAAAGTAAAATTGATAAGAGACTCTTACCATATATCATGCTATCTAATGATTTTACAGATCATTCAGTTCGTAATTCAAAGGGGTCTGTAAATCCATATATTAATTGGAAAGATATTGCTAACTACGAATTCCTCCTACCACCCAGAGAAGAGCAAGCCCGTTTGGCTGAATTGCTTTGGGCGATGGATGCGGTGATTGAGAGGGAGAGAGAGGTTTTGGAGAGGTTGAGAATTTCATTGGAGTCAAATATTGAAAAGGAAATTCATGGAGTTACTTTGAGTAATAAAACGATTAATCAGGTATTAGATGAAGTTTCAGAGAGATTTGACTTGGTTCGTCTTGATGAAGTTGGTGAGCTGTTAAAAGGAAAAGGAATACCTAAGTCTGATGTGCAAGAGCACGGTATTCCTTGTGTTAGATATGGAGAACTTTATACTAAGCATCATAGGATAATTAGAAAATTTGAATCATTTATTTCAGATGATGTTAAAACAAAAAGTTTTCAATTGAAAAAGCATGATATCTTATTTGCAGGATCGGGGGAAACTATAACTGAAATTGGAAAATCAGCAGCTTTTGTAGATGACATTGAAGCGTATGTAGGAAGCGATACTTTGTTGTTTAGGCCTTATGAAATGGATGGTTACTATTTGGGATATCTATTTAATAGTCAATTGGTACGACAGCAATTGAACAAATATGGAACAGGTGCAACAGTTATGCATATTTACAATTCAGATTTATCAAAAATTAAAATACCTAAAATTGACAGAAAAAAACAAGAAGAGATTGGTGTTAAATTAGAAGAATTTACAACTAACATAGATCGATTGAATGTAAAAGTTCATGTTTCAAAATCTCTCCAAAAAAGTTTAATCAACCAAATCTTTTAACTTATGGATAAGGAGATGCATGAGATACATGATGAGGTTTTTAAACTCTTAATGAAATATCACAAAAAAGATGAAAACTTTCTTTTTACCATGAGGCAAATTAATCGAGGTGGTAAGTTAGATAAGGGCTATTGGTTTTTAGGCAATGATGATTATTTGGCTGTTTCGTTTTGGAAGGGTGTGGATTGGCTTTCCAAAACACCACGCATTTCCTTTCGTATATATAAAGATGGGAAGAGTAGTATTGAGCTCAGAAATAAAGACGTGTATAGTCATACTGAACTTTTCCCAGATAATCTCATAAAAGAACTTGGAGGAAAAGAAAATACAAGTTCTATCACAATTCCATTCAGAAAAAATAATCATTTAAAATCCCTGCAAGAATTTATACAGAAAGAGAAGATACTTATAGATGAATTTGTTAAAGATAAAGATTTGAATAGTGCTTCAGAGTGGCACAATCCAATGGAATTTATTCAAAAGAGAGATTTTGATAAGCAGTTAGAACGAATTCAAGAATACAGAAAAAGAAAAAAGAAGAAAAAGGAAGAATCCAGTTTTCTTAAAAATATTCAAATCCAGAATTTTGGTCCAATAAAAAATATTCAAATTAAAGGTATTGAGCTGGAAAATCGTTGGATTTTTTTGACTGGTGAGAATGGAGCTGGGAAGACTTCATTATTAAAAGCAATAGCCGTTGGACTTTGTCAGAATAGTGATGAAGGAGAGGTTATAGCCGGTAAGGAAGAATTTGGGAATTATGAAATAGAATTGCAACTGCATGAGTGGAATGGTGATTCAGATTTGCATAGAATAACGCCTAATCAGCAGATTAAGGGAAAGAAATGTTTGGCTCATTCATTTGCAGCATATGGACCAGTTCGTTTGCTGACAGAAGGTAGTCTGGATTCTAATCTGTTTCAGAAGAATTTGGATAGCATAGTTGATAAATTGACTTATGGTTTGTTTCATCCTATTGGTATTTTGCGAGATTTGAGTCGGAATTATATTCTAAATATTTCACCAAGATATCATGAGCTTGCTACAGATGATTTAATTACTCACTTGGAATACATTATTCCTAATATAGCAAAAATTGAAGGAAAAGATCTTAAAAATTTACTTTTCTATGAGCAATCAAAGTCAGGTAAAATAAAACAAGGAGTATCTTTTGAGAAATTACCTTCAGGAACAAGAAGTCTTGTTTCCCTTATTTTAGATCTACTTATTCGCTTGCAGAATCAACAGTCAAATGTTAGTGATCCATCTAATTATAATGGAATTGTATTGATTGATGAGATTGATATTCATTTGCATCCTAAGTTACAGATTTGGTTGATTGAACAATTGAAAGAGACTTTTCCTAAGGTTCAGTTTATTGTTTCGACGCATAGATCTTCAGGAGATATTTCCAAGTAGACACGATCGTACAAAAAAAATACGAACTGAAGATACTTACCAGGAAATCAAGGAGAGAGACCGTATAAAGGAAGAGTTAAAAAATAGAGAAGGTTCAAAAATTGATGAAAATCTAAAATCATTTATTCAAAAACGAAGAAATGAGAAAAAATAATAGACGTAATCAATTTGATGTACCTCAGAAACTTAAAGATAATGAAGATAAGTGGGAACAAATTGCCAAGGGAGAACTTTCAAAAAGCGAGATTAGTGATTCAGTCTACAAAGGAATAAGACAGGAGAACGGAGTAAAAATTTATGAGGTACGAGATCAGTTAAAAGAGATATTTTACAAGAAATGTGCTTATTGTGAGAGTAGATCAAATAAACCAGAAGTTGAGCATTATCGCCCTAAAAAAGAGGTGAGTGAAGATTCCTTACACCCCGGATATTATTGGTTGTGCTATGAATGGACGAATTTGTTACCATCCTGCAGATATTGTAATACGGAAGGTGGAAAAGGAAATTATTTTCCTGTTGCAGGACAAAGAGTGTTTGAATCTCCTATAGAGAATGATAAATTCATTAAAGACCGTTGCAAAATTTCTGCTACAGAACTGTTAGCAGAAAAGCCTTTGTTGTTAAATCCTGAAGTTGATGAAGTAGAGGATTATTTTACTTTTAACGTTAATGGAGCAATAGTTGGAGCTGATGCTGAAAATAGAGGGAAAGAAACAATAAAGATTTGCAATTTAAACCGGGATGATTTATTGCAGAATCGACAAGGTGTTATTGATGCGCATTTGAATGATATAGAGGATATATTAAAAGGTGCTGACGAAAGAGGTGATAGTGTTGAATCTCTATATAAACAAATAAAGAGGAAACTAGAGAGAGTTAAAGATGGTTGTGCAGAAGATCAGGTTTACTCTCTGGTTAGAGTGAATATTTTGTCTGATTACGAGAATTTAATAATTAGTCAATTGCAGACCGACAATCAAAAGGATTTTGTTAGGGAAGCTTATCGAGAATTTATATCTGAATTAGGTATATAGGTCTAAATACTATATATTCATTGCAAGAAAACGCCAAACAGATCGTTATTCTCGTTTTTGAAACAGTCATTTACAATAAGTAAACTCCCTGGTTTCAAAAACTTCGAAAGCCTTGTCTTTGACGATCTCTTATCAATGACAAAGAAAAAAGCAGTTCTCTTGCTGGCACTATATAATAAACCATACACTAAATATGTACAATACACCAGATAATCATTGGATATTTTATAAGATTGATACTTTTGAGCAATTTGTTAACAGATTTGTAGTAAAGGGTAAGTTTCATAAAGATGTACCAGATGATATTAAAAAGGAGTATAAAACAGTTGAATATCTTATGGCTAGTGCATATTATCATGCTCCATTATATGACGAGGCTGAGAATAAAATACTCCGGTTATTTGAGGCAGCAATAAAGATTAAAGCAAAACAAGATTGTATAGATCTTAAATACACTACAGGAAGAAGAAGCAGAGAAAAGAATCTTAAAACACTTATTGATGATATATTCTCTTCTGAAGATGCTAAAGAGTTCAACAAAAAGTTACATACCACGAGAAATATACGTAACTTTTTTATCCATAAAGATGATTACTCTCCCAAAGTTATACTTGGTAATACACTGCATCTTATTAAACAGTATGTAGTAATACTAAATAGTATATTCTATAATAATAACAGGTTTGGCATACATGAGAGAGGGTGTTGTTCTATAATAACAGAATTTGAGAATCTCAAAAACAGACCATTTATTGTGCATAATTCTGTTAAACCATTGTTAATTTATAACCCAAAAATTATAACCGTTACAGATAAAACATTAATTTTAGCTGCAATTCCTGTAATTAATACAGAACAACATGTAGTTGGCAAGTTTGATGTAGACCCTTATATTGTTTCTCTTACTAACTACAGCTTCTGTAATAATACATTAAAAGGAGTCTCTTCTGATGTAGGAGAGACTATTATATATGAAACAACCGATTGCAGGAATATTGATATGTATAAACAGAACAGGGCTTTTATAGATAGTAATAACCTTGGTTATGATTTCTCATATGATAATAACAATATAAAAAGAAGCATATGGGAATTTACTGTTAACCAGGAGTACAATAGCCTTGAAGAAACGTAATTTATAGATGATTTTTACTGAGTTAAACACTATTGAGAACTTTATAATAAATAAACTGAGTGGCGTAAATCTTAATACAGGCGAGGTTAATGAGCCCACTATAAACTATACTCCTGCCTGGATTTATAAACAAGCCTCAGAGCTCAACAGAGAGAGCAGTGATGTTCTGATAGAAAAAGATGTATATGATGCATTAATAAGGCTAAATCCTGCAATAGAGGGCAATCCCGATTTTGCACATGAAGTTATACACAAATTAAAAGGCATCCAGAAAAATGTTTTCGGAACTGGTTTAGTAAGAGCCAATGAGGAGTTTTGCGAATGGTTATGCGGGCAAAAAACAATGCCATTTGGTAATAATAACAGACATATACCTATACATCTTATAGATTTTGATAATATCAATAACAATAAATTTATAATTACAAATCAGTATAGAGTACATCAGCGTGAGGTAAAAATACCTGATATTGTATTACTAATTAATGGTATACCTGTGGTTGTGGGTGAATTAAAAACACCTATACGTCCGTCTGTAAGTTGGTTAGATGGAGCACATGAGATACATAATATATATGAGAATTCAATACCACAACTATTTGTTTCTAATATACTATCATTTGCAACAGAAGGTAAACAGTTGTCTTATGGTGCAGTCAGGTGTCCACTTGAGTTCTGGTCGCCATGGAGGTTAGAGGATAACAGAGATGGTATAACAGAACTATTTGGCTTAAATGATGTAGGTAATGAGGTAAGTGACCTGCTTAACCCCAAACGCCTTCTTGATATACTACAAAACTTTACACTATTCAGTACCGATAGAAAAAAACGCCGCATAAAGATTATATGTCGCTATCAGCAATATGAGGGTGCAAACAAAATAGTTCAAAGAGTAAAAAATGGCAATATAAAGAAGGGGTTGATATGGCATTTTCAAGGATCAGGAAAATCGTTACTTATGGTATTTGCTGCACAAAAACTCAGACGTATACCTGAATTAAAGAGCCCTACAGTATTGGTTTTGGTTGATCGTACCGATTTAGATACCCAGATATTTGGTACATTCTCAGCCTCTGATATTGCTAATGTTGAGAGTACAGATAGTATAAAGGAGCTTCAGAACCTTATAGAACTTGATACCCGAAAGATAATAATCTCTATGATACATAAATTTAGAGATGCTAAACCAAGAATGAATACCCGCGATAATATAATTGTGTTGGTTGATGAAGCACACAGAACGCAAGAGGGCGATCTTGGCAGACAGATGCGTGCAGCACTACCAAATGCTTTTCTTTTTGGGCTAACTGGTACTCCGGTAAACAAGATAGATAAAAATACCTTCTGGGCATTTGGTTCAGAGGATGATCAGGGAGGCTATCTGTCAAGATATACGTTTCATGACTCTATAAACGATGAAGCTACCAGACCGCTTCATTTTGAACCAAGACTTGTTGATGTTCATGTAGATAAGGATACCCTTGATACTAAAATGAATATCTTTACAGATAAAAATGATTTAACTAAAATTCAAGCTGATGCTTTGAGCAAAATGACTGCCAAGATGTCGGCCTTTCTTAAATCGCCGGAACGTATAGAGAAGATTGTAAAAGATATTGCCAACCACTTTAAAGATAAAGTTGAACCACATGGATTTAAGGCAATGATTGTAACGCCAGACAGACATGCATGTATACTGTATAAGGAGGAGTTAGATAAGCATTTTTCTGATGAGATAAGTAGGGTTGTAATATCAACATCGGCAAATGATAGTTATGATTTTAAGCGTAAATGGGCTATGGATAGAAGTCAACAAGAGAAAGTTGTTGATGAGTTTAACAATGCCGAATCTGAGCTTAAGTTTGTTATTGTTACATCTAAACTGTTAACAGGTTTTGATGCCCCTATTCTACAGACAATGTATCTTGATAAATCACTTAAAGATCACACTTTGCTGCAAGCTATCTGCAGAACAAACCGTCTATATCCGAATAAAACATTTGGAAGAATAGTAGACTATTTTGGTGTTTTTGATGATGTTGCTATGGCTCTTCAGCACGATGAGAAGATGCTTAATGAGATTATAACAAATCTATCGGAGTTAAGAGATAAGTTACCTGATGTAATAGCTAAAACTTTAAGCCATTTTGAAGGTGTAGATAGAAAGACAGAAGGCTTTGAAGGGCTACAGGCTGCACAGGAGGCAATAAATACTGATGAACAACGCGATAATTTTGCAGCAGATTTTAAGGTATTATCAAAACTGTGGGAATCATTATCACCAGACAAATTGTTAAATGATTATACAGAAGATTACAGATGGTTATCAAGTATATATGAGTCGGTAAGACCTGCATCAAAAAATATTGGCAAACTATTGTGGGGAGAACTGGGAGTACAGACAACCAAATTAATACATGAGAATATTCATGTAGGAAAGGTGCATCAACTTCAGGAATTTATTCTTGATGCAGAGGTTATTGAGGATATATTTAATAATCCAAACCCAGATAATGTTAATAAATTACAGACTATACTAATAGAGCGATTTAGAAAGAGAGGAGATAATCCACGGTTTAAGAAACTTAGCGAGAGGTTAGAGGAACTAAGAGATAAAGCAGAGAGGGGGCTTATTACCTCTATAGAGTTTGTTAAAGAATTATGTAAGATAGCAAAGGATACCTTAAGGGCAGAAAAGGAGTTAGAGAATGAAATTCAGAATATATCGCCAAAGGCAGCATTAACAGAACTATTCCTTGAGTTAAAGACAGAAGAAACACCAGCAGTTGTAGAACGAATTGTTAATGATATTGATAATATAGTAAAGATTGTGCGTTTTTCAGGGTGGCAGAAAACAACATCTGGAGAAAGAGAGATGCAAAAATCGTTACGTAAAACTCTTCTGAAATATAGATTGCATAAAGATCAAATGTTATTTGAGCGTGCTTATGCCTATGTTAAAGAGTATTATTAGGTCTGTCATTATATCCCGAAGGGACGATATACTGATTCTGTCTTAGAGTTAGTTATATATATACTTGTGAAGTATCACATCCTCAATGAATAACGGACTGAAAGTCCAACTTAACCTAGCCCTATGCAACGCATCGGGCAGTTGAATAATCGATGAATCGCACTGAAACGAAGCATATGTAATGGTTTTTCCCCTTATTCGGGAATGTTTAAATGCGAGTTCAATCTGACCATTGAAAAAGAAAAACCAGACAGATTAAGGTGCAGGTTAAACATGGCAAGAACAACAATTACGAGACAGAATAATTCCAGCTAAGTAACATAAAACCACGAAGATACTCTCCTCCTTGGAGGAGATACAGAGGTGGGTAAAAGATTGTTGAGAGCATCTACAATGATAATTATTCAAGAAATGCAACAAGCTGTTGCCTAAGGTGTCATAGTAGAATATTAGTAAGAACTGTAAAATATCCCGAAGTGATAACCCATAAGAAACAATGGATGCAATCCATTGTGAAACAACATACAACAAGAAGTCCAGAAAGGACGATACATGTATATACTTCATATAATATCCGAAAAAC
>DKJY01000100.1 GCA_002454955.1 Bacteroidales bacterium UBA6680
ATAATCATCCTCGTGTGTGTGAATAACCATTCTCATGCTTCGTTCATCTGTTTAAATACTATTACATTAACATATATATTATGACTTATGTGTTTTATATTCTCTAAATAACTCTACTTGTAATTGTGTCAATTCTTTAAGGGTTAAAAATCAAAAGACATTATTGTGAGTTTTGGTATTGCTTTGTATGCATCTATAATATAGTTTGTAGTATTGATCTATTATAAGATGAATATTTTGATAAGTTCATGTAATATCTGATTTTAAAGTTTAAAATATCTGAAAATTAAAAGAGGAGCCGCTTTGATGCAGACTCCTCTATGACATTGCGTTATGATTATTTAAAAAATGTTAGCTATTACGACTTCTTAACCTCTTTAATATTGTCGGTGGTTCTTCTGTCAATTAGTTTATGGTATGGATCAATACCAACGCTAAATGGTTTTTTATCAACAATAAATGAGAATTTATTCTCTTTGCCTGTAATGTGAACCTTCTTAAGCATAATTTCCTGCTCATTGCCATCCTCATCTTTGGCAAATATTGCAAGGTCAATCCAGTCGTTCATATCAATATACTTCTTTTCGTCTTTATCCTCTCTTTGACCAAACGATATTGATATCTTAGCATCGTCGCCTTCAATTACAGTAGCGTCGCCTTTTTCAGGAGATATAACCCTGTATTTTTCGGCCTCAACCATAAACTCTACCTTATATTTTCCGTCTTCGGTTTCGGTAACAGTAGCGTCTTTTACCTTATTGTTAAATAGTGTAATGGTCTCTAACATATCGGTTATAACATAGTCAAGAGTATCAGGCATATGTTTTTTCATAAGATCAACAAATTCAGGCGATGTAGTGTATGGTGGCTCCTGGAATCCTACCATATCAATATATTCGCTAAGTGCGTTGTTTAGTTTATCAACACCCATATAGTCTGCTATTGCATACATTGCCACAGCACCTTTGTTGTAGTGTATATATTGCTGATTCTCGTTATACATAAGAGGTTGTTCTTTGTGAGTCTCAAAACCTCTTCCTGACAGATAGGTATTTAACTCATGTTTCATGAATTTGCGAATCTTCTCTTTATTATACTTGTTTTCAAGCACCTTAATTGCAGAGAACTCAGCTAAACTTTCAGACATAAGTGTGGCACCGCGTACATTAGCACCAATTACCTGATGTGCCCACCACTGGTGCGCCATCTCATGTGCAGTAACGTGATAAACATAGTCTACACCACCCTTTTCTGTCTCGTCAACCTTTGCTATAAATCCTATTGCCTCTGAGAATGGTATTGTGTTAGGGAACGATTGTGCAAATGTACCCATTGTTCTTGGGAACTCGATAATACGTACCTGACTGTGCTGATAATCGCTATAGCTTTTGCCGTAATACTCAAGCGATGCTTTTACAGCTTCAGCCATTCGCTCAACATTGTATTTGTGGGTTTTATGATAGTATACCTCAATGTCTATATCGTTATATTTGTCTTTGTATATCTCATATTTAGCTGATACCCATGCATAGAAATTAAGTATCGGAGCATCCATTTTGTAGTGGAAATATGTTCTGCCATCTTTTGTCCACTGTTTTTGCAGATAACCGGGTGCAATTGCAATCTGATCTGACGATGTACTTACAGTTGTCTCAAAGTTTACCCAGTCGGCACATTCAGATATGTATGTATTGCCCAATGCAGAGCTATCTGTTGGCGATGCCATTCTCTGGCGTTTAGGTAAACCATATTTTTTACGTACAGTATTATTTGATATCTCGCCATTACGTGAGTAACCAAACATCGGGAAACTCATATTGTTGATAAATGTTCCGTTACTAAGTACCGGTGAGTTTGAACGCAGAAAGTGATTCTTCTTTGTGCTCATACTAAAGTTTACCTTCATTGTCTCTCCGGGCATCAGTGGTTTATCTAACTGATATATGTTGTAGTTGAACACGGTATCTTTGCTAACAAGTTTTGCATTACGCGAGAACTGTACTTTTGTACTGTTGTAGCTATAGTTTACATGAACAGAGTCAATAATCTTATCTGTTTTGTTCTTTACAATGTACTCTCCTTTAACCTTCAGATCTCTTGTTTCAGGATATATATCAACATCTACATTTACATCTGTAATTCTTGGTTGAGGAATATTGTAGTACTTAGAGTATTTTTTCTCGCACTCTACTCTTTCAAGCTCTTGTTGTTTGGCTGTTTTATGTTCGTGTTTAATGTTGTTAAACCAGAATATATAACCACCAGTAAGCAGGAATCCACCATAGAATACAATAAGAGCAACTTTAAGGAGTTTTGTTTTGTTCTCTTTAGCTCTTCTGAAACGTATACGGATTGTCTCTTTTACACCTCTGCGCCATATTGCCAGACCAGTATATAAAAGACCGAATGATAGTAGTAACCAGTATAGTCTGTAGAACATATATGCAGGTATATTACTTCCGAATCCGTTCATGTCTGAGTATGAGAATCCCGGACCTGAGTTGAATATATATATTGCCTGATCAAGTCCTACATATCTTAAGAGCGGACTACATACATAGAATATAAATAGTATAAAAAATCCGATATAGAAGTTTGTGAACAGTGATTGTACAAACATTGCAAGTGCAGCCCATACAATATATTTTGGTAGTGTAAGTATAAACAGTTCATACAGATAGTGCGATAGCTCAATGTCGTAATATCCTTCTGATATCTGTATTGCTATAGAGCTTAACATAACAACAGTAAGTAGCAGTACCTGTATCTTTACAATTGCAATAAATTTAGATAGATACTGAACCCAGTTTGGTGTTTGTGTGGTGTCTACAAGTTCAAACATTCTGCTTTTTCTCTCGCGCTGAATAAGCATACCTGAGTATAGGAATGTTATTAGTATAATAAATAGAGAGAATGTTTGTCCCGGAACAAGTAACATTTTCCATGTAGTAGGATATGTTTGGGTATCGTACAAGCTTAGTGTTGTGCTATGCGATATGTACATAAACAGCAGTCCTACACCAATAAGAACAATAAACGGAATTGATTTTATTACAAATCTAAAATCGGTAACAGAGCAGCTCCACATAAGTTTTAGGTTCCAGCTTCTGCTTGTTTCTGTAGTAACCTTTGGCAGGTTAATCTCATTTATATTGTTAAAATTATCTTTAACAACCGTTTTACTCTTTTTACCGAACAGGTTGAATGATAATGGATTTTGCGAGAATTTAAATTTGATGTATGTAGCACCAAATATTATAGTTGAAACAGCAAGCCATAGTAATCTGTTGTATAGAACAACACCGTTCATTGGCAATAGGTTTGTGTTACGTTCAGTTACATCCCAATACTCTGTCATATAACTTATTGCATTGTTTCCGAACGGATCTAACATAGCCGATAGTGTTTTGCTATCCAGATTGTTTAATAACCCTTCTGACATACCTTGTATTACAAACAGAATTATCATTGCTATGAAACCTGCACCAATATTTCTTGTGAATGTAATTATACCAAATACTATTGCGCCAAACAGTAGTATGTTAGGTAGTATAAACATACCGTATATCTGAAGATATGCAATAGGTCTGAATTCGCCAATCATACCCTCATTTACACCGGGCAGTACTCTTGCAATTGCAAAGCCTAAACCAAAGAATATAAATATACCCATTGTAACAAGTATTGCACTCAGGAACTTTGCCGGAATGTATGATGATTTACGGAATGGGTATGAGTATAATATAGAGTGCATATCAGAACTATAGTCGCGATATACAGCTCCGCCAACTATTGATGGCAGAAGGAAATATCCAAGTATTAATATATTGAAACTATAGAACAGCGCAATAGGAGAGTCTGCCAAACGGACAGAGGCTTTTGTTGCGGTATTACTATCGAATACACCAATATTACCAGCCATTATTAATGTTGCAAAAACCAATAAAACTACAGCATATATATATGTAGCCGGGTTTTTAAGCCAGTATTTTATTTCGAAACTGAATAATGCTTTAAACTTATTCATAATTAATTACCATTTTTTAGTGCAACAAAGTAAACATCTTCAAGATCTGCTTGCTTGTTAATGAAAGATTCATCAGGTTTGCTCTCTGCAAAGATGTTTATATTCATGCTATTGTCGTCGTTAAACTTAGTAGACAGGATATCAAACTTATCTTTATGTTCATTAAGCATCTCTCTCTCTATACGTTTTGTCCATATCTTGTTAGCCACCTTTTCTGTTGCCTGTTTAGGTGTGTGGTGCTGAAGTATTGTTCCGCCATTCATTATTGCCATATCTGTACAGAGCTCTTTTACATCTTCAACAATGTGGGTAGAGAATATTACAATATTGTTGGTTCCTATCTCTCTAAGTACATTCAGGAATCGGCTTCTTTCTGCAGGATCCAGACCTGCTGTTGGCTCATCAACAATAATAAGTTTTGGATTGTTTAGCAGAAGTTGTGCAATACCAAAGCGTTGTTTCATACCTCCTGAGTAACCTGCAACATTCTTTTTGCGCACTTGTGTCAGGTTTGTCTGTTCAAGTACAGCCTCTACAATCTCTTTACGTTCGTTTTTGTTTGATATACCTTTTAGTTTTGCAAAATGGTTAAGCAGATTTTCTGCTGACATTTTAGGATATACCCCGAACGATTGTGGAAGATAACCCAATGTGTTACGTAGGGTCATTTTATCTTCGAGGATATTAACACCATTTAGCATTATTCTTCCGGAGTCGGCCTCTTGCAGTGTTGCAATGGTTCTCATTAGTGTTGACTTTCCGGCTCCGTTGGGTCCCAGAAGACCAAACATACCTGCCTCAATTTTAATGTTAACACTGTTTAGTGCCTTTACTCCGTTACTATAGGTTTTAGTAAGGTTATCAATTATTAGTTCCATACTGTTAATATATTTAGTTCTGTTTTGTTAAATTCTATATTAAGATTGTGAAATTAGAAAAAAGTTTAATGTAAAACATTAAACGATCGTTTTTTATCAAAAAAAACCCGAAGATTATATCTCCGGGTAGAACCATTATGTAAACAGAGTAGCTTAGGTTTTACTCATATTTTAATACATTAACAGGTTTAGCTGTAGCAGCCCTGTATGCCTGCCATATTACAGTAATAACAGAAAGTGTAAGCAACATAATAAATGATAGTATAAACGGAGTTGCTGACATTGATGTATGGTATGCAAATCCCGATAACCATTTGTTCATTAATATATAAGCTATTGGAAATCCTATTACAGATGCTATTGCAACAAGTTTGGTAAAATCAATTACAAGCATTTTAATTATGTTACCATCTTTTGCTCCCATAACTTTTCTTACACCAATCTCTTTTTTGCGCTGCTGTGCCTCAAATGATGCTAAACCAAACAGACCAAGCATTGCAACAAATATTGTGAATATTGTAGCTCCAACAAACAGTTTACCAAATTCCTCTTGTTTTTTAAATTTCTTAGCAAATTCTGTATCAAGGAATGAGTAGTTAAACGGATATACCGATTCTGCTTTTCTCCACTCTTTTTCAATAAAATTTATTGTTGATTTAATATCGCTACTATTCATTCTAATAACTATGTGCGATCTTGGGTTTCCGCCCCAATCAGATATTGCTATAGGCATTATCTCTACATCAAAGTTATCTACATGAAAATCTTCTACAACACCAACTATTACAGAGTTTCTGACACCCTTAATTCTCATAACTGTACCTACAACAGGTTCGGTAAGGTTGAATTTCTTGACAAATGCTCTGTTTACAACAATCTCCTGTTTAGTATTTTCAAAGTTTTCATCAGAGCTGTATATCTTGTTTAGCTCTTCTTCTTCTATGTGTCTGAAAGTTCCTCCGTCTGTATACTTAATGCCCATAACTTCAGCAAAATTAGGATCTGCAATTATAAAGTTATATGCTTCTACTGTACCATCTTTCTTTTCAAATGCGTTTTGCCCCATTGTTTGGCCAGGCATGTTAGAGGTTACTGATATTCCTGAGATATTGCTGTTTTTTCTCATTTCCTGCATAAGAGCATCATATTTGCCTTCTGCTAAATAGTCGTCTCTCACTTTTAGCGAAATAACCTGATCTGGTTCAAAACCAAGATCTTTATTGTGCATAAAATCTATCTGTTTGTATATAAACATTACGCTTACAATAAGAATAGCTGATACAATAAATTGTGAAATAACAAGAATCTTACGTAGTGTTCCTCCTTTTTTGCTTGTAGAGAAACTACCTTTAAGAACCTTTACAGGCTCAAAGTGCGATAGTATAATTGCCGGAACTAAACCTGCAATAAACCCAATGAATAATGATGTAATAATTGATATTGCAATTATCGTCAAGAATCCGTTACCAACTATTGATAGCTGTTTGCCAAGTATTCCGTTAAAGAATGGAAGTGTAAGTTCTGCTATAATAAAACCTAATACAAGAGCAATAAAACTTTGTACTACAGATTCTGTAATGAATTGCGAGATGAGACGTTTTTTGTTTGATCCGGATACCTTTCTTACACCTACCTCTTTTGCTCTGCGGCTGGATTGTGCAGTTGCAAGATTCATATAGTTTATGCAGGCAACAATAATTATTACAAGAGCTAACAGTATTGCAATATAAACATATGTGATATTTCCGTTTGTCTGAATCTCAAACATATATTTTGATTTCAGATGTATGTCGTTAAGTGGTTGAGCAAACATTTTAGTATTATCCTTATTCAGATTCGGAATGTATTGCGACATTACCGGAAGAACATATTTCCACTGTAGTTGGTTAATATTGTTTTTGAATGACTCAATACTGCTGCCCTCTTTAAGTTTAGCGTATGTATGGTAATTATTTCTGGTTCCCCAGTAGTTCTGATTAACTTCATTTGATCTTAATGACATGTATATCTCAAAATCTATATGAGCAGGTTTCATGTTTTCGTCAATAACACCATCAATAGTATACTCTCTGTCACCATTAACCTTAATTGTTTTTCCGGCTGAGTTTATATCGCCGAATAGTCTTTTTGAAAGATCTTCTGATATAACAAGGGTGTATGGTTTTATAAGAGCAGCATCTCTGTTTCCGTACTTAAACGGGAATGAGAATACATTAAAGAAGTTATCGTCAACTACTGAATATGTATTAATATGAATTTTGTTATTGTTTACATTCAGTACAAGACCAGATCCTGAGAACAGATTATTTGTTCTGGTTGCATATTCAACTTCAGGAACCTCTGCCATAAGCGATCTTGCAAGAGGTTGAGATGTAATAATCATCTCCTCATTTTTGTCGCCCATATTAAATGTTTGTCCTATACGGTAAATATCTTCTGATCTGTCGAACCATTTATCGTAACTGGTCTCTTCTTTTACATATAGTATAGATAATATCATTACTGCCATACATACTGATAATCCGAGTATGTTAAGAAATCCGTGCAGTCTGTTTCTGTTTATAGATCTGAAAGAAGATCTTATATAATTAAAAATCATAGTTATTAGGAATTAATTAAACACTAATTAAGAAGATATAACTGCTTAAGCAAGTTCATATTTGGCTCTGTTTATCTTCTCGTTCACAACCTGACCATCTAAAAGGTTAACAACTCTGTTTGCAAAGCTTGCATCGTGGTTTGAGTGAGTTACCATAATTATTGTTGTTCCCTGTTCATTCAGGTCAATAAGCAGATTCATTACCTCGTTTCCGCTTTTACTGTCAAGATTTCCTGTTGGCTCATCGGCCAGAATTAGTTTAGGGTTTGTAATTAGTGCTCTGGCTACGGCAACGCGTTGTTGCTGACCTCCTGATAGCTGCTGAGGAAAATGTTTTGCTCTGTGCAGTATGCCCATTCTTTCAAGAATCTTGTTTACTCTCTCTTTGCGCTCTTTTGAAGGAACCTTGGCGTAAACAAGTGGTAGTTCAACATTCTCAAATAGTGTAAGATCATCAATAAGGTTAAAGTTTTGGAATACAAATCCAATATTTTTTGTTCGTAGCTCGTTGCGTTGTTTCTTATTTAATCCGGATGTGTTTGATCCGTTTATGTTATACTCTCCGCCATCCATATTGTCAAGAAGCCCTATTACATTAAGGAACGTTGTTTTTCCGCAACCTGATGGTCCCATTATTGCAACAAATTCTCCCTCTTGTACTTCAAAATTTACCTTGTTCAGAGCTGTAGTTTCAATCTCTTCAGTTCTGTACTTCTTTATCAGGTTTTCAACTTTTATTAGCGTTTTCATAATTGTTGTGTTATTTATTTTAATATTATTTTATCTCTCTCTTTGTAGTCGTTGTATGACGATGTAACTATTTTTTCGCCCTCTTGCAGACCACTTAATATCTCGTAGAACTCATTGTTGTTTCGTCCTATTTTTATCTCTCTTTTCTCTAATTGGTTGTTGTTAACAACATATACCCATTTTCCGCCTGTGCTCTGAAAGTGCATTCCTTTAGGAAGTCTTATAGCGTTTATCTTATCGGCAAATTGTATCTTAACACTCAGGGTCTGACCTCTGGTTATCTTATCTTTTAACTCGTTGTTGAAGGCAAGGTCAATCTGAAACTCACTATTAGAGACCTCCGGGAGAACCTTTTTTATTGTAAGTTCATACTCGTTGTTGTTTATGTAGCATATTGCTTTTTGTCCTTCGCGCACCTTGTTTATGTAGTATTCAGAAACAAATGCTCTTATAATAAATCCATCAAGTACATTTATCTTTCCCATTGTTTCGCCTGAGTTGTAGTTCTGCCCCAGAACCGGGCTAAATGATGACAGACGTCCGTTAATAGGAGCTTTTACGGTAAGGTTACTTCTGTTTTTTCTAAGTATCTCAAGGTTACGCTCCATAAGATTGATTGATGTATTTAATCGCTCAAGTTGTTGTTCGCGGTTTTTAATCTCTTTTACTACACTAGTTTTTATCAATGCCGTTCTCTTTTTATGATATTGGTATGACTCTACAGATTTAAGATAATCGTTTTTTGCAATAACACCTTTTCTAAATAGAGCTGTATCCATTTTATATTGGCGTTCTGCTTCATAAAAATCTTTCTCCTGAAGATATAATTTATCATTCAGATCTCGTTGTGTATTCTCTATAATAAGTCGTGTATTTCTAAGGTTGTTTATCTGCTCAATAGTTGCTGTTTCTTGTGTCATATATCTTAACGATACATTAGGGTTAGATATTTTTACAAGAGGTTGTCCTTTCTGAACCATAGCTCCATCTTCTGCAAATATATTCTCAACCATTCCTCCCTCAATAACATTTACAAAAACAGTTGTTTTAGGCTCAACAGTACCATTTGCCATTATTATATCTTCAAAAGGACCGTATGTAACATGTTTAATTGTTACTCTGCTCTTATCAACTTCATATGAAAATATCTCAAACCCTGCTGATATTGTTATTACCGTTGCAACAGCAATTGCTATTAATGATATTGTTAATATTCTTTTTGGTGTAAATCTTCTCTTTTCTATAACTGTGTCCATGATTCTTCTGTTGTTTGGTATACTATAAGCCAACAATATGCCATTGCATACCATAAATATTATTTTGCTGTTAATCAATACTTTGTCTATTTGTGGTTATCTTGTTGTGTTCAAAAATGAACACAGCTTTGCATGGTTTCGTACATTTGCATACATTTATCGTACTATTTTCCGAACAGATATGGCAAAAAAAAGATCTAATATTTTAATAATTGATGATGATTCAGATGTATTGATATCAACAAAACTCTTTCTTAAAAGGCACTATTCAGATATTGATGTAACTGATAAACCAAACGAGATAAACGGACTATTAAGCGATAAAAGATATGATGTTGTTTTGCTTGATATGAATTTCAGGAAAGGAGAGGATAGTGGCAAGGAGGGGCTTTATTGGTTAAGCCATATAAAGAGTATTTCGCCTGATACTGGTGTAATTATGATTACAGCATACGGGTCAATTGATCTGGCTGTAGAGGCTGTTCAAAGTGGTGCTTCTGACTTTATTCTGAAACCATGGGAGGGTAAGAAGGTTATAGATGTTATTGATAAAATTCTGCTCGGACGACGCAAGAGTACTGTAGATAACAGAGATAAACCTGTAATTATAGGTGAATCTGCTGCAATAAAGAGACTAATAGATGATATTAAACGTGTTGCAATAACAGATGCAAATATTCTTATTCTGGGAGAGAATGGTACAGGTAAACAGTTAGTAGCAAGTCTTATACACTATTACTCTGCAAGAAAAAACAGTGCTTTTATAACTGTTGACTTAGGATCGTTAAATGAGAATATATTTGAGAGTGAACTGTATGGGCATGTAAAAGGTGCATTTACAAGTGCTGTATCTGATAAGATTGGTAGGTTTGAAATGGCCGATAGAGGAACTCTGTTCTTAGATGAGATAGGAAATGTACCTGTTCAACAACAATCTAAACTTCTTACCAGTATTCAGAGTAAGGTTGTTAACAAGGTAGGCGATGATAAATCGAGTAGTATAGATGTTAGGATAATATCTGCAACAAATGGTAATTTGTATGATATGGTTGCCGATGGCGATTTTAGAGAGGATCTGTTATACAGGATAAATACCATTGAACTTATTGTTCCTCCGTTGAGAAACAGGGTTGATGATATCCCTGTTTTGATTAACTATTTTATTGATAAATATACTAAGGAGTATAATAAAACGGGGCTTGAGATACATGATAAAACAATTGATGTTATGTGCAGGTATAACTGGCCGGGAAATATCAGAGAGCTTGAACATGCTGTTGAGCGAATGGTAATAATGACTGAAGGGCAGTGTATAATGCCTGATGATTTTAAACTTAGTAATAAAACATCGGATATTACAGAAACAGCGACTCCGGATTCGCTTAATTTGGAAGAGATGGAGAAGTTATGTGTTGTAAAGGCTCTGGAAAAACATAAAGGAAATATATCAAAGGCAGCGGAGGAGTTAGGACTTACACGTGCTGCTTTGTATCGTAGAATAAGTAAGTATGAGATATAATAAGATAGCATTAAATATAAGTGTGAGGCTTTTGTTAATGCTTTTAACATTGGTTGTTGGTGTAGTTATATGGCAGGTTGGCCGGTTCTATTTTTTGTTAGTAATTCCGTTTTTATTACTTATATGGCAGGTTATTGGAGCTATAAAGTTATTGAACAAACTTAATTACGATTTTAACAGATTTCTTAATTCGTTAGAGGCAAAAGATAATACTATATATTTTGATCCGGTTAAAGCGCCAAAAGTATATAAAGAGTTATATAATAATCTTAACAGAGCAACTAATCTTTATAAAGAGTACAGGGTTGAGGCAGAGAATCTGTTTTTGCTGTATAGTAATATATTGCAGAATAGTAATCAGGGAGTTATTGTAATTAAAGAGGCTGCCTTAAATTTAAGTAGAGATCAGAATAACGATAATACTCTTGAGTATATAAATAATGCAGCGTGTAATATATTACAGGTTCCTAAACATAAATATTGGTATCGGATAGTTGATGCTGTTCCGGATTTTGCAAAGGCTATATCTGAGGTGAAAACATCGGGTAAAACATTAGTTAAGATTGCTATTGAGGCAGAAAGTAAGGAGTTGTCTGTTGATGTGAATATTAGTAATGTAGGAGGGAAGCAGTTATATATAATACTGTTTCAGGATATTCGTGATGAGATTGAGCAACGAGAGATTGATGCATGGCAGAAGCTGATAAAGATACTCACCCATGAGATAATGAATTCTCTTACTCCTATAAAGACACTTTCTGAGGCTATATCTGATATAGTTAAAGAGGATGAACCGGATACAGAGGATATTGATCTGGCTGTATCAACAATTAACAGACGAGCTGAAGGATTAATGCAGTTTGTAGATAATTACAGGTTGATAATTGATATGCCTACACCTGTGCTAAAGCCTGTTAGGTTATCTGATGTAATTGATAATGTACAGCAGCTCATGCAACCCCTTGTTGCAGGAAAGAACATTGCTATAGAGGTTGATAATCAATATAGATTCCTGATACTGGATTTAGATATTGCTCTTATAGAACAGGTACTGATAAATCTTATTACAAATAGTGTTTATGCAACGGAGGATATGCCGGATGCCAAGATTAAGATTGCTGTAAAGTGGAGTAATGAGAGATATATGCTTGTAGTATCAGATAACGGAAAAGGGATACCTCAGGTAAATCTTGATATGGTATTTATACCCTTCTTTAGTACACGCAATGGTGGTTCCGGAATAGGACTGAGTATCTCAAGGAATATTATGAGAGCACATAACGGATCATTAAGAGCTGAATCTGAGAATGGAGAGACACGCTTAATTTTATCTTTTTAACATGTTTTTTTAACGAAAAATTGACATACATATATATTATTCGTAACTTATTATACTAAAATAGTATATATGAATCTTATTGGATTAAAAGAAGAGGTTGTTATCTCTTTTGAGACAACAACAAGAGGCGAGTGTTTTGAGCAGTGTCTTGAGGATTTAAGAGAGCGTATAGAGAATCTTAAAGATCAGTTTCAGCGAGCAAAAATAGGAGAGGATACTTATTTAATTGATGATTTCAAGATAAAGAGATCTGCTCCGGATAAAGAAAAAGGATTAATAACTAATCATATTGCAACTCATACCATAAGAATTAAACTTAATCAGAAATCAGAAGATACCGCCAGATTTATAAATAAACTGGAGAAGCTGAGTGAATATTCAGATTTTAGAATATCAAAAGAGTCGGCAGCTGGTGGATTTTCAGGAAATGAAGCTATGATGATTAATGTTTAAATAAATTATGGTTAAAGTAAAAATCTTTTCTGAAGTAAAGAAGTATACTCCTGAAGAGCAGGGGAGTATTGTGCGCTTTTTGTTGGATAATCTTGATGGATATGAGGATGAAGCTGATAATATAGTTAAGGCACTTGATTTTGCTGCCAGTGAAGGTATCTCTTTTGGTGGTTTTACAATAGTAGCATCATTAGAAGATAAGATAATTGGAGTTTTGGTTCTTAACAGAACAGGAATGAAAAGTTATATGCCAGAAAATAAGCTGGTATATATTGCTGTTCATAGGGAACACAGAAGATTGGGGCTTGGCAAATATCTGCTTATAAGAGCACAGAATATTACAGATGGTGTAATGTCTGTTAATATTAAAAAGAGTGATTCTACACGTGTATTTTTTAAGAAAGTAGGTTTCTCTTCAGAGGTTATTGAACTCAGAACATGACTCTATAGCTCCGGATTTCTGATTCTTCTTTTTGCTACATATAATTGGTAATAGATTGGTGCGTATCTTTTTATTTCTGTAGAGTAGTTGTTTTTCAACGTCTTTCTATGTATGTAAAGGGTATCGGTTGGTCTAAGATATGGACAGTAACCTGATATTACCTTTGGGCTTCTGTAGTAGTAATTGTTTTCGTATCCTTTATCGGTGATATTTTGGATGTTACGTGTGTTTTTACCTCGTATAATTTCTGTAATATTAATTTTATAGTGTACAGTTGATATTGATTTGTCAAACAGTGCATTGTAAATATCGGGCGATTCATCTTTACTCCAGGACCAACAGTTGATAGATTCGTTATTTAGCTTCATGTTGTGAAGACAATTCAGGTTTGCAATCTCTTTGCCAAACATATCGTATATTTTTACATTCATAGATAGTTTGTCAATTGTACATCTAGGTCGGTTTTTTAGTTTTATACATATCTCAACTACATCTTCATTATACTGTTTTGCAGCTCGTATTTTTATTAGAGATGCTTTTATCTCTCTGTTTAGCTCTTTTGTTAGCCTCTCACGTCTGAAGCTATTGGCACATGCTGTATACTGTTTTTCTTTACAAGCATTGTCAATCTGTTCATACAGATCCTGAAAATCACGGTTATATTTACTCTTAATACCTGAGAAAACCTCTACATCAGACAGAAATGTTCTGTATGTAATTTCATTATCTCTCAAATATTTAAACATTGTGTTTCTTATCTGTTTATAATCGGCAGAACAACTAAAGTATTTTTCGTTAAACATTATATCTCCTGAATGCGACTTTTGCATATATTTTATATAATGATTCCTGCTTTTGGACATAAAGTATAACTCTTTAAGAGCAATCTTTTTGCTATCAGACATTTGCGGATTCTCTTCAATTATATCCGGAATAATGTTTCTTACGGTTGTTAACCTTATGATCTTATCGCTGTTCTTTTTGCAGGATAAGGTTGATATTATTATGAATAAAAGAGATATAATTTGTAAAGACCTATTCATACATGTATCTGTTGTTTAAAATAAATATACAAAATAAGTCTTATCATGTAAAGTATGCAATACTAATTATATATAAATGAAGAATGTTTTTGATTAAACATTATCATTTACAGCTTTTGGTAGCGAAAATATAACTGTGGTGCCAATATTTTTTGACGACAATATATTTATACTACCATTTTGGGCTTCAATAAATATACGACATAATTCAAGTCCCAGACCAGTTCCTTTCTCGTTATTGGTACCAAATGTAGATTTGTTTATTCTTTCAGCAAAAATATTGTTCACCTGATCTTCTGTCATGCCAACGCCATTATCTGTTATATGAAAGAATACTTTATTATCGTCCTCTTTTGCCGATAGCATTATTCTACCATTGCTATATGAGAACTTTATTGCATTATTAATAATGTTTCTTATAATGGCATCAAGCATATTCTTATCAGCTTTTACATAAATAGAATCTGGAATTTTAGATACTATATCAATGCTCTTTTGCTGAGCTTGATTTATCATAACACTAATTGATTTATTTATTTGCTGGCTGGCATTTAAATTATTTATAACTGGATCTGAAGTACCATCTATTCCTTGAGCCCAAGACAGAAGATTATTCAGTAAAGCGTATGTGTTTGTTCCTGTTTTTATTAGTTCATCAACATATGTTGATATTGTGTTGTACTCCTTATTACTGATATGTTTTTGTGCAATTTTAAGTAGTTGTAGTGTGGTACCAATCGGTCCTTTTAAATCGTGACCAATAATAGATAACATCTGCCTTTTTGTAGAGTTCGATTTGGATACTACATTTCTTTGTTTCTCAATTTCTTTATTCTTCTCCTCAAGCAGTACGTTTTGTCTTCTAACAGAACGTCTACTAAGGAATACAATAATAAAAATAGCAAACATTATAAATAGTAGGTATTTTAACAGATTGATAACAGATTTATTCTCTTTATTCTCACGTTGCCTAACGGCTTCTTTTTCCATTAACCTACGATTATATCGCTCCTGAATCCTTTTTAGATCAAAGTTTTTTTCAAGCTTTTTTATCTCTACCTGATTATTATACAGAGAGAGAGAGTCTGATATTTTTTCGTAACTCTTTCTATATAAAAGAGCCTTTTTATAATTTTTTATTATCTCGTAATGTTCTGATAGTCTTAAAAACACCTCTTTTTTATTCTGTTTCAGATTGTTTGTTAGAGCAATATCTTCAGCTTTCTTCAGATAGGCCAATGAGATGTCAATTAATTCAATATCTCTGTAGACTAATGCTAGCGCAATATAGTTTGATATTAAATTATGGTAGTTTCTGTTTATGATATTTTCTTTTACGGCTTTGTCGTACCATTTAAGACATGAATCAATATTACCTTGGTTATAGAACACTATAGCAATATTATGCAGAGTACCTGCTTTGGTTTGTCTGGATAATTCCGGGTATTTTGATTCATTCTCGAAAAGCATATTAAAGCACTCAAGAGCTTTATTGAAATCGTTTTTATGAAACAGGTAGAAATTACCAAGGTTAAGATATGTTCTTATAAGATCTTCTTTGCAATTAGCCTGTTCAAGCATACAGATACTCTTTGTAAAACATTCATAAGCTTTATGGTGTAGCTTTTGTTCCTGATAAACAATACCTAAATTGGTGTATGTTGTTCCCTGACCTTGCAGATCGTTAAGTTGACCGAATAACTTTAATGCAATATTAAGATAGTTGATACTTGAAAGGTAATTTCCATTATAACTTTCAGATGTTCCAAGAGTTCTAAGAAGAAAAGCGCTATCTCTTTTAGAAGATTTAAAATCAGATAACGATGATTTGGCGTATTCTGAAGCTAGATCGTGTTGTCCTATGCTTGTAAGAATAGAACAAAAGACAATATGATTCTCAATACACAAATTATTATCGTCATATAGCAAACCATATTCTAATGCCTTGTGCATCAGGTTTAGTGATTCGTCTATTTTTCCGGTTTGAAATTTTATCTGCCCAAGTATACTAAATAAGACAGAAGCTACTCTTGGATTGTAATCTTTATCTAATGTTCTGAGGTGATTCTGAATTATGTATTCTCTCTCTTTTAAACTAGGAAACTCTTTGTTTAAATATTTCTCAGTACCCTTTAGTGACCATTTATTGATCTCTATTTTTTGTACCAGACTTTCTGTTATTATATCAGTCTCTTTACCTGAGGAGCTCAGAAAGGTAAATATAGCCAATAGTATTGTTGCTATTCTGATAGTTTTCATAACAGGGACACATAATGTATTATTCTTTCTCAATATAACTACATTTTTCTTATTACAAAGAGTAATGAACAGGGTTTATGTTTGCATTTTCTGTAAATAATAGTTTTTTGAAGATGAAATTTCTATATATGTATAAAAAAGAGGTGTATATTAAATGGTAATTCTTATTTTTGCCGATTAAAATAGTTTAATTAATATTAATAGTTTGGCCCATGGAATTACAGGCAAAATACAATCCGGCAGAGACCGAAGATAAATGGTATCAGTATTGGTTAGAAAATGGCTTTTTTGAATCAAAACCAGATAGCAGAGAGCCGTATACAATTGTTATACCTCCTCCAAACGTCACAGGAGTCCTGCACATGGGTCATATGCTTAATAATACCATACAAGATATTCTTATTCGTAGAGCAAGAATGCAGGGTAAGAATGCATTGTGGGTACCAGGAACAGATCATGCATCAATAGCAACAGAAGCAAAGGTTGTTAACAAACTAAAAGCAGAAGGTATAGATAAGTCACAACTTTCTCGTGATGAGTTTATGAAACATGCATGGGAATGGAAAGAGAAGCATGGAGGAATTATTCTTGAGCAATTAAAGAAGCTTGGCGCATCATGTGATTGGAGTAGAACAAAGTTTACCATGGATGATGCAATGTCAGAGAGTGTTATTGATGTTTTTGTTGATCTTTTTAATAAAGGGTTGATTTATAGAGGAATCAGAATGGTAAATTGGGATCCTCAGGCAAAAACAGCGGTATCTGACGAAGAGGTTATATATAAAGAAGAGCAGTCTAAACTATATTATCTAAGATATAAAATAGAAGGTTCTGATGACGAATGGGTTACTATTGCAACAACTCGTCCGGAAACAATATTGGGAGATACAGCAGTTTGTGTAAATCCTAATGATGAAAGATTTACTCACCTGAAAGGGAAAAGAGTAATTGTACCTTTAGTTAATAGATCGGTACCTGTTCTTATGGACGATTATGTTGATATGGAGTTTGGTACAGGTTGTTTAAAGATTACTCCTGCTCATGATATTAACGATTATGAGATTGGAATAAGGCATAATCTTGAGAGCATTGATATATTTAATGACAACGGAACGCTTAATGAGAAAGCAATAATTCTTGTTGATGTTGATCGTTTTGAAGCACGTAAACAGATTGTTTCAATGCTGGAAGAGGCTGGTAGCGTTGTTAAATTAGAAGATTATGTGAATAAAGTAGGTCGTTCAGAGAGAACAGATTCTGTAATTGAACCAAAGCTATCTATGCAGTGGTTTCTTAAGATGACTGATCTGGCAAAACCTGCGCTTGATGAAGTAATGGAAGATGATATAAAATTGCATCCTCCAAAATTTAAGAACACATACCGTCATTGGATGGAGAATGTAAGAGACTGGAATGTTTCAAGACAGCTTTGGTGGGGGCAACGTATTCCTGCTTATTATCTGTCAGATGGATCGTTTGTTGTTGCTGCTACTCCGGAAAAGGCACTTGAGAAGGCTATAGAAAAAATGGGTGATAATAACCTTACTATGGCAGATTTACGTCAGGATGATGATGTTCTTGATACATGGTTCTCTTCATGGTTGTGGCCAATATCTGTTTTTGATGGTATAAGAAATCCTGATAACGAAGAGATAAAGTATTATTATCCTACAAATGATCTTGTTACAGGACCAGATATTCTTTTCTTCTGGGTTGCAAGAATGATTATTGCAGGGAAAGAGTATAGAGATGAGAAGCCGTTTAATAATGTATATCTTACAGGTATTGTAAGAGATAAACTTAGACGTAAAATGTCTAAATCGCTTGGTAACTCTCCTGATCCTCTAGATCTTATAGCAAAATATGGTGCTGATGGAGTACGTGTAGCAATGCTGTTATGTTCACCAGCGGGTGGAGATTTATTATTTGATGAGGCTTTAACAGAGCAGGGACGTAACTTTGGAAACAAGATATGGAATGCATTCAGATTGATTAAGAACTGGGAAATTGATGATACTATTGAACAACCTGAACATACAGGAAAAGCTATTGAGTGGTTTAATCAAAAGCTTAATCAAACTATAGAATTGCTAGATGATCATTTCTCTAAATACAGACTATCTGAAGCATTGATGGTTATGTATAAACTTTTCTGGGATGAGTTTTCGTCTTGGTTACTAGAGGCGGTTAAACCCGAATATCAGAAGCCTATTGATAGAAAGAGTATTGAAGAGCTTACGGAGATATTTGATAAGTTATTGAGAATGCTACATCCGTTTATTCCATTTATTACAGAAGAGATATGGCAGCTTCTTAAACCAAGAGAAGAGGGTGATAGTATAATGATTAATAAACTGCCGGAAGCAGGAACATTTGACAATAATTATTTGACAAGATTTGAATATGCAAAGGAAGTTGTTGCTGCTGTACGTAATGTAAGAAGCGGTAAGAATATTCCGAATAAGGAGACATTAGCACTTTCTGTTCTTTCAGATAGTAATTATAATACGGAGTTTGATAGCCTTATTGTGAAATTGGCAAATCTTTCGGGAGTAGAGTTTGTGAGCGGCAAGGTTGATAATTCTGCTTCGTTTATTGTAAAGACCACGGAATATTTTGTTCCCCTAGGTGATCTTATTGATAAAGATGCAGAGATAAAGAAACTTGAAGATGAGCTTAAGTATGTAAAAGGATTTTTGATTTCTGTTGAGAAGAAACTAAGTAATGAAAAATTTGTTAACGGAGCACCGGAAGCGGTAATTAATCGTGAGCGTGTAAAGAAAGCTGATGCTGAGTCAAAAATTAAAACTATTGAAGCAAGTCTGGAGCAGTTGAAAAAATAGTAATTATTAAATCTATTATAAAAAGGTGCTATCTGTTTGATAGCGCCTTTTCTGTTCTATATTCATTTTTTTCTAAGTGAGATACTGTTCGTTTATAATACTCCATTCTAATAGACTTAATATTGATGAATTTTGAGTAATTCTGTTTTTAATCAGATAGTTAAAAGATGTTTATATATGTGAATAATTTTGTCTGTACCATTCAAAAAGTACTATTGCTGCGGCATTGGTAACGTTAAGCGATTTTACTACGCCTGGCATTGGAATATAAAAAATGTCGTTACAATTACTAATAATTTCTGTTGATAATCCGTGCGATTCATTACCAACAAATATTGCAACCTTATCCGGAATTGATGATTTAAAAATATTCTTTGAGTCTTTTGCTGTCTCTATACCTATCAATTTATAGTCGGAATCTTTTAGTTCTTTTATTAAGTTAGACGTAGGTATAAAATTAATATCTACTTTATTATATGCTGTTGTTGCAGTCTTCTTTACTTTTGATAACCTTATATCTTCATGATTAGTATCAGTAATATATACTTTGTTACAGCCTATTGACCCTGCTAGTCGTAATAAGCTACCTATATTTTCAGGTGTTTTAAAGTTATCTCCAACTAATATTGGGGGAGTATAATCATGAGGTAAGATCTCCTCTATATTCATAAAAAATTTATTAGCCTGAGTATCGTTTTTATCTCTCATATCACAGAAGTGTATATATACAAAAAAACCTTACTAATATAGTAAGGTTTTTTATATCTGAGCGGAAAACGAGACTCGAACTCGCGACCCTAACCTTGGCAAGGTTATGCTCTACCAACTGAGCTATTTCCGCAACTCATATTGAGTACCCGAGGCGGGACTTGAACCCGCACGACCGCGATGGTCACAGGATTTTAAGTCCTGCGTGTCTACCAATTCCACCACTCGGGCATCCTTAAAAGAACTAACTTTGAGCGGAAAACGAGACTCGAACTCGCGACCCTAACCTTGGCAAGGTTATGCTCTACCAACTGAGCTATTTCCGCGTTTCCCTCAAATGCGATGCAAAGATATATAAACTTATTTTTCCTCCAAACAAAAACGTAAAAAAAATGAAATAAAAATTCTCTGTGTCCCGCGTAAAATCTAGTTTAGACCAGCTAACTTTTTGATTTCGTATAGTTTGTTAAGTGCATCCATTGGAGTCAAATTATTTATATCTGTAGCTGCAATTTCATCTCTTATCTGTTTCAATACCGGATCATCAAGTTGAAAAAAACTTAATTGCATACCTTCTCTGTTTTCTGCAATATTATCAATTTGCTTATTTATGCTTGAATTGTTTTCTGTCTTTTCCAGTTCCTCAAGTATTTTTTCTGCTCTTTTTACAACACTCTTTGGCATGCCCGCCATTTGAGCAACATGAATTCCAAAACTGTGCTCACTGCCCCCTCTTTTAAGTTTTCTAAGGAATATAACCTTGTTTTCGTGCTCTTTTACCGAAACATTGTAGTTTTTTACTCTATTGAATGATTTTTCCATCTCATTCAGCTCATGATAATGCGTTGCAAAAAGAGTTTTTGCTCTGTTTATTGGTTGCTCATGCATATGTTCAACCATTGACCATGCA
Source organism: Bacteroidales bacterium UBA6680 (assembly GCA_002454955.1). Taxonomy (GTDB): domain Bacteria; phylum Bacteroidota; class Bacteroidia; order Bacteroidales; family UBA6680; genus UBA6680. Next base: position 21,027 of record DKJY01000100.1, read on the forward strand.
ATTGATATACCATCGTAAGTAGAGGTACCTCGTCCAATTTCATCAAGTAAAACAAGACTTCTGTCTGATAAGTTATTCATAATACTGGCTGCTTCCTGCATTTCAACCATAAATGTAGATTCTCCTTGTGATATATTATCAGAAGCACCTACTCTTGTGAATATCTTATCTATTATACCTATATTTGATATATCAGCAGGGACAAAAGAGCCCATTTGAGCCATTAAACATATTAATGCGGTTTGTCTTAGTAGTGCTGATTTTCCAGCCATATTAGGCCCTGTAATCATCATTATCTGTTGTGATTCATTATCAAGAAATACATCGTTAGCAACATATTGCTCTCCATCTGGTAGCTGCTTCTCTATTACCGGGTGTCGTCCATTTTTTATATCAATAGCAAATGAACTGTTGATGTTTGGTTTATTATATCTGTTATTTTTAGCAATCTCCGCAAATGATTGTAACACATCTAGATTTGCTATTTTTGTGGCATTTTGTTGATTTACATTTATATATTCCGTTAATGCAGTTATTAACTTATTGTATATATCCTGTTCTAATGATAAAATCTTCTCTTCAGCACCAAGTATTTTTGTCTCGTACTCTTTAAGTTCTTCTGTAATATATCTTTCAGCACCAGTAAGAGTCTGTTTTCTAATCCAGTTTTCAGGAACTTTGTCTTTGTGTGTATTTCTTACTTCAAAATAGTATCCAAAAACATTGTTGAAACCAATCTTTAACGATGGAATTCCTGTTTTCACACTCTCTTTCTGCTGTAACTCTATCAGGTAATCTTTGCCTGATCTTGATATGTTTCTCAGTTCATCAAGTTCGCTGTCAACACCATCAGCAATAGCTCCACCTTTGTTTATTAATACAGGTGGTTCTGCAACAATTTCTTTACCTATTCTCTCCCTTATAAGCTCACAGTAATTTAATTGATCTGCTATATTTTTTAATGTATCACTATCTGTTGATTTGCATAGATTTTTGATTGGTTCAATAGCATACAGTGCATTCTTGAACTGAACAATCTCTCTAGGGTTTATTTTCCCAACAGCAATCTTTGATATTAAACGCTCAAGATCACCAATTTTTCTAATATTCTCTCTTACAGAGTTTGTAAAATCGATATTTTTTAAAAAGAATTCTATAGTATCTAACCTGTCTTTTATCTGGTTCTCTTGTTTAAGAGGTAATACAATCCATCGTTTTAACATTCTTGCACCCATCGGCGATAGAGTTCTGTCTAATATGTCTGCCAACGTTTGTCCACCTTCATTTATTGGATATATGAGTTCAAGGTTTCTTATAGTAAATTTATCAAGCCAAACATACGAATCCTCCTCAATACGAGATATTGTATTTATGTGTTCAAGCTTATTATGTTGGGTAATTGAAAGGTATTCTAGAATAGCACCAGAAGCTATAATACCAAGCTTTAACTCATGTATGCCAAACCCTTTTAAACTGGATGTGTTAAAGTGTTTTAATAGTTTATTTGTTGAATTCTGCTCAGTGAAAACCCAATCCTCAAGCTTGTATATATAATGCCTGTTACCAAAATATGATTCAAATGCTTTTGTTTGGCCTCTTTCTATTAGAATCTCTTTTGGTGCAAAACTATTTATCAATTTATCAATATACTGTAAAGACCCTTCAGCAGTCAGGAACTCACCGGTTGATATGTCTAATAGAGATATACCTGCACTTTTTTTATTTATATATACAGATGCCAAAAAATTATTCTCTTTCTGTTCAAGAATGTTGTCATTAATCGACACTCCAGGGGTGACAAGTTCAGTAATACCTCTTTTAACGATTTTTTTAGTCTTTTTAGGATCCTCAAGTTGTTCACAAACAGCAACTCTTTGACCTGCACGCACTAGTTTAGGTAAATATGTGTCAAGTGCATGATGAGGAAATCCTGCCAATTCAACATATGATGCAGCTCCATTGGCTCTTTTTGTTAGCGTTATACCAAGTATTTGAGATGCTTTAATTGCGTCATTACTGAATGTTTCATAGAAATCGCCTACTCTGAAGAGTAAAATTGCATCAGGATGCTTTTCTTTTATATCATAATATTGCTTCATCAGCGGTGTTTCGCTGCTTTTTGTCTTTTTAGCCAAGATTCTCCAAGTTTTAATGTTCGGGATAAAAGTACCAATTACATATATATTATAAGAATTCAGTCATGTTTTTTGTTACAAAAAGTGCAAACAGAGGGTAGGTTGTATATGTTAATAGGTGTATTTTGATGTCCAAAATGGTTAATTATTAAAACCAAATACGTGTTTTTTTTAATGTTTTTTAACAATTGAGAAAATGATTTGACTATAGTCTTGTAAATTAAATAGATCTGTTGGAGTTGGTTGAAAATTCGTGTTATAAAATGTTAAAATAGAACGATAATTTTTTATCGTATGGCAAAAAGTTTAAATAGTAAAAAAAAATCAAAATACTTTGTAAAATCAAAAAGACATGTATATTTGTGAGCAGGATTTAGATCAAAGGATTTAATTTGGTGTTAAAATGATTGCTGTTGTTGATGAACTAACAGCTCCTAAAATATTATTTTTTACTTTTATTATTAACCTAAAATGTT
>DKJY01000103.1 GCA_002454955.1 Bacteroidales bacterium UBA6680
CGCATAATAATCATTCTCGTGTGTGTGAAAATTCTTTTTTATGCTTCGTTTCATACCATTAATTTTTTTATCAGATCAGATAAAACTACCGGTGATTTTACTCTGTTTATTATTTAATTACTGAAGATTGTGGCAATTACATCTGTTCTGGTTATAAACTATATTTATTATTATAATTAAGTTATGACATAATTATATTAAAGTCAACTATTTTTATAAAATATTGATTATAACACAGTTCACATTACAAACAACCTCTAAAACAGGCTATACTTAACAGATAATTACAATGATTACCAAACAGTATGGTATTAACTGAACCTAATAAACTTAAAAACAGATTTAACTACGTATTAATTTTTTCTGACAACAACCAATAACACAGTGCATTTAATATAACCGATCTATACGTGTTGATAAATAACACTACACATCACTACATATATTATTATTGTTTTTATATATTAGAATCCTAACTAAACTATTATGCAAATACTATTTAAACAATCTAATATAAGGTATAATAGAAACAAGTGAACTGGTGCACTTATAAATTAGTTATGGGCAATTTAATTGAACTATGGATAAATACAATCTAAAGCAAGAAGATTATGTTACTTATTTAAGAGAACAATTATATTTTCTGGATTCATCTCTTACATCATTTACAGATTACGCTTCAATTGAAAATTTGAATAACAAGAAAATAGGCTCAGCTTTAAAAATTAAACTTAAATCTGAAATCGAGGCAAAGAGAATAGCTGTTATTTTAAGAGTATTACTTCACGATACTAATCAAAGTAAATCATTATTCAAGCATTTAGAATTCAAAGATAAATTGGAATATCTGGACACAGCAAACCCAAATGATAGCAGATTGCATTCTATGACTGGAATGATTGGAGTTCGAGGGAATAATCCAAATCAGTATTTTGGTTTGATTGGTAAAGTGAACTCTGGTAATGATTTAATTGCTGTCCCTCTTTACAATCAGCATTTGCCAGAATGGTATAATAGTTATTACTCTTCTAACTTTCAGGATTGGTGGCAAAAAATTGTAATTAAAATAGATGAAAATGAATTTACAAGAGAAACACTAGTCAAACTGGTTGCTAATAAGGATGGAGGTGCTCATGTGAATAAAGAAGGTAACTTACCGAATAACTACTATAATGCTAAACAGACAAAGCTAAAGTTAAATGTTCAAGGTAATTTTACTGACTTTGATAGAAATGTCATATATGCTTCAATTGCACAGATTGGGTGGGAAGTTCTTAACTCAATTAATGAATTAGATTGTACCAGAATTGAAAAAAGCCGATAACAAAGAATATAGTGTATTTGGCGGATAGCTCTAAAATTAAAGATGATAGCAATTAAAAAATGCATAAATAATCAATGAACTAAAATTCTTATTAATTGGATTAGAAAAATTATAACTTATGGAAAGAGAAATTAGAAGTAAATTAATTGAACTTGCAAGAAATAAAACTCCTTGGAGTTATTCTCAATTAAACGAACAATTACAGTTAGGATTAGATTTTAAAAATGGATATGAAAGAGATCTCATAGGAGAATTTCTTGGAAACATTTCTATATACGAATATAAAAAAGGAAGACCTTTATTAAGTTCACTAATAATACATAAATCAAGTGATAAAGAGCAAGGAAATGGTTTTTACAAACTATGCAGTGAAATTTACGGAAAGGATTGGAAAGAATTAAAAGCAGATAAAAACTTTGAATTGGAAAGAATGAAGGATTGCTACTCTTTCTGGAAAGATAACGAAAATTATAAAAAATATAAAAATGATTATTAAGCCAGTTGCTAGTCGAGTAGGTAAAAAGGGAATCTCTCTCCTAAATCTCTCAATTCATACGATTTTTATCATGCAACAAATTATTAAATAATAAAACAGATTGGATTTGAAAGTCACGTTGTAATGCGTGGTGCATGAGGTTTTTATCAGACCAAGTTCTTGAACTTGGTATAACGAACCAGAATCAAATACAGATAGTTTAAATCCCGAACGGATAATGAGAATAATAACCGATGGGTATGTAGTGTAGCACATCTGTCTCGTCCTAAATAACTGTAACATCAATATGGTCACCCTTTCAGGGTTTATTTTTTATAATGTAAATAAGCGATGAATTGCATTCACCGCCTATTGATTAAGGTACCTTCGGTACTATTTCACGCCGATGGTGCGAGCTTTACTTTCATTTTATTCGTGCAGTATCGGATTAGCTATAGCTCGTACCTCACAAATCATTATAAAACAGGTAGCTAAACAGACATCTATTTTACCCCTTGCAACGCATGAGGCTAAATAAGCTGCCACCTCATGACGATAAAGCCATCATGATAAAACCACCGATGGTGCGAGCTTTACTTTCATTTTATTCGTGCAATATCGGATTAGCTATAGCTCGTACCTCACAAATCATTATAAAACAGATCTCTAAACAGACCGCTCTACTCTAAGCGAGACATGTTTCTTGTTTTGTACTACATTAACCCGAAACTTTATGCATATTATCTTCTCCATCATTCTACGCTAAGAGAGGCTACAAGCAATTTTTTCTTCTAACGCAAACTTGTATATTTGTGTTTTGTGAATAACCTTAACAGGTGTGTGCTGCTGCACAAAGAGTATATACGTTGGATTCATGCTCAATCATCCATTCATTTTGGATTGATAACTTCATGTAAATCCACTACTAAGCATAAACAAACCTTTAGACTTCATTATGAATGAACAAAACAACATTGAATTAAAGCCTGTTTGGACAGTAGTTGCAAATATTGTAAATGAACGGCATTTTGGTCCAGGAGGACAGAAAATTAAAATTGGCACTAAGCACTTTAGACCAGGAGCAAAAGTATACATTGTTGATTGGTATGCAGGTATGTGTGAAGACATAATTGTTGTTGGAATTGCAAGAAAACCTAGACGATTTATCAAAGTTGTAATCAGAGCCAATTGGGTTGAGAATCTCAGAATAAAATTGTGTTATGAGCCTAAAGCTTTAGAAAAGATTTATAAGCACTTTGATTCCGAAAATGATAATATTGAAAGGTTGGATAAAGAATTTGCAGAAACAATGTTTCAGAGAATACCCCTATGGCAACAAGAAATGATTACAAAATAAAAGAATAACGAAACTATATAAGTAAAAATAGATAGATTTATATCAAATATAAAACTAAGCTTTACATCAATAGTAATTTAATGACACAACAACTGCGTATAAAAAAGCTGTTAAAGTTGATGAAATTCCAGAAATCGCTAATCATAGATGGCTTTGGTAAAGTTAACTATCAAGATACTTATAAAATTCAGACAGTAACAAATGGTAACTCTATAGATAAAATTACTACAGAGGTCTTTAAAACAGTATCGGATTAGCTATAGCTCGTACCTCACAAATCATTATAAAACAGATCTCTAAACCGACCGCTCTACTCTAAGCGAGACATGTTTCTTGTTTTGTACTACATTAACCCTAAATTTTATGCATATTATCTTCTCCATCATTCTACGCTAAGAGCTATTATCGGAGATAAAAAAAGTCGCACACCGTATGGCATGCGACTTAAATATTTTGTAATACTAATGTGTATCTTATCCTAAGATCTCTGCAAGTTTTTTCTCAAGCTCCTCGCCACGTAGGTTCTTAGCTATAATTTTACCCTCTTTGTCGATAAGTACGTTAGAAGGAATACTCTGAATTCCGTAAAGTTTTCCTGCTGCACATTGCCATGCTTTAAGGTCTGAAACATGAATCCAGTTCATCTTATCTGCCTCAATAGCTTCAATCCACTTATCTTTGTTTCCGTCAAATGAAACTCCAAAAATCTCAAAACCTTTATCGTGGTACTTCTCATACGCAGCTACAAGGTTTGGGTTTTCTGCTCTACATGGGCCACACCATGATGCCCAGAAGTCAAGAAGAAGAAGACCTTTTCCTGTGTAATCAGCAAGTCTTAGCTCTTTACCATCAACGTCAGCCATTGAGAAATCAATGAAAGGCTGCCCAACAGCAGTTTTCTTCATTAGCTCAAGCTTATCTGATATCTTTTTACCATATGTTGAGTTCTTAACAGGCTCTGCAAACTTATTAAATAGCTCTTCAAGCTCAGCAAACTCCATTGCATACATCTGTCTTGTAGTTAAGAATGCAGCAACTGTTGAGTTTACATTATTGTTAATAAACTTCATTCCAGTCTCCTGAAGCTCATTGTTTAAAGCCTCATAATCTGATTTTATCTGCTCCTCTTTTTCCGGAGTAAGTTCACCTTTAGCTGAAAGCTCTTTATACTCAGTATAAAGTGTCTTCTGCTTCTCCTGAATCATGTCGGCAGCATCAGTATAGCTCTTTAATAAATCATTTGGTACAGATCCTTCAACAAGAACATCTTTTAAGTTCTCTATGTTACCGGTAACCTTTATGTCTGCATTGCTCATAAAAACAGGAACAATGTTATTCTCATCACCTAACTGAAGATAATAAAGCTCATCACTATCTATCTTTCCTTTAAGAATAAACATATTGTTTTCTACGGTTGCCGAATCAACTTTTATTAAGTCTCTTTCCTCTCCTTGTTTCTTCAGATAAACCATACCTTCAACACCCTCAACGTTTCCGTTGATCTTGTATTGAGGCTCAGTTTTACATGAAACAGCAAGGATAACTGCAAATAATACCAATACAATATTTCTCATCTGTTAATAATATTAAATAAGGGTTATAAATTACTATATCAAGACAAACATACAAAAATAAAACTAATTATTTACATTTGTTGATATATTGATTTAACAAAACATGGGCAGCATTAAACGAACTCATTTTATTGGAAATAACATCTTTTTCAAACTGTTCTAATTTTGATTTAACATCCTCATCTTCGTAGAAACTGTGGCGTAGCTGCTCATTAATTGTCTCATACATCCAGTATTTTGCCTGCTCGTTCCGTCTGTTCTGCATAAATTTATTCTCTGTAACCAACGCTTTGTAATCCAATACAGTTTGCCAAACATCAGATACTCCCTCTTTTGTTACCGACGAACATGTTTTTACTATAGGTGTCCAACCAGATGGTTGCGGAGGGAACAGGTGTAAAGCGTTCTGGTACTCTACTCTTGCCATATTTGCTTTGTCAATATTGCTGCCATCGCACTTTGTTATAGCAATAGCATCTGCCATCTCCATAATACCTCTTTTTATACCCTGTAGCTCATCGCCGGCACCGGCAAGCATAAGAAGCAGAAAGAAATCTACCATTGAGTGTACTGCTGTTTCTGACTGTCCAACACCTACTGTCTCAATAAATATTATATCAAATCCGGCAGCCTCACACAGAATTACTGATTCACGTGTTTTTCTGGCAACACCACCTAATGATCCTGCACTTGGCGAAGGTCTGATAAATGCATTATCGTTTACGCTCAGCTCCTCCATCCGGGTTTTATCTCCAAGAATACTCCCTTTTGTTCTCTCACTACTAGGGTCTATTGCCAATACTGCCAGTTTATGGCCTTTACTGATAATATCCATACCTAAAGCTTCTATAAAGGTACTCTTTCCTACCCCCGGTACTCCTGTAATACCAATCCTTACTGAGTTACCAGAGTGCGGTAAACATCCCTCTATAATCTCCTCTGCAAGTTCTTTATGTACTGGCAAGGAGCTCTCTATAAGGGTTATTGCCATACTCAAAACAGACATATCGCCTTTAAGAATACCATCAATATACTCCTTTGCAGTGAGTTTACGTTTCTTCTTAAATCGTTTAATATTCGGATTTACAATAGGTGGTTGTTCAACTCCTTCGTTAACCTTTAGGGCACTTTTATATTTATTCTTATCGTTCATAACTCCATTATTTAACAACTACAAAGGTACATATAATACAAAACTATACTCCCTTTTTTTAGATGCTTAGAAATATAATTAACAACAATATTCAAATATGGTTTTAAACAATAAACATTGCTTTTATTTATGAATTTGGTTTTTTAACTTTATAGAGCATACAATTTAAACCACATATCTGATAAAGCTATGAATGAGTATTTTTTACAATACATTTGGCAGAACAAACTTTTTTCGACTCCTGATAAAACAACATGCGGAAAAGATATTAAGATACTATCTGTGGGAACATTAAACCGAGATGCCGGACCTGACTTCTTTAATGCAAAGGTTAAGATTGACAATACTGTATGGGCAGGAAATATTGAGATACATAAAAACTCATCTGACTGGTACCTGCATAATCATCATAACGATAAAACATACAATAACGTTATTCTGCACATTGTAAGAAACAACGATAAGATAACTGTATCTGAGAATGGTATTACAATTCCTGCTCTGGAGTTAAAGTATGATACACTATTAGAGAAGAACTACACTAATCTGCTTATAGAACCATATATAATACACTGCAAAGACGATATAGATAAGGTTAATGAGATTGATATAGCATTCTGGATGCATAATCTTACAATGGAACGAATAGAGTATAAAACAAATACGCTGAAATCTATATTAAAACGGAATAACTATAATTGGGAGGAGAGTTTTTATCAGTTTGTTGCAAGATACTTTGGTTTTAATACCAATGCACTGCCTTTTGAGATGATGGCACGATCTACACCTCAAAAGATAATTGCCAAAGAGCGTCTGAATATAGTAAGAACAGAGGCTCTGATGTTTGGTCAATCGGGTATGTTATCAACAATAACAATAGAGGATGATTACATTAAGATATTGAAGAATGAGTACGCTTTTCTGCAACAGAAATATCAACTACATCCTATAGGTCCGCATCTGTGGAGATTTATGAGGATGCGTCCACAAAATTTTCCTACCGTACGTATTGCACAGTTCTCTGATCTGCTATTCAGGTCGGTATCGTTATTCTCAAAGGTGGTTGAGGAGAAGAGCATTGACAATTTACGTAAACTTTTTAACTGTACCGGGTCTGAGTATTGGGAAAATCATTATATATTGGGCAAGGCATCGGTTTATACTAAGAAACAAATAGGAGCAAAAGCTGTTGACAGTATAATTATAAATGTTGTTGTTCCGGCACTTTTTGCATGGAGCGATGCTATTAATAATTCAGATTACAAAGAGAGGGCAATAAGTATGCTTGAACAGATTAGCGCAGAACAGAATAGTATTATTGATAAGTGGCGTGAGATTGGTGTGGTGCCAATGAATGCTGCCGACTCGCAAGCTCTGATTCATCTGCATAATGAGTATTGCACTAATAAAAGATGTATTGAATGCAGAATAGGGCACCAGATTATAAAAGCATGAACAGGTTAGATTCAGATCTGTTTATCAGATCAAAAAGACAGGCCAGATATACTATTGTATCTCTATCGGGGGTAATAATGTTCGGCACCATAGGTTATATGGTAGTTGAAGATTACACATTTACTCAGGCTATATTCATGACTATTATAACAATAGCAACTGTTGGTTTTGGGTATATCCGCGATCTCTCTACCGAAGGAATGTGGTTCTCTGTAGTGCTTATTGTATCTAGCATTGGTATATTTGCTTATGCAATAAGCTCATTAACAAAATATATTGTAAATGGTGTTTTAACACAGCAGATCAAACTAAAAAACATGAAGAAAAGAATAGATAAGCAGAAAGGTCATATTATTGTTGTAGGATACGGACGTAATGGTAGCCAGGCTATAAAGGATCTGCGCGAGCATAATATAGAGACTATTATTATAGATAAGAATCCGGATATAATAGAGAAGGTATCTACTACACCAGATCAGTTATATATTGAGGGCGATGCAACAAACGACGAGATACTCTATTTAGCAAGAATACATTATGCAAAGGCTCTGATTACTGCACTCCCAAACGATGCCGATAATCTTTTTGTTGTATTAACTGCCCGCGATATGAACAACGATCTTAAGATAATAAGCAGGGCTTCTAACTTTACAACAATAAAGAAGCTCAGATCGGCTGGTGCTACTAATGTAATTATGCCCGATAAGATTGGTGGTCAGCATATGGCTAAGCTGGTTGCACAACCAGATGTTGTAGAGTTTATGGAGTATATATTACTAAGCAGCAATAACGATGTTCACCTTGAGGAGGTATCGTGTGAGGATCTGGCAACATGTTTCTCTAACAAATCAATATCTGAGCTTGGTATAAGAAATATATCGGGTGCCAATATAATTGGTTTAAAAAAGAGCGATGGTAGTTATGTATTTAATCCGGGTGCAGATACTATTCTCAGCCAGAAAGATCAGGTATTTGTATTGGGATCGCCTGATCAGATCAGAAAATTAAAACAGATAATTGCAGAGGGGAATTAGGATGAATCAGTATGCAGCAGATAAACTTTTTTACTGTAATTGTGTGTATATTGGTTTTTTTTCCATAATTTTGCAGCTCGTAAAGGGAATTTAACGACAATATAATAATTGTATAGAGTATGAGTTACTTAACAGCCGAGAAAAAGCAAGAGCTTTTTCAACAATACGGGAAGTCTAAGGAAGATACAGGGTCTACAGAGGCTCAAGTTGCTTTGTTTTCTTACCGTATCGCTCACTTAACTGAGCACCTAAAGAAGAATAGAAAAGATTACAGTACGCAACGTGCACTATTAAAGCTAGTGGGTAAGCGTAGAAAGTTACTTAACTATTTAAAAGATCGCGATATCGAAAGATACAGAGCGGTTATCAAGGCTTTGAATTTAAGAAAGTAAGAAATTATAAAAAGGCAATTTTAGATTGCCTTTTTTTCGTATCTTACGCCTCATATTTTCCCTTGCGGGATTAAACAATATTAAATTACATTGTATGTACAAGGAGATAAAGAAAAATATTACTCTTGCGGATGGTCGCAATATTGAGATCTCTACAGGTAAACTTGCTAAACAGGCAGACGGATCGGTAGTTGTTCGTATGGGTGATGCCATGATTTTAGCAACTGTTGTTTCAGCAAAAGATGTGAAAGAGGATGTTGATTTTATGCCTCTTTCAGTTGAATATAAAGAGAAATATGCTGCTATGGGACGTTTTCCTGGTGGCTTTTTAAAGAGAGAAGCTCGTCCTTCTGATTACGAAATTCTTGTTTGTAGATTAGTAGATAGAGCACTACGTCCGCTTTTTCCGGACGATTATCATGCAGATACGTTTGTTACACTTCAGCTTATTTCAGGTGATAAGGATGTTATGCCTGATTGCCTTGCCGGCTTAGCAGCATCTGCAGCTATTGCTGTATCTGATATTCCGTTTAACGGACCAATATCAGAGGCAAGAGTAGCAAGAATTGATGGTGAGTTTATTGTAAACCCTACTCCAGAGGCTCTTGAGAGAGCTGATATTGACATTATGGTAGGTGCTACAATAGACAATATACTTATGGTTGAGGGTGAAATGGATGAGGTTTCAGAGGTAGAGATGCTTGAGGCTATAAAGATTGCACACGAAACTATCAAGGTTCACTGTCAGGCTCAGATTGAACTAGCCGAAGAGGTTGGATCAACAGAGAAAAGAGAGTATTGCCACGAGAATAACGACGAGGATCTTAAGAAGAAGATCTGGGACGAGACATATCAGAAAGTTTATGATGTTGCAAAATTAGGAACAGCATGTAAAGAGACTCGTAAAGAGCTGTTTGCGGCAGTAAAAGAAGAGTTCCTTTCGCAATATACTGAGGAGGATGAGATTAACGAGGTTCTTATAGGTAAGTATTACCACGATGTTGAGAAAGAGGCTGTAAGAAACCTTATTCTTGATGAAGGGATGCGTCTTGACGGAAGAAAGACAGATCAGATACGACCTATTTGGGCTGAGGTAGATTATATACCGGGAGCACACGGATCTGCTGTATTTACACGCGGAGAGACACAATCGCTTACAACTGTTACATTAGGTACCAAGCTTGATGAGCAGATGATTGATGGTGTTATGAATCAGGGATACGAGAAGTTTATTCTTCACTATAACTTCCCTCCTTTCTCAACAGGCGATGCACGTCCGGCGAGAGGTGTTAGCCGTAGAGAGATAGGTCATGGAAATCTTGCACATCGTGCATTACTAAGAATGATACCTAAAGATGAGAAGATAAATCCTTATACTGTACGTGTTGTTTCAGATATACTTGAATCAAACGGGTCGTCATCTATGGCTACAGTATGTGCAGGATCACTTGCTCTTATGGATTCTGGTATTCAGATTAAGAAACAGGTTTCTGGTATTGCAATGGGTCTTATTACAGATTCAAAAACCGGTAAATGGGCTGTTCTGTCTGATATTCTTGGAGACGAGGATCATCTTGGAGATATGGACTTTAAGGTTACAGGTACTGCTAATGGTATTACTGCAACACAGATGGATATAAAGGTAGACGGACTTTCCTATGAGATTCTTGAGAAGGCTCTTCTTCAGGCAACAGAGGGTCGTCTGCATATCTTAAATATTCTTGACGAGACAATTGCTCAGCCTCGCGAAGATTACAAACCTCATGCTCCAAGAATTGAGAAGCTTGAGATTGAGAAAGATCAGATTGGTGCTGTTATTGGTCCTGGAGGAAAGATTATTCAGGAGATTCAGGCTACATCAGGCGCTACTATTAATATAGAGGAGGTAGATAACAAGGGTATTGTAAGTATTGCTGCTGCAAATAAGGATGCTATTGATTCTGCAATGCGTAGAATTAAGGAGATTGTTGTTGGTCCTGAGGTAGGCGAGGTTTACGATGGTGTAATTAAGTCGATCACAAACTTTGGTGCTTTTGTAGAGATTCTTCCTGGTAAAGAGGGGCTGCTACACGTTTCTGAGATTGACTGGAAGCGTATTGCAAATGTAGAAGATGTACTTAAGGTAGGTGAGCCTATTCAGGTTAAACTTCTTGGTGTTGAAAGAGGTGGTAAACTTAAACTTTCACGCAAAGTATTACTTCCACGTCCGGAAAGAAAAGAGCGCAGAGAAGAGAAAAAATAAGATATTATCAACTATATAATTAATAGCCATTGTTTAATACAATGGCTATTTTTTTATCTTTACCTCAAAATTATTATAACCACACAACAAAACAGATGCAACGATCAGAGATTATTGAAGAGAACCTAAACACATTAATAGAAAAAATCACAATAAAGCAGACAGCAATATATCCTCTCAGAAGAGTTCTTAAATCATCAAAAATTCTAGAGAAACATGCCGGCTCCGATCCTGAATGCGACAGGTATTTAACAGAACTAAAGGAGTATACCGATAAAATAGAACACCTTATTCTTTCTGCCACCGATAAAGAGAAGTACACATTTGCTAAATTTCTTGAACAGCTATTCACGTACCTGAAGAAAGAGTATAGGGTAACTACTGAAGGATATTACAAAGGTCTGTTTTCATTTATAAGCATACTTATATGTTTTGCTTTATATATACCACTATTTATCTTTAACTGTAACAAACAGGTAATGATAATCGTAACAGTGATTTGCGTACTGGCTTTTATTGTTAATGTCAGGATAGGTGTATTTCGCGACAAGAGACAATCAAAAAAAGGCTGCCAGATATAAACATATACCGTCCTGATATTTTACCGTAGCCCCGGTTTAAAAATATTTAGGATGAAAAAAGTTGTCACTACACTGATATTTATTGCAATAGTTTTTAATAGCTGTACAGAACGCAGATATCCGTTTGCCAAAAAGAGGAAGGTAGAATCTAATTATTTTGGAGTTACAGTTACAAATTACTATGGCTGGCTTGCCGACACAAATCTTAGATCTACTAAAAAATGGATCAAACGCCAGAAGAGATATTCTACCAGGTATATATCGGGTATTAGTTTCAGAGATAGTGTTAAAGAAGATCTGTATAGTTTATGGCATTCAGATAAGTTAACCTCTGTTACACCTTCTGATACGGGATATCTGTTTGTAAAGAGATGTAGTTCAACAACAAATAGTAAGATATGTTATCTGAACTCAACATCATCAGACACTACTATAATATCAGAGCCTTATCTGCCCGATAATGCTACTATAAAAAAGTTGTATCCTGATATCACTAAGAATTACATTGCACTTGTATATACAAAACCAGATAGCAGATATCTGAGTATTGGTATTGTTAACAGAAACAGTAAGAGTGAACTCCCGGAGACTATTACAAATGTTACATCAGATAAAGTTGTGTGGTACAAATCAGGTTTCTTTTACTCTGCAACTAACAGAAATAACAGGTGCAATGTATTTTACCATAAGCTATACAAGAACCAGAGATCAGACAGACAGTTCTCTCCTGCCGATAATTCTGATGGGTTAACATTTATCGCAGACATTGTTCAGGACAATAAATATCTTATAATTTATGGTGGTAAACAGAATAGTAAAAACTCATTATATATAAAAAACCTAGAACAGGACTCTCCTATTTTTTGCCTAACAGAAGATAATAGATTCTTTTATAAGGTAATAGGTGCAGAAAACGATCAGCTATTTGTGCTTACAGACTACAACAGCAATAATAGATATATTGTAAAGATAGATCTTACAGAGGCTACAATAACAGAGTGGCAGAGGGTAATAAGTACAGACAAGTATATTATAAAAGATGCGGCTATAACATGTGGGCACATTGTACTGAATACAATAGATAATGGCATTGGTTGTGTAAAGCTATTCGATACCTCGGGCGGCTATATTACATCGGTTTTGCCGGAAATAACAGGAACAATTACTGCATTAAAAAGCGAAACAGACAACAATTACATTTATTATCTGCTTGAGTCGTATATTCAGCCAAAGAGTTTATACAGGTTAGACTTAAAGAACCTTACAAACACATTAATATATACACCTGATGTAAACTTCTCTAAGGTAAAGTATGAGGTTACACCACTACCTGTAAAAACAGACAAAGGTAATGTTACGCTATTGCTTATTCATAAACGAGCAATTAAATATGGTGTTGATCTGCCAGTAATACTACAACCAATTAGTGGTAAATATCTTGATAACATTCATAAGTTTGATAACAGAATAATATATTGGATTAAAAAGAGTGGTGTTTATGCCGTTGCGGCTATTAATGCCGATATAGACAACCCTGAAAATACAACAAAGTGGATTAACTCTGTTAACTATTCAGTAGATTGTCTTGCAGCGTCAATAGAGTTGTTACATGAAAAGAATATATCAAATGAGAAAACTCTGGCGCTTTATGCAGAAAATAACGAAACCTTAATCACATGTAATGTTATCAACAATTTTTCTGAGCAGTTTGCAGTAGTTACATTAAAAAACGGATTATTTGGTAATAACAGTATCATTAAACAGATTGCCGTAAATGAGATAAACAGTCAATATGGCAATAGGTCAGACAGTGCTGTATTAAAGCAATTAATATCTGTTACGCCACAGTTTAACACATCAGATAACATAACTTTTCCGGCAACATGCATTACCACAACATCTGATAAATATAAGAACGGAACTTACTGCTATATTGCTAAAATTCAGGGCATGAAAAGAAGTTCTGTTCCTAAGATAATGATAAACTACAACCATAATAACAGTACAAAATCATCGTTAAAAAACCAACAAATAGAGGAGGCTACAGATTTTTTCTCATTTGTTCATAAAAACTTTAAAAGTAAACCCTAGCTACATAAAAAAGTGACTATTATTGTAGATTAATATTCGGTATGATTGAGAATTTATCAAACGCATGATCTACAATTACATAATAGTTGAAGGAAACATAGGAGCTGGTAAAACCACATTGTCAAATATGCTTGCAGAGAAGTATAATGCCAGATTAATACTTGAAGAGTTTGCAGACAATCCATTTCTCCCAAAATTCTATAAAAACAGAGAGCGCTTTGCTTTCCCTCTTGAATTATCATTTCTGGCCGAGCGATATAATCAGCTAAACAAGGAACTTAGTTCACTTGATCTATTTCATAAAAAGACAGTTAGCGATTACTATTTTATGAAATCTATGATATTTGCCAAGCAGACTTTAGCAAGTGATGAGTACAAATTATATCAGCAGATTTTCTCTATAATGCACTCTAATCTACCCAAACCAGATCTGTTTATATATCTGCACAACTCTGTTGATAACTTGTTAAAAAATATTGACAAAAGAGGTAGAGATTACGAAAAAGATATAGATCCAGACTATCTGAAAACAATAGAAAAGGGGTATTTTGAGTTCCTGAAACAACATCCGGATATGAAAATATTGATAATAGATTGTAACAATCTTGACTTTGTAAATAACCCCAAACATTTTCAGGAAATAATAGACCAACTTAACATCATGCATCAGAATGGTATAAATAGAGTAATTTTACCTAATAATTAATGCTATTTGTTTGATTTTTACTGGTGGATTATTAAGTTTGTGATAGAGATAAATGAAATAAAATCAACATAATAAATAAATTAACTATTAGAATTATGAAAAAGCTAAATTTCAAGATTTTAGCAATGGTGGTTGCTACCACCATGATCATTGCTTCTTGTGGTGGCATTGATAAATTAAAAGAGACAGTAAAAGAAAATGTTAAAGTTACTGTTACACCTAAGGTTCTTGAGGAAAAAGGTGGCGAAGTAAAAGCAAATATCAAGGTACAGATTAAGCCAAAGTATTTTGTTAAAGGTGCTATTCTTGAGGCAAAAGCTTTTTACGTTTATCCTGGCGGAGAGGAGCTTCTTGCCAGCAAAACTGTTCAGGGAGAAGGTGTTGAAGCAAACAATATGGTTATCAACAGTAAAACTGGTGGTTCTTTTGAGTTTAGCGGAACAATGAAGTACAAGAAAGAGATGAGAAAAGGTACTCTTGAATTACGTTTTGTTGCCAAAATGAAAGACAAAGAGCTTCCGTTTAACTACGATAAAATAGCAGACGGTGTTATTGCTACTTCTGAATTAGTAGAGAATAATCCTAAAGCTATTCTTATGGCTCATAACTTTGAGAGAATTACTTCTGAGGTTCAGAAAGCAGATATTCTTTATATGATTAATCAAGCTGCTCTTAGAAA
The DNA here is from genome assembly GCA_002454955.1 of Bacteroidales bacterium UBA6680. GTDB lineage: Bacteria > Bacteroidota > Bacteroidia > Bacteroidales > UBA6680 > UBA6680. The sequence goes on from DKJY01000103.1 coordinate 15,064, forward strand.
CTCTGAGTTAAGAAAAGATGAGGTTAAGCTTCTTAAGAACTTCATTAAAGAGGTTAAGAGCAATGCACGTAAAGAGTTTAAAGGTGCTAAGATCTCTTCATATGCATCACCAGATGGTGAGTACGATCTTAACGAGAAGGTATCTTCAAAGCGCGAGAAGAGTGCAGAGAGATATATGAAAAGAGAGCTTAAGAGAGCTAAGGTTGATGAGCTTAAGAAAGATGATTTCTTAGTAAAAGAGACTACTCCAGAGGATTGGGATGGTTTTAAAGAGCTTATGCAAGCTTCTGATATCTCAGACAAAGAGCTTATTCTACGTGTTCTTTCAATGTACTCAGATCCTGCTGTAAGAGAGCGTGAGATTAAAAATCTTGCTGAGGCATTTACTGAGGTAGCTGACAAGATTCTTCCAAAACTACGTCGTTCGCAACTATTTGTTGAGGCTAACATTATTGGTCTTTCAGATGATGAGTTAATGGCTAAAGTAGAAGAGGATTTTGCTTCACTTAACGAGCTTGAGAAGTTATACGCTGCAACACTTTATACAGATGCTACTAAGAGATTAGATATCTACACAAAAGCGCATGCTGCACATCCTGAGTCATTACGTGCTATCAACAACATGGCTTACGTACAGATAGAGATGAACAATCTTGCTGATGCTAAAGCTAGTCTAGAGAAGGCTAAAGCTCTTAATTCAGCTCATCCGGTTGTATTAAACAATCTTGGTGTTGTTGCTCTAAAAGAGGGTGATCTTGCAAAAGCAGAGGAGTTATTCAATAAAGCTACTGAAGCTGGTGAGGCAGTTCAATACAACCTTGGTATTCTTTATATCATAAAAGGTGAGTACAACAATGCTGTAACTAAGTTTGGTACTCCAGACTCTTTTAACAAAGCTCTTGCTCAGTATTTAAACGAGCAGAACGATGATGCTATTGCAACACTTGGAAAAGTAAAAGATCAGAATGCAATGGTTGATTACTTAAAGGCTGTTGTTTATGCTAAGAAAGGCGAAGAGGCTAACGTAATGAGTAACCTACAATCAGCTTTTGAAAAAGATGCTGCACTTAAGGCATTTGCAAAAGATGATTTAGAGTTCCGTAACTTCTTTGAGAATGACAAATTCAAAGGTATTACAATGTAATATCTGATAAGATAAATAAAAAAGGCCACTCAATGAGTGGCCTTTTTTATTATATATATTTATGATTTAACTCTATACAGATCTTAAATTATATAAGTAATGCTACACAATACAAGCTATTGTAAGCAATTGAGCTATATAATAAAAATCAGATTGTTTTACAGGAAATCTATAAAAAGATAAAAGCAGGGCACCACCCCTGCTTTTGTGAATAAACATTTATAAACCTAATACCAAGGTACCAGGGTATATAACTGCTGCAATATTAACAAATATTATACCATAACAATAATATTTTAATGTTAAATATTTATTTTTATCATTAATACCTATAACTTTACATGTATGCTTTTTGTTTTTCCGGGCAGAAATAGTATTTGATACAACAAAAAGAGTAATTACAGCCAATAATAAATACCCATTACAGATCTTATTAACAGATAAAGGGTTAACAAACTATGAAACATTGATATAAATCACCAGTTATAATTTGTTGAAAACATATCAACTCCATAACTTAACATAACTAAAAAGGTTAGTTATGACACAGATGTACCAGAATGTAAGAAAAACAGAAGAGAACAGAACTACAATTCAGCCACAAAACAACAGATCAAAGGTTAATCCATTACAGTTTGTTGATAACCGGCCAGAAGCAAAACAGCAGCGTGAGTTGCAGAGAGAGGTTGATGAATCAATACAAAAAAAGAGCCAAAAGGATAATAGTATTATACAGATGGTTCGTACATTTTATAAAAAATATGATTGCTGGAGTTATGTTAATCACGAAAAGGTAAAAGAGGTTTTTAATAATGCAATTGATGAAAATAGATATGTTATAATAAAAACAGATGATAAAACAATAAGGCGTATCCCTAAAATTGCAGAAAAAAAAACTTTACAACTTTGGGATATGACAAACACTATAGATATTGACAAAATTAAAGAAATCAGTGTTGGTAGTAATATTGGAAAACGAGAAAGATATTTCTGCAGAGGAATACAAGATGATATTAAATACATAATGGAAGTAACAGATTATATGGGTATTGGTTATTTGGCAATAAAATACACAAACGATAATACTCAATTTATTTATTCCTGGTCAGTAAATAACAATAATATAATATCTTATGATAATAAAGATTATGAAACGTTCCCAATTGAAAATATTGAATCTATAAAAATTGATTATACAAATAAGAATATTAAGTTAGCCATAAAAGATAATAAAAGAGAAAGAAATAGGCTGCAGGGTAATCTGCCTGCAGTAAATATCTCTCACATTCAGAATTTAAACAAGAAAAGTATATTTTCAGAGAAAAATGCTCCAGAAAAGAATGACTCTGGATTGGTTAATTATGATATCAATTTAGCTAATAATCAAACAAATGATAAAATGAGAATATCAAATGCTCAGGAAGAATGTAAAGAAGCACCAGATATAAGCATTAATCAAACCCACAACAATATATCACAACACCATTTAATACATGATCCTCAAAATTATGAGTTTGCGCTAAATCTTAATAGGATAACTTTTGGTGAAGGAGAATTAGAACAAAATCCAGATATTTCTAACAAAATGAGCGAAGAATCAGAACAAAATCTAGAGATTCCTAACGAAAGAAGAGAAAAAACAAATAGAATACCATATGATTTTGAAGAAAATATTAGCCCTAATAAATTTTCAGATTACCTTAAAGGTCCATTTCATGAAAAAATAAGCTTTACTTCAAACTAACCAAATAGCTTTGACGACTTTAAAAAACCAAACTAATTCACATCAAAAATTATATTATACTCTGCAAAATATTGACATAAATCACCAACAATAATTTGTTGAAAACACACCAAGCACATAACTTAACATAACTAAAAAGGTTAGTTATGACACAGATGTACCAGAATGTAAGAAAAACAGAAGAGAACAGAACTACAATTCAGCCACAAAACAACAGACCAAAAGCTAAACCATTACAGTTTGTTGATAACCGGCCAGAAGCAAAACAGCAGCGTGAGTTACAGAGAAAGGTTAACAGTACAATAAACCCTGTTCAGAAAAAGAGTAAAGAGGTTATACAGATGATAAATAGATATAAAAGGAGTTGCTGGGGAGATTTTTGGCGATCATATATAATCTGTTGTGCTGATACTGAAGATCAAATGATAAAAGAAGTATATAATACAGCCCTTGAAGATAATAAGTATCTAATAATTAATGGAAATGATGATATAAATTATAAAAATGTAATTCCAGCAGGTATAATACCCGATACTACACCAAAAATTAGCGTATTTACAAATAATAGTTTTAGCGAAAAAAAAAGTATAAACGTCAGTAGTATAAATAAAATTGAGGTTGGAGAAAAAATAGTTATTGATAAGTGCTACGAAATAAGACATATAAGTAATGATAATGAAAATATTGCAGAAGTTCTGAGAAATAAAGAATACTCTATTGTATTAGATAAAAAAAATATATACGATCCCAAAATGTGGGATTTTTCCGAAAACAAATTGAAAATTGATGGAGAAATAGTTAATTTCAATTTCATAGAGCGAATTTTAATTAAGTTTAAAGATTCTGACAAGTTAAGTAAAAAGAAGGTTAACAGTCCTTTACGTTCAATTCTAAAAGATCAGAACAGTGCAAGAAATAACAGAAACGTACGTATAAAGCTTGAAAATAACAGAACATATAATTTTTACCCGAATGAAATTACTGACCCTATAACTGATCAAGACAATTACGACGTTACAATGGATCAAGACCTTAACCAGAGTCAGGTTGACAACTCTCAAATGCCATTTGGAGGAAATATAATACCTCTTCAAATTGAAGATTCTCCAGAAATTCCTGCTGAACGCAATATCGATTCCCAAAGAGAAGTAAATAATCAAAGGTTTAATCGGATGCCATAAAACGGACTACCTCACGTTTAAACAAAAAGCCACCCAATGGGCAGCTTTTCTTCGAACCGTATTTGCGAGATGGCTGATTTTACTTCTTCTCATATACGTACCAGTAAATGGCACCCACAAGGAATGCTCCCCCTGCTATATTACCAAGGGTTGCAGGAATAAGGTTGTTGACAACAAACTCACTCCATGTAATATCTGCTCCGTAGAATATCGCTGTAGGTATAAAGAACATGTTTGCTACACAGTGCTCAAAGCCCATTGCAACAAAAGCCATTATCGGGAACCATATTCCCAATATTTTGCTTGCAATATCTTTTGCAGCATATGCTTGCCACATAGCTAAAGCAACCATCCAGTTACATGCTATACCTTTTAGAAAAACCTTATAGAACGGAGCCGATGTCTTTTTAACAGCAACTCCAATTACAGAATCAAGCCAAGGACTCTGCGAAAATATATCAGTAAAATAGGCAAAAAAGAGTGCTACAAAAATAGCTCCTACAAAGTTGCCGGAATAAACGTACAACCAATTCTTAAACGGTATTTTAATAGACATACGCTTTGACAGAACCGATGGTACAAAATATGCTGTATTACCTGTAAACAGCTCTGCTCCTGCTACCGCACACAGAATAAGCCCCAACGGGAAAACTGCTCCGAACAGAAACTTCTGTAATCCGGGATTACTCTGCGCCATCTCTGGCAGACCTCCTCCTACAACAAGAGCCAATAGACCTCCCATTGCAATATATGCACCACCTAATATAGCTAGTACAAATGTTTTTCTTCTGCCAGTCTGCTGTTTGGCTTTTGCAGTATTGTTAACTACCTCTACAATCTCTTTTGGTGAATAATATGCCATTGTTCTAAGTGTTTTTTATCCGTTTTAGTTTATTATTACCTCCTTAAAATAATTACTCAATATATCCTTTGCCGTCTCCAATTGCTCAAGAGTATTTTCAGGCACATCATGCAGTTTGTACTCCATCTTAAGATGATCGTACTTATGCACACCAAGTTTATGGTATGGCTGAATCTCTAACTTCTCTATATTATCATACTCCTTAAAATACTCTCCCATCTCATGCAGATACTCAGGCTGATCTGAATATCCGGGCACAAGAACATAGCGCAACCACGTGCGTATATTCTCTTCTTTAAGATGCTCTGCAAAACGAAGTGTTGTTTTGTTTACCGTACCGGTAATGGTCTTATGCCACTCCTCGTTAATATGCTTAATATCGAGCAGAACCAAATCAGTACTCTTTACCAATCGTTTTACATCATCATTAAACACATTTCCGTTTGTATCAATACAGGTATTAAAACCATCCTTCTTAAGCATCTCAAACAGATCTGCAAGATCCTTTGCCTGCCACAATGGCTCACCGCCCGAAACTGTTACACCACCAAGCTTTCCGAAAAACGGACGCTGGTTACGTGCCATCTGTAATATATCATCGTTTAACGTTGGCGTACCACCCTTAAACGATATTGTATCAGGATTTGCGCAATATAAACACTTAAACGCGCACCCTTGTAAAAAAACCACCAAGCGAATACCGGGACCATCATATGTACCCAGCGATTCGAATGAATGAACATTTAACATAACTATTCCTGTTTGATTGATTGTTCCGAAGCTGTTCTTGAGTAACTGTCTGAAAAATAACCAGACAGATAAAAGTTATACAGAGCGTACCGCATATGCAGTACGCCTGTATATTATATAATTGATTGTTTTACATTTTCTCAAAGAAACTACGAGAGATAACCTCAAGCTGCTGCTCACGAGTTAACTTAACAAAGTTAACTGCATAACCAGAAACCCTGATTGTTAACTGCGGATACTCCTCAGGACGCTCCATTGCATCCTCAAGTAGTTCGCGGTTAAGCACGTTTACATTAAGGTGATGTGCTCCTTTTGTAAAGTATGCATCCATCATAGTAACAAGGTTTTCCTGACGTACATCTTCAGTGGCACCTAACGATTTTGGTACAATAGAGAATGTGTTAGAGATACCATCAAGCGAATCCTGATAGTTAATTTTTGCAACAGAGTTAAGCGATGCAATAGCACCTTTCTTATCACGTCCGTGCATTGGGTTAGCACCCGGTGCAAACGGAATACCTTTTGCTCTTCCGTCAGGAGTAGCTCCTGTCTTTAATCCGTAAACAACATTAGATGTAATTGTAAGGATAGACATTGTTGGCTCTGCATTCTTATATGTAGGTAGCTCTTTAAGCAATCCGTTAAAATATTCAGGAACCTCAACAGCAAAACGGTCTACACGATCATCATCGTTTCCGTAGAATGGGAAATCACCCTCAATCTTAAAATCGCATGTTAATCCCTCCTCGTTACGCACTGCTGTTACTTTAGCGTTAGTAATTGCCGAAAGCGAATCGGCAACAATTGATAATCCGGCAATACCATAAGCAAGGTTAATAGCAGGATTGGTATCAACTAACGACATCTGCGCCTTCTCATAATAGTATTTGTCATGCATATAGTGAATAACATTCATAGAGTCGTTATAAACCCTTGCCATCTCTTTCATTGCAATCTTATAGTTTGCAATAACCTCATCGTAATCAAGTACGTCAGATTTCATTGCAGGAATATTGTCAATAATCTTCTGACCTGTAATCTCGCATCGTCCTTCGTTAAGAGCAAGAAGAAGTGTTTTTGCAAGGTTACATCTTGCTCCAAAAAACTGAATCTGCTTACCAAGATCCTGGAACGATACACAACATGCTATACCGTAATCATCAGAGTTACGAGTATCTCTCATAAGCTGATCGTTCTCATACTGGATAGATGAAGTATCGATAGATACCTTTGCACAGAACTTCTTAAATCCTTCTGGTGCAGTATCAGACCAAAGAACAGTCATGTTTGGCTCTGGTGATGGCCCTAAGTTATAAAGAGTCTGTAAGAAACGGAATGATGTCTTTGTTACCTTCGGACGACCATCCATTGTTTTACCACCAATTGCCTCAGTTACCCATGTAGGGTCTCCTGCAAAAATTTCGTTATAAGCATTCATACGTAGATGACGAACACAACGAAGTTTCATTACAAACTGATCTACAAGCTCCTGTGCAAACTCCTCTGTAATATTTCCTTTTGCAAGATCGTACTCCATATATATATCAAGGAATCCTGATACATTACCAAGCGACATTGCAGCACCATCCTGCTCTTTTACAGCAGCAAGATATGCCATATAAACCCACTGAACAGCCTCTTGTGCCGACTGTGCCGGACGTGAAAGATCAAGACCATACTTAGCTCCAAGATTTTTCATCTTTCCTAATGCCTTAATCTGCTCAGCAACCTCTTCGCGCAAACGAATTGTCTCATCGCTCATTGGGCTTGTAAGGTGCTTAAGATCCTCTTTCTTAGCATCAATAAGTCTATCTATACCATAAAGAGCCATACGGCGATAGTCTCCAATAATTCTACCACGCGCATAGTTATCTGGTAACCCTGTAAGAAATCCTAATGAACGGAATTTTCTTATCTCTTCGGTATATGCGTCAAAAACACCATCGTTATGCGTTTTTGCATAGTTATGGAATATATCCTTTACTCTGTCAGAAACCTCAAGACCATGCTCGGTACAAGCCTTCTCTACTACAGCAATACCACCATATGGTTTCATCGCTCTGCGCAGCAATTCATCTGCCTGCAAACCAACAATAAGCTCAAGATCTTTATCAATATATCCTGCTCCGTGCGAATCGATTGTTGAGACAGTCTCTGTATCAATAGATCTTACGCCATCTCTCTCAAGCTCCTCTTTAATGGCATCAGTACAGATCTTCCATAGCTTCTTAGTTCTCTCTGTTGGTCCACAAAGAAACGAAGCGTCTCCGTGGTAAGGTGTAATGTTATTCTGAACAAAATCTCTTACATTAATTGCATGTTCCCATGCCCCGGACTTAAACTTAATACTCTCCATCTCCTTAATTTTTTATTTACGAACAATTTTCAGCATACATAATGAATAATTATACATTACACGCGCTCAAATCTGCTCAATAGTTAATTTGATTTGTGTTTGCTTTCCGAACACATCAGATGTCAGCTTTTTTAACAGTCGTCCTGAATAGTGACACCCTTCGTATCCCTTTATTTTACTGCAAAGTAAGAGATATTTTTCGTGACCATCCCTCCCCTTTTTATGGGATTTTTTGCTTTTCTTACAACAGTAGGTTTTTACCAAGCGAATATTTAATATCACATGGTAAACATCGTGTTTTTATTGATAAACATTATTAAAAAGATAATTGACCGAACCCATTAAACGAAGCTGTATATAAGATATTTATGTTAGGTAATTGTAATTTACTGATATATGCATAATTATTAGCAAATAACAAAAACAAGAAGATAAGAAAGCTGAAATCACTAATAGCTTACACAAATCCTATTTTTGCATAAATCATCAAAACAGATGAATATTGTTACATTTCAGGACAGAGGATAAATTATCTGATAAAATAGTATGCAAGCCCAATACTAAACACTTCATATTTGTCAACCCTGCTATAACAAGCATTAGCACTAAATGTTCTGTTAATAACACAGTTTGCCCTCAAATTAAATGTATAGTGATCTCTGTAGGTAGGAGTCTATATAAAATTGAGATGGAAGAATTCATATGTTTAAATTTGTCTTTTAAAGGTTATATTGAACTCGCATAATTTAGTCATTTATCTGTTATAATTGTTTCTTTATTACCAGATAGAACTCGCTTTAAAATTGTTACAAGATATTCGTAAGTCATTTCTAATGCTAGTTTCTCGTGTATGTAAAAAATCTTTCTCATGCTTCGTTTCATATAGTAAGATCTTATACTATCTACACATACTAAATAACACAAAACACAGCTCACATATTCAACGGAATACAATGATATTAAATGATAATTCATAATTAAAATACTACTCTTCGAAATGTTAAAAAAATAAAAAAACAGTATAGTTATTTGTAATTAATATCTATGCGTATATATTTGTACTGTCTACTTATGACAACAAACATTAACCCTAAATACTAAACATTATATAAGCAGATTATTGCATTTCTAATAATATCCGCAAATATTTACTTAATATAATGCATACTTTTTAAGATATATTTTATCACAAAAAGATTTGTATTTAAAGCTTTTAAATAGTCTAATTAATATAGATCATAAAAAATATATACAATGAAATCAAAACTTATCTTTGTAGTTATACTGATGTTAATCACATTAACAACAAATGCACAAGAAAAAACAAACAATTCACAAGATCTTGATTATCTGATAAAGTTTATAAAAAACAACTATCCAGGATATGAGGTCAAAGTAAATACGAAAACAAAAAGAGAATTAAAGAAATTAGAAAAAGATCTCAAACATAATATCAAACTATACCCTGACTCTAGTACAACTTATCTGAGAAGATATGCTTCGTGGTTTAAGGACAATCATTTAAGAGTTATAACAAAAAATGTTAAAAAGAAAAAAAACTATAACAAAGAGCAACTGATATTTAGAAATATAGATTTAGACAAATTAAACAACTCCAAAAAAATATTAGATGGTATATGGATTAGCTTCTATGGGAAAGTTGCTATAGAAAAGGATAGTAACAAAAATATCTGGTACGGAATAGCTATTGAATATGACAGTTACAAGAGAGGTCAGGTCATATTTACACTAGTTAAAAGTAATAATTCTAAAGGTTTCGTATATAAAAAAGGGACAGAGAATATAGAAGCTTCAATAAATCTAAATAATAGAGTATTAGAAATACATGGTAATTCATATTTTGTAAAACAGACTAAAGATACAAAGGCTGATAAAGCATTACTTTATACATACAGAAGTAATCATCCAAACGGACAAAATACATATTATGTAGCTCTACCAATCTCTGACAGTACATTCTATTTAAGAGCTGCAGGATTTGGTTCAGATTACACAAATAGACTTGTAAAAAAACATTGGAACGATATTGTATCACGTCCTAATCTGATTATTGATATAAGATATAACGGGGGAGGGCAAGATATTTATTATCAAATGTTATCAAAATTAATATATACAAACCCATACTATAGTTACGGTGTTAAATGGTATGCTACAGATTATAATATAAAACTGTATGAAGATGCTTTAAAAAATGGTGAAATAAGTAATAAAAAAGCAATAGAGAATGTAAAGGCTATGATAATAGCTATGAAAAAGAATAAAGGTAAATTCATTAATCATCCTATTTATGGCCACAGCGATACTATTAAGAAAGACACTATATATTCTTATCCTAAAAAAGTTGGTATAATAATTAATGAACACAACGCCTCTTCAGCCGAACAGTTTCTTTTGACTGCAAAGCACAGTAAAAAAGTGACAATATTTGGTAATAAAAATACTGCCGGAATATTAGATTATTCAAATTGTGTTACTGTAGAGTTACCCTCAAAAAGATACTCTTTAGTTTATCCATTGACACGCTCATGTAGATTACCTGAAAATCCTATTGATAATATCGGGATAAGTCCACAAATAAGAGTTCCTTTTCCTGCAACCAAGCAGTTGTACGGCGAGTTAGACACTTGGATATACTTCGTAAAGAAGTATCTGGAATTATAACAGAAAATCTCATAGAATCTCATCCATAACTAAAATTAAAATTTATGAAACATGCAAATTTAACTAAGGAAGAGCTTAGTGAAGTCAAAGGTGGAAATCAAGCTTCTCTGATCTCTTCTGAAAATGAAATTAAAAACGTTAACGATGTCGCTAGATGTGTCTGCGATTATGTTAATCGGCAATCAATTATCAATAAAAACAAACAACATGCATGCACCTGCGTATGTATCTAAAATAAATAGACTATGAAATATGTTAAATTAACAAAGGAAGAGCTTAAAGAATTAAAAGGAGGGAATCAAACATCTTTAAGCTCTACGATAGACGAGATAAAAAACATTAATGAAGTTGCTAAATGTAAATGTGAATACAAAAACAAAGCACATTTAATAAATAGTAATAAAGTTGATGGGTGCAAATGTAGCTGTGTTTAAAATTCCAGATCATGAAGAATATTAAATTATCTAGAAAAGAGCTGTCTGAGATATTGGGAGGAAATCAAGCCTCATTAGTTTCGAATAATGATGAAATTAAGAATATCAATGAATACAAAAAATGCAGTTGTGATTATGTAAATAGAAGTTCATTAATAAATAAAAATAGTGTAGATGCATGCGCTTGTAATTGTGTATAATATGAATTCAATAATAAAATTAACAAAGGAAGAGTTAAAAGAGTTAAGAGGAGGAAATAAATCTACTCTTATCTCTGCTGGTGATGAAATAAAGAATATTAATGAAACAGCTAAATGTTTCTGTACCTATTCAAATATGACTTCTTTAATAAATAAGAATAGTGTTGATGGGTGTTTATGCACCTGCACAAAATAGTTTAAAATTAATCTTTGGATGAGATTCTATAACTAATAAATACAATGAACAGATTAAACAAATATATATTTATCCATCATATGGGTGATGATGTAGTTTTATTAAACCTACTTAATAAACAACATATTGCAATAACACAGGAGAAATACAATTTAATCAAATCTAAAATAGACATTATTGATGACCTAAATAATATAAGACCAAATCTATTCTCTTTAATGCGAAAACTTGAGTTTATTGTTCCTTATGAATATTCAGAACTTGATAATATAAAGACCAATTATTATAATTCAATTTTTGGAGACAAAAGCTACAGACTTACAGTAATACCAACAATGAACTGCAATTATAATTGCTGGTATTGCTATGAGACACATGAAAAATCAATAATGTCAAAAGAGGTTCAGGATTCAATTATAAAACATATAGAGTTAAAAATTCAAGATGATGGAATAAGAGGAATTAACCTTGACTGGTTTGGTGGAGAACCAACATTGTATTATAAAGAGATAATGGTTCCATTATCAAGAAGGCTAAAAGAGATTGCAGACAAAAATAATATCCCTATAAGTAATCAGATAACAACAAATGGTTCTCTGTTTACAGACGATGATATTGAAATTTTTGAAGAAATAAATCTGAAGTCTTTTCAGATAACCTTAGACGGAAATAAAAAATTCCACGAAAAAGTAAAGAAAGGAAAGAATTCTTATGATAAAACTGTGAAAAACATTAATAGTATTTGCAAAAGATACAATGATCTTAGTTTTGTATTAAGAATAAACTATTCAAATGATAATATAGAATCTTGTAAAGAGATAATAAATGATATTCTCCCAGAAAATAGGAAAAAAATAAAAGTATCATTCCAAAGAATATGGCAAACACAAGGAGAAGAATCTGAAATTGATATCAATCCAATAAAAAAAGAATTTGAAAATGCTGGTTTCTTGCCTGACTTATACAACATTTCATTTGTCCACTCATGTTATGCAGATAAAATGGAAGAGGCTGTTATAAACTATAATGGATTAATATATAAATGTACTGCAAGAGATTATAATGAATCAAATGCAGATGGTAAACTTAACAATGATGGTACTATTGATTGGGATATAACAAAGTACAACAAAAGATTTGGCACTGCAAGATTCGAAAATGATAGATGCTTAAAATGTGATCTTTTGCCTGCCTGTTATGGACCCTGTAGTCAAAAAGTTCTTGAAGCACAAAAAACTGATAACTTTGATAAGATATGTAATTATGATGGTTTCAAAACAACAATTGTTGAACTATTAGAGCATAACTATTATCAGAATCTAAAATAGTAAATCAGCTCTTAAATATACATATGCTCTAGTATTTATACAATAGACATAACATTTAAGACATCGTTATACATATTATGTATAACAAAAATAAACAGCCATATATTGTCAATATTTATCTGTGCAAAAGCGTTGTGCAACCTTGCGTAAGAAGCAAACATCTTTACAAGATAGCTGTGCTATTGTAACAGGGAAACAAATATTCTTGCAGTATCGCTATGCATCTGTATGCAAGATTTGTGCAGTTGCACTTAGATATATACAAATAACAATGGTTAATATCTATTTGTGAAAAAGCATTGTGCTATTTTGCATAAGAAGCAAGCATATTTACAACATCGTTGCGTTATTTTAGAAGGGCTTCAAACACTTTTGCGATATTGCTGTGCAATTATCTTTAGAAATATGCTTTTGCACTTGAGTAGCATGCAATTATATATAAGAAGCCTACAACTATCAATAGAAAAATCGCCAAAGAGAGCAATTGTCATCTCTTTGGCGATTATCCATAGATATATGATGCACTAATATATATCATCCATCCAAATTACACCAGAACCTTCAAGATCTTTCCAGAGTTTAGGCAGTGTAAATCTAGATTTTGAGTGTATATCATGAAACAACAGAATACCCTTTCGCCAAACCAACATAAGGGTCAGAACACGATCTGAAACCTCTGCCGATTTTATCTTTGAATTCCAGTCTTGCGAATCGATATTCCAAAGCATTACTTGCGTATTATCCTTTTTAAGGTGATTTATAATAGCAGTGTTACGCTGACCGTATGGAGGTCTGAAATATACACACTCTCTGTTCAGTGCACTGTTTATTAATGAATCGGTATAGTCTAGAGCTTGTCTCCAGTTTTTGTATCGCGGATGAGCTTTATGAACTCTTGAGTGTGAACCAACCAACATGTCTCTATACAGGTTATTAACATTATTGGTTCCTGACTTATCTAATCTTGTTTTAAGATTGTTACCAAGAACAAAAAACAGCCCAGTTTTTCCATTCTGTTTCAATAACGAGATTAATTTATCGGTGTTACCTCCATTCACAGTTGGTCCGTCGTCGAATGTTAACAAAAACTGTTTATCGTCAAATCTACTTCCGTTAATCTCTGTGTTATCAAGCGTAAGTATCTCGCTGGTAATTCGCGGAAAAAGAGCTGCCAGCCTGAATTGTTCATAAACATAACTTGCATAGAACTGTCTTGCCTGATTATACCAGGCTATCATTGATGCTGGCAGTTTCTGTTCAAGATTATTTGCCTCATCTAACAGGTTACTCCAGTTATTAACAGTACCAAGTACTACACGCTGTTGTTCTTTATCTATTTTAATATGTCTGAAGTTCTGAACCAAGCGCTTCTTAACAAAGGTTATATAGTTATCAACAGATTCTCTCTTTACAGACTTAAGTCGCAGATAAGATTTAAGGCTATCAACATTGGTTATCTGCTCTGCTCTGTTTATCTCCTGAGCAAACACCAGCATCTCCATAGCCGAAGCAAAATCAAACTCCGATGCACTGTTTATTTTATAAGGCCATGTACTACGATCTATCTTTCCTAATGTAGATTTATACTTTGCCTCTGTATATCCAAATAGAGCTAAGGCAAAACATAGTGTAACAAACATCTTTTTACAAACAGAGAGAGATATCTGTACACCTCTCTCTGATTTATATGATGATTTTATCATTATACGCCAAGTTTCTGATTCATTCTTGCAATTCCTTTATCGTATGCAGAGTGCTGTCTTAGCTGTTTTGCATTTTTATAGTTGTCAAGAGCCTCTTGCCACTGACCTTTTTGCTCATATATTTTTGCAATATTGTAATAAGAACTAGCTTTTGTTGTATTCTTATGGCGTCCGTTTGCTAAATCAATAGCCTTTCTGTTTGCCCATATAGCTTCAGCAACTCTACCCAGTTTTTTAAATGATAATCCTAGGTTACTGTATGCCTGTCCGTAATACTGGTCAATCTCAATTGCCTGTTGATATTTACGCACTGATTTCTCAAGATCACCCGCATGATAAGCTCTCTCTCCTTGTGCATTAAGAGCCTTTGCTCGCTGTATCTGCTGTTGAGTAATTATCTCATTTGTACTATAAGTATTACTTGCCGATTGATAACTCATAAGTTTTGTGTTCACTGCATCACTATCTGCAATATCAACAAACTCATTTATTGTTTTAAAAACACCCTGCTCATCAATAGAACATACAACCCATGTATTACCAGTTTTGTTTGTTGGTACTTTATATGTTTTAATAAGTGTACTACCAATATAAACAAACACTTTACAATCGCTTATATTAGACAATCTGCCAGATCCTGATTTGCTTATATCTGAGAAGTTATGAACAGCATAAACATATTTCTGATTTGCTTTCTTCTTAGCAAGTGTTATTGTTTCCGGACCATAACTATCAGTATCATCTACATCAAGGAATCCTAATGATCCGCTTCTGTGTTTAAAGTACAGATGATTTCCCGGGTAACTGATATGAGAGTCAAGATCTAACGGGTTCCTTCCCCAACTCAATACAAAGCGTATACCATCAAGACTCTTCATAACCGGACTCAACGCATATGTTAACCCATTAAAAGGACCTTTAGTTACAAGTGTTGAATATCCATCCTTTTTAATAATCATAGTAACCGATGCGTCGTTAGCTCCGTTAAACACTGCCGTAATATTTATCTCTCCTCTGCTGTTTGTTCGGGCTTCAACTGATGCTTCGCCATTCTTCTGGAAGATAATCTGGGCTCCATTAATTGTTTTATCTTTCTCAACAGCACTTAGTACCGTAATCTTAGTATTTTGTGCATGCAGATTTCCTGCAAACATTACTACTGATACAAACAGCATAAAAAATGCAGCTGTTCTCTTTAATAACTGACTAGATTTTCTTTTTTCCATAGTGTTATTTGTGTAAAAATCAATATTTGTATTTTCAAAGAAACCAAAAATAACACTTTTTTCTGTCTGTATGGCGCTACAAATTGTTAAAATAAGAGATTGAATACGGATATTATTTAAGAGAGAATCTGATATATTTATCAGAACCTACAATTTGTTATAAGATAACATATCAATCAATTTCCCATTACTGCAATAAGATGTTCAATAAACAGTTTTCGCCATATCTCTCTGTCGTGTCCTCCTTTATACACCGTAAGTTTATGATCATAACCTTTATCTAACAGATATTTATCATATTCATCTATTTGCATAGTCAACGGAGGCGGTTCTTTATCGCCATAAAACAGATAGATATATGGATAGTTATTAACACCCTGCTTCAGGTTACTGTACTTTCCACCAGCCATTGAAAAACAGATGTAATTGCTAATTAATTCAGGTTTTTCAACACTTAACGTAACTCCAAATCCAGCACCATTAGAGCAACCATAGAAATACCTACTGCTCTTATCTACGGATATCTTATATGTTTGCTCGGCATATTTAATCAACTCTATTGCAAAGAAATTCAGATAATTGTAGAATATATTTTCATATACATTGTCGGCCCAACCTTTTATATATTCGGCTTGTCTGTAAGTATAATTTTCTTTATCAATCTGTTTCTCATTAGAGAAGGCTGCTATAATAATAACGCCTGAAAGTTTGCCTCCATTAATTACACTATCAAGCGCCTCTCTGTATAAATTGTCAATAATTTGTCCGTCTGTAGCAAATATTACAGGATAGATTTTATGTTTATCATAATTTGGAGGCAGATATACTGAAACCAATCTATCTTCATTCAAATATTTGCTATGTATTGTGTCAATAATATGTATTGTCTCACTTTTCAGATTAGCAGCTACAACTCTCAATAGAACTAGTATAAAAGCTATTACAAATATTACTCTTTTCATGTTTAAATAGTTTATAATATTGTGTAATCTCTATTCATGCGGTATAACTTCGTTGCCGTCATAATCAATATACATACGCTTGCCATTGCGTTCAACCATAGCCAGATCGTCAATATCTTTACCAAACGGCTTTATATCGTCGTAGATTGCAGATACTATCTCCTCTCCTTTTGTATTCAGAAAACCAAGTTTACCATCACGCTCTACAAGTGCCCAGTTCTTATGATAATTGTTAAACTCATGAATTTTGGTATACATAGCTTCCACAATCTCTTCGCCGCTATTATTAATAAAACCAAACAATCCGCTACGCTCAACTTTGGCCCAATTTTTATGTTCTACATAATAACTATATATCTTATCGTATTGCGGAACAACAACCTCTTCGCCTTTTGAGTTGATAAATCCATACAAATCTCCTTTTAATACCATTGCCCAATCGCTATGATTTACATTATAGTTATATATCTTATTATACTGAGGTTTTACAATCTCTTTGCCTTTTGAATCTATAAAACCAAACAGATCATCTTTTAACACCATTGCCCAGCCGCTTCTATTTATATTATAGTCATAAATCTTATCGTATTGTGGTACAACAACCTCTTTACCATTAGAGTCTATAAAACCATACAGATCGTCTTTTAACACCATTGCCCAATTTATGTGATTTATGTTGTAATCATATATTTTATCATACTGTGGCCTTACAATCTCTTTGCCTTTTGAATCTATAAAGCCAAACAGATTATTTTTTAACACCATAGCCCCATCTATATGGTGTATATAATAATCATATATCTTATGGTATTGCGGAACAACAACCTCTTTACCATTAGAGTCTATAAAACCATACAGATCATTCTTTAAGACCATTGCCCAATCGCTGTGCTGTATATTAAAATCTGATATCTCTTTATACTGTGGTTCAACAACCTCATTACCCTTTAAGTCGATAAATCCGTATAGTTCGTCCTTACGCACCAATGCCCAGCCTCTCTTATTAATATTGTAATCATAAATTTTTGTGTAGTTACAATTAACAATCTCCTTTCCATAACTATTCAGAAAACCAAACATTCCGTCGCGCTCAACCAAGGCCCAGTTTGTACGCATTAAATGATAATCATATATTCTGCTATATATTGCAGGAACCACAACCTCTGCTTTCTTGTTAATAAAACCATACTGACCTGCGCTTTCAAATTTTGCCCAGCCGTTATTTGCTTCATCAAAGCCCATAACCTTGTTTATCTTAACATGTTTTATTACACCTGTATTCTGTGAAACAACGTTTGGCTTGTCTGTTATTACCTGAACATTATTATTGTTAACAACTACTGTATCTATATGTTCCTGAATATCTGTAACAGTATCGTTACCTCCCATTGTTAAAGCTGCAAACGCAGCAACCTGTAAAACATTCATTGTACTATCTTTTTTAGTTTCTCTGTTTATACAGATGCTATTTTCCGGAAGCGTTGCACTTTTCTTAGAAATTCTTTTAACAATTGTTGTATCAGGATAGTGTATAAACTCAGCTACAGTATCTGTAATATATAGCTTACTATTATCAACAGATTTACTATCTGCATTACTATTAACAAAAGGAGTTATAACAGCAATTGTACCAACAATAGCAAATATTACAACAGCTGTTTTTACAGTAATTGCAGCCAAAGCCCAACCTGATGTAGCTGGCATAATAAACGATGTACCTGGTTGCAGAACAAATCTACCTAATCCATCTCTAAACAAGTTATCAACACTACAGCCCGATGCCACAAACAATGGTACAATACCTGCTCTTTTCTTGCGACGTTTAACGCCATATTGCTCATCAATCTTAATCTGCAAACTTTTTCTTGCTCTTATCAGATGCGATTTTGAGGTGTTCTCTGTAATACCAAGCAGATCAGATATCTGCTTATGCTTATATTTTTCAAACACATATAGATTAAATACTGTTCTGTGATGTTCCGGCAAATCGTCAATCATCCTTAACAGATCTCCCTGATCTACTTTAAGATTTCCATAGGAATATGAAGTGCCGTCATCAGTATTGTTAACAACTCTTCCATCGTCAAGATCTGTAAAGGTTACTCCCAACCTCTTTTTATTACGCAGATGCATCAATACCTGATTTAAGACTATCTTACGCAACCAGCCTTCAGCACTACCAATACCTCTGTATGTATTCTGTTTATTAATTGCATGAACTATTGCATCATGCAATACATCCTCTGCCTCTTGCTCAGATGATATATATCTTCTGCACATACCTAACATAGCAGGTGTTTGTTTTCGGTAAAGCCTATCCCAGTTTATAATCATAGTCGGTTATTTTCTATTATGATGCATAATACTTTAATGGTTGCAGCAAAACAGTAAAATTATTATCAGATATCCTCTTTACAGAATCATATATGATTAAACAACTGATTAAGTTCACAGATAAAAACTCTTCTATCAAGATTATATGTACCAATATTAATTGCCGCTTTAGCAACCTGAACACCCTCTATTGGTTTATACTTTTTTAACCAGGGCATAACTGGTAGAATAAAATCAATCACTTTGGCAGCAATAGATTCTCCGGTACGCTTTTGGTCACGTACTCCTTTAAGCACACTTGGCCTTAAAATATATATATTCTCAAAACTAAGGTTTGTTACATCTCTTTCCAACTCTCCTTTCATTCTTGGATAGAACATACGTGCTTTAGGATCTGCCATTGCCGATGATATAATTACACAACTCTTAATATTACTGTCTGAAGCCGCTTTAGCAATGTTGTACTGGTATGTGTAATCTACCATATACTGAGCATCTTTACTACCAGCTTTTTTAATTGTTGTTCCCATACATAAAAATATAATATCACCATCTATCTTATTAGTATAGGTTTCCGGCTTATCAAAATCAACAATTATCTCAGTAAGTTTATCACTTTTTATATTAACAGATCTGCGTACAATTGCTGATATATGCGAGAAACGATTATCTGCAATTAGTAGTTTAACTATGTTTTTTCCTACAAGCCCTGTAGCTCCAAGAACAACAGCGCGTTTATTTATCTGTTTCATAAATATGTAATTATCAAATAATTCAATATATTTAAACTACCCTAAAACGGTGTTTAATTTCAATAAAGTTAACCCAAATAGAAAAATAATTATCAACAGGTGTCATAATTATCAATTGTATGTAACTAATAAATATGAGAACCAAGATATTAGTAATGAACAAACAGCTTGAAGAACAGTTTCTGGAAGCTTTTGACAGAAATAAAAACAGGATATATAAGATATGTTTCTCGTATACTGATAGCTACGAGGATGCAAAAGATCTGTTTCAGGAAGTTCTGATGAATATATGGCGATCTATGCATCAATTCAGAGGTGAATCTGCAATTGATACATGGATATTCAGGGTAACAATAAATGTGTGCCTCAGAATAAAGACAAAACAGGACAGAGACAAAAATGTTATCACTCGGCTAAACAGTATAGATATTGAGAACTTCAGAGAACACATTGAGAGCTCACCCGATAACGAACAGATAGCAGTTCTATACAACTGCATAAAACAATTAAACGATACTGATAAATCAATTATCCTCTTATACCTTGAGGATATTGCATACCGCGAAATATCTGACATAACCGGATTGTCTGAAAACAACATAGCGGTTAAGATAAAGCGCATAAAGAATAGATTACTAACCTGTTTAAATGCTGAAGGATATGAAAAGTGATGATTTAAAAACAATTTGGCAGGGAGTAAATAGTAACGAGTTTGTAAAAGCCGATATAGGCAAACTAAACAACGAACTTAAAGATAAACTCATAGATATTAACAAAAAGATAAAACGGAGAAATGTAACCGAGATATCTGCAGCTGCACTAATGATACCGATATTTGCATATATGGCATTCAGATATGATCAGCCTCTTCTTAAGATTGGAGCATTGGTTATTGTGGTCGGAATGTTTTTAATAATATACAGGTTATTAACAAGCAGAAGAAGAACACCGGACATTAATAATACCACCGTTCTTGATTACCTCACAGACAGGCAGAGATATATTAAGATACAGATAAAACTTATAAGTAGTGTTTTGTATTGGTATATTCTACCTTGTTACACAGGAATGATACTTATGTTCCTTGGGTTTAATACAACACCAATTCATACCTCTATCAACATTATGTTTGCTACAACCGTGTGCACAATAATATATATTATGAACAAACGGGCAGTAAATAGAGAACTTTTACCACTCCTTAAACAAACAGAGAATATTATTAACAATTATAAAAACGGAGACCAATGAAAAGAACTATTATTACTACAATCCTGACACTGATATTTGTTATATCATTTACAGTTATGGCTCAAAAAAAGGAATCTAAACGCCATAAGGTTGTTGAAGCAGTTATCAACAATTACAAATCGGATAATAACATAGGCATATACAATCTGTTTGCCACTGAAATGCAAAAAGCAATGCCAGAAGATAAAACAGCTGAGTTTTTCAATAATCTGCGTAAGAATGCCGGAACAATAAAGAGTTACAGCTATCTTAAAAAAGCATCAACATTTAATCTGTATAAGGTAGAGTTTGAAAAGGCAACATTACAGCTAAACATATCTATCGACAAAAACATGAAGATTGATGGTTTTGCATTCAGACCGTATGTTGAAAACAAAAAAATAGCAAATGTTGAAACAGATTTAACCCTGCCCTTTGATGACGAATGGTATGTTGTATGGGGTGGTGATACCGAAGATGTTAACTATCACATTATATTAGAATCGCAAAGAGGAGCTTTTGATTGTATCATTCTGGACTCTGAAGATAAATCTTTTAAAAATGACAGATCTGTAAACGAAAACTTCTACTGCTTTGGTAAAAAACTATATGCTCCTTGCAAAGCTGAAGTTATAATGGCTGTTGATGGCATAAAGGACAATATTCCGGGGGTTATGAACAATACCTTTCCTACCGGAAACACTGTTGTCTTAAAAACAGAAAATAACGAGTATATCTATGTCTGTCACTTTAAACAGTTCTCTATAAAAGTAAAACAGGGTGATATTGTTAACAAAGGCGATCTGTTGGGATTGTGTGGTAATTCAGGGCGGTCATCAGAAGCTCATCTGCACCTTCATATACAGAGCAATGAATATCAAGAAGATTCGAATGGCTTAAAGGCATACTTCAGTAATATTGTTGTTAACAAAAATCCGGAATTGAGATACTCACCATTAAAAGGCGACAGAATAGAGAATAGTGTTGAAAAAAAATAGTTGTCAATTTTTCGGTTGCCAGTTACGCTGGCAACCTTAACTTTGCACTCGTATATATGTTAATATATTACATATTAACAAAAACGCGGGTCATGCTAGTTACAAACAAAAATGATTTTAATAAGTATTACAATGCCGTTGTCAATAAAGACAGTGAATTTATTGGTATCTTTTTTACATGTGTAAAAACTACCGGTATATTCTGTATACCAACATGTAGCGCCCGCAAACCAAAAGCCAAAAATGTAGAGTTCTACACAACCTCAAATGAGTGCTTACAACATGGATATCGTCCATGCAAAATATGCAAACCTACAAACAACGCTTACGAACCGCCAACCGAGATTAAGAAAGCTCTCATACTTATCAACAATAATCCGCACCAGAGAATAACTGACTACATGCTTAAGCAGAACAACATTCAACCTGAAAAGGTAAGGCGCTGGTTTAAAAAAAACCATGGTATGACATTTCAGGCCTATCAGAGAATGGTTCGGATAAATAGTGCTTTTCAGGAACTTAAGCAAGGTAAAGGTGTAACCGATTCTGCATTTGATCAGGGTTACGAGTCGTTAAGTGGGTTTGGATATTCATTTAAGAGCATTATTGGTAGCTCGCCAAAAAAAAGTAATAACAAAAACATTATAGTTATCAACAGAATAACTACTCCTATCGGACCAATGTTTGCCTGCGCTACAGATAAAGGCATATGTCTTCTGGAATTTACAGACAGAAGAATGCTTGAGACAGAATTCAATGACCTGCAAAGAATATATAAAGCGGTTATATTAACGGGTAACAACAATCATCTTAAACAACTAAGAGATCAACTTAAAGAGTATTTCAACGGAACAAGAAAACAGTTTACTGTTGAGTTAGATATTAAAGGAACTGCATTTCAGGAGAAGGCATGGCTAGAGCTTATGAAAATACCATATGCCGAAACACGCAGTTACAAACAGCAAGCTGATATTTTACCCACTCCACAATCAATAAGAGCTGTAGCTACAGCAAACGGAAAAAACAGAATCGCAATTATTGTTCCTTGTCATAGGTTAACGGGCAAAGACGGAGAATTAAAGGGGTATGGCGGTGGCATTGAACGCAAACGTTGGTTGCTAAATCACGAATCAGATAACAGATAAAAGGTTATAAACAGATGTATTACCATAGATTCAGTTCCAGAATAGGAACAATTGTATTAACAGGAGATAATCAAGGATTAAGAACGTTACAGATTGAGAATAATACTAAAGAGATAAACATTCCGGACAGTTTTATTAACAATAGCATCTATTTTACTGATGCTGAAAAGCAATTAACAGAATATATTAGTGGAAAAAGAGAGATATTTAACCTCAAACTAAATCCTGAAGGAACTGATTTTCAGAAAAGAATCTGGAACGAATTAATAAAAATACCATATGGTCAGTTAAGATCATACAAAGATATAGCCTTATCAACAGGCAATGATAAAGCTTCGCGTGCAGTTGGAATGGCTAACAACAAAAACCCCATTCCAATCATAATTCCATGCCACAGAGTAATTGGGGCTAATGGTAAGTTAACTGGTTACGCATACGGATTACCAATAAAAGAACGCCTTATAAATCAAGAGATAATAGTCAACATGTTTAACACATTAACTAACTATTATGGAAAATTAGAGTGGTGGCCGGCTAAAACAGATTTTGAGATGATGGTAGGAGCTATACTAACACAGAATACCACATGGAAGAATGTTGAAAAAGCATTATTAAACTTTAAACAGGATATCACACCCAATTTAATAACGGATATGCCTGTTGATAACCTTGCACAGCTAATAAAACCAAGTGGTTACTATAACCAAAAGGCTATAAACCTGAAAGAACTTGCCAAATGGTTTAACAAATATAAATGCGATGTTACAAACACATACAGCATAGATGGTAAAACATTAAGAGAAGAGCTATTAAACATTAAAGGCGTTGGCAGAGAGACCGCAGATTCAATACTAGTATATGCATTAAATAAACCATCGTTTGTTATTGATGCCTATACTCGCAGAATACTTTACAGAATAGGTATTAACACACCTGCAGATTACGACAAATTAAGAGAGTTAATTGAAGATGTAGTCCCTACAGATGTTACCCTGTACAATGAATATCACGGACTTATTGTTGAGCATGCAAAAAAGCACTGCCTAAAAACCCCTAAATGCGAAGGTTGTCCGTTATCATCAACATGTAAAAAGAGAATATAGTAATGACCATGGATAGGAATAAACAAATTGAGTTAGCAAAACAGTTTACCGCAATGCACAAATCAGACAACATGCTGCTTCTGCCAAATGCATGGAATGCAGGAACGGCTAAAGTTTTTGAAAAAGAGGGTTATAAAGCAGTTGCTACAACAAGTGCAGGTATAGCATTCTCATTGGGTTATAGCGATGGCGAACAGATAGATATTGACGATCTTTGCACCGTAGTAAAACAGATTACAGAAAAAATAACTGTACCTCTATCAGTAGATATTGAACGTGGTTACGGGATCACAACAGAGGAGTTGTGCAATAGTGTAACAAAGATTATAGATTGTGGTGCTGTAGGTATAAACATTGAGGATGGATACGATACCGACACACCATATCTTGAGAATACAGAGATTCAGGCAAATAGGATAAAAGCTATATATAATCTAAAGAGAATACTTGGAATAGATTTTGTTATAAATGCAAGAACCTGTATTTGTTGGCTAAATATAAACAATAAAGATAACAAGCTTGATATAGCTATAGAGCGCTGTAACAGATATCTAAAAGCAGGTGCTGATTCGGTATTTATTCCGGGATTATTAACAAAAAATGAGGTTACAAAACTTGTTAACAATATTAATGGTCCGATTAATATTATTGCGAATCCTGCATTTAACAATATAGAGGAGCTTCAACAGATAGGTGTAAAACGATTGAGTCTTGGTTCCGGTATAGTCAGAGCTTCATTTAATACCATAATAGACATATCGCGAGATATTATTAACAATAATAATCTGGAATTAATAACACAATGTGGTTTTACATATAAGGAGGCAAACAAATACTTTAAATAAAATTTTCGGGCAGGATTATACCTGCCCAAATACTATTTTTATTTACGCTTAAAATAGAAAAATTGCTGCACCTCAACAGGTGCATTATCCTCTGGTGTATAAGCATATTCATCAATCTTAACAACCTCAAATCCCATACTCTCAACTACAAGCTTAAGATCCTCCGTAAGATAAGCTGATGCTCTAGCTTTTTTACTAAAGAATGGTATCTCTATATAGTCAAAATCGCCCTGAACCATAGATATTATTAAATATCCATCTTTATTAATAATATCTGCTAATGATTTTAGTGTAACCGTTATCATGTTCTTAGGCAACATAAGCAGAGAGAAATAAGCAGTAACAGCATCATACTTTTTATCAAGATCAAGTGCCGAAAAATCCATATGAAGAAACTCTGCAGTTGGAGTAATCTTCTTTGCTATTTTTAGCATCTCTTCTGAACTATCAATACCAGTAAAACTGTGATTTGCTTTCACTATCTCCGGAGCAGTGAGCTGTGCTGTTCCACATCCAAGATCAAGAATTGCAGAGTTAGGTTTCAACTCATTAATAAGCCAGTTAACAGATTCAATAATCACCGGGTTGTCACCATATGACGATATATACTCTTCCTTAACAGCATCAAAAAGGGTTAACTGTTCGTCTGAGATTTCAGCAACAGGAGCTTTCACATCTACATCAAAATTATCCATGTTAATTATAGTTAGGTGTTAAAAAAACAAAAGCTATAAATAATAATAGCCTTACAATTTAAGCAGACCAAATATAATCAATTTAATATACGGTAAATAATATTACCTATACTTTTGGATTATTAAAAAGAGTGTATATACATATAAGACTACAATATAGTTTATTATAACTATAACAAAATTCTATAAAACATAATATTAATATAGATGAAATAAACTATTGAGATTCCTGATGATACGAACTAATTACTTTGTGTTACAGTACTTACAATACAAATCTTCGAGTGATCTTAAGCCTGTCTCAATATAATAATTACTCTTGCTTAACTCTATTGCTTTCTTAAAGTGTTCACAAGCTAACTTCATCTGATTCATAGCCACATATATTAATGCACTATGTTTATATGCATACGGATTCTTCGGATCTAATAGTAACGAAACTGTTATGTCTGCTCTTGCCAACAGATACTCATTAAGATTCAGGTAAGCCCAGGCTCTATTACTATATGCATATGCATTGCCTTTATTCAAACGTATGGCTTCATCAAGGTTTTCAATAGCCTCTTTATAAAAGCCCATATCAACCTGTTTATACCCTATTGTACTATACAAAAGACTACTCTCATAGTATTTAACAGCCTTCTTTATAAGCTTTAATGATTTTCTCTTATTCCCTGAAGCAGATTCACAGTTTGAATAGTTCCAATAGGTATTTCCCCTATACCAGTTATATTTATCACCTTTTGGCAAAATCTTTAGAAGATGCTTTGAATCTATCTTTGAATTCTTATAATCCTTAATATTAAAATAGCAGTAACTCCTCTTATAAAGAGCATAATAATCTTTACTATTTTCATTAATTATTTCGGTAAACAGTTCTATTGCCTTTTTATAATTACCAAACCTTACCTCTACATCAGCCTCTACATGAATAGCCTGATTCTGACAAT
Source organism: Bacteroidales bacterium UBA6680 (assembly GCA_002454955.1). Classification (GTDB taxonomy): domain Bacteria; phylum Bacteroidota; class Bacteroidia; order Bacteroidales; family UBA6680; genus UBA6680. The sequence goes on from DKJY01000103.1 coordinate 41,887, forward strand.
AGACAAATTTGCATGCAGTTAGCATTAACAATAGCGATAGTATTTTTTTCATAGTTTTAGGTCATGTTTAGTTAGGGTTATTAACCTTATAACATATCTGAATTAGGGATCAAAAATTATACTTCTACCAGTCCGTGTTTAAATGCATAGATAACAAGGTTTACCGTATTAGCTGTCTCTGTCTTTAAGAACAGTGTACTCTTATGTTTCTCAACTGTTTTAACACTAATATTTGCAGCAGAACTTATCTGTTCATTATTTAATCCCTGACAGATATATTGTAGTATCTCTTTCTCCCGTGGCGAAAAATCAGGTAACTTTATCTGTTCACGCTTCTCGTTATTAAATCTATTAATATTATTCATTATAATCTTTAATATCTCTGCCGAGAAGTAGTTACCACCACTAAGCACTTTATTAACAGCTGCCTCAAACTCATCTAATTCAGAGTTTTTAAGCATAAAGCCTTCTACCCCATGCATAAGCATTTGCTCAACATACTCCTGATTAAGAAATGCAGTAAGCGCAATAATTTTTATATCAGGATATTTCTCTAATGCCTTTTGGGTAGCTATCATACCATTCATTTTAGGCATGTTAATATCCATGAATACCAAATCAGGTATTGTAGTATCAATAAGTTCAAGAAACTCCTCGCCATTACAAGCCTCGCCTACTAGTTCAACATTTGGTAAACTATCCAACATTAGCTTAAAACCGTTTCTGAATATCTTATGATCATCTACAATTATCACCTTGTTCATTGTATATTAATTTTATTTTAGACGGTTATCAACAATCTGCATAGTTATAACTGTTGGTTACCGGTATTTGTTACTTCTTAACCTGAAATTCTATATTTATATCAACACCAATTCTCGGACTACTCTCAATATTCATAATTCCGCCTAACGATTCAACACGGTTACGCAGATTACGTAATCCCATTTTTCCTCCGGCCTTATAGTGATTATAATCAACATTAAAACCTATTCCATTATCGCTGTACTTTATTGAGACCCTCTTTTTATCATTATAAATAAATATAAACACCCTTGATGCCCCGGAGTGCTTAATTGCATTATTAAAAAGCTCTGTGCAAATTCTAAAAACCGTCTCCTCTTTTGTTGGTTCCAGTTTTATCTCAAAGTCAGACATATCAAATCTAAACTTAGCACGGTTAAGTCCATTAAGTTTAGATGTATACTCCTCCATAGCTTTTTCTAAACCATAACTTTGCAGTACAGAAGGGTTAAGATTGTTAATAACCTCTTCTACTGTCTCAAGCGCCTGATTTGTTAGATTCTTTAACTGTACCGCCTTATCATGTCTTTTGCTATCAAAATCATCTGCCAGATCTTTCTCAAGAAGCTTTGAATATATTCCTATACTTGTTAACAACGCACCTAACTGATCATGAAGATCTGAAGCAATACGGTGCCTCTCCTTCTGTTCTGTTCTAATTGTATTAAACATTATTGTTCTGTCTGTACGTACAAGTGCCTTTATTAACATAATTATTGTAATTACACACAGAACAAGAAACAGAAACGATGCAGCAACTAGTATTGTTACATAATCGCGATATATTGAATTACGTTTATAAATATTCTTCTGTAGACTTAACTCCAGTTTATTAAATGTTGTAAGAAAGTTTATATATTTACTTGTAAAGCGCTTATTTGCAAGATTCAGATTATTAACATTGGTGTTTGTGAGCATATATGTAAGATCATCTAATATTACAGCAATGCTATCAAGCTGAGCTGACTCCTCGCTGTTATCATATTCTGAGAACCAGATTCTATGATATGAATAGTGCTTAATCTCATCCATATAATCAGATGCTCGTTTCAGGTGCTCTGCAATATGTTCTCTTGTAACATTATCGCACTTATCACTAACATTATTAATGTCTAATCTGGCAAGCAGTATCTCATCGTTAACATTCTCAACGGCCTTTAGTACAGTATGATTATCATGATCGTTTTGCCAACTCAGCCAGTTAGTAAATATCATTGCTCCCAACGTAAAAAAACCTATTACACTGAGTATAATAGTAATATTACGTCTTATTATAAGTTCTCTCTTCTGTGTCATTAATAATATTTAATTACTAAACAAATATATAGTATTAATCTGATATTAAGCACTAAAAAAGAAGACCACCCGGTTACGGGTAGTCTCCTAATAAACTATATTTGCTAATTAATTATAGTGACGTACTGATAAGGAATGTTACAGCAAACGCAATAATTGCATATAGCTCTGGGAATACAGCAAGAATCATAGTCTTACCAAAAACATCGTGACCAGAACCAATACCAGCAATACCATTAGCTGTAATAGAACCCTGCTTAATAGCTGAATAAAGAGCTACAACACCTAGTGAAAGACCTGCTGAAAGGAATGCTAAACCATGAACAACTGTTACCTCTGCAAGACCTCCTAACAGATTATTAAAGATAAAAAATCCTGCAAATCCGTAAAGTCCCTGTGTTCCAGGAAGCGCACTTAAAAGCATGTAGCTACCAAAAGCGCTATCATTCTTCTTTAATGCACCAATTGATGCATTACCACCTTTTGTTACTCCAATTGCACTACCAATTCCAGAAAGGATAACCATAAGTGCAAGTCCCATGTACGCTAAGAAATAAGATAATTCCATTTTATTATAGTTTTTAATTAATGATTTCTATTTAATATTGTCTGTTATTTTTTATTTGAAAAAGGTTTATACTCTTTTCCGCCACCTGAAAATCCAGCATTCTTATAAAACTCAACAAGAGTAAGACGCATTGGGTGAACAAATGAACCGAGTGATGATATTGCAAGGTTGGCTGTATGTCCTAGTACAACTACAATAACAAATAATATAGGACCTGCATAATCAACTCCAAGAGCAGACAGAGCCATCTGGTTTACAACAAGTCCAAGAATTGTACTTGATACACCAAGTGCAAACAGTCTGATATACGATAGCAAGTCACCAAATACACCGGTTATTGTACTGTATACATCCCACAAACCACCAGCTACACCAGCAAATATGTTTCCTCCCGGATTCTGAAAGAACAGAATAAGGAATCCTCCAACCGCTAAACCAATATTAACAATTGTTGATAACATACCTTGATGTGGCGAATCTTTAAGTAGAGTGCTACTAACAATAGCTACCACTGCAGTAAGGAATACAACAAGCCAGCCAATTGTACTTAGTCCGTGAACAAAACCGCTCTGCTTAATCTTATTAGCAACCTTTATTACATTACCAAATATTACCTGCACTCCACCAACCATAATAGACAGCCAGAACACCTTCTCGCTATTAAGGAACATATCCTTAATTCCATCAAATATTGGTTGTTCTGCAAGAGCAACACCAAAAATATTGCCAAACAGTAGTCCCATAATAAATGTTGAAGCTCCTAATAACTGCCCCAATGTAAGGTATGGTTTCATTTTCGGATTCTTCTTCAGCTTAGCTAATGTTGTTCCAAGTAATATTACAAGTCCGTATCCTGCATCTCCAAGACAGAACCCGAAGAACAACATAAAGAATGGTGCAAAGTATACAGTAAGGTCAAGCTCACCATACTTTGGCAATGAAAACAGCTCACCAATTGGTTCAAACAGGCGTGCAAACTTACTGTTTATAAGTTTAATTGGCGCATTATCGCCTTTCTCAACAGCCTCTGAAGCATACAGGATATCCTCACGCTCAAGAAACGCATCAAGCTCTTTCTGTTTGTCAGACGGAACCCACCCTTCAAGAACCTTAAGGTTACCATCAGCAACATGTGTTGTATGCTGATATTGTACCATAATAAGTTCGTGCTGAGCCTTCAATACCTTAAGCTTATTATTAAGAGCTATAACAGCCGACTGAGCAAGCTGCTCTTTCTCTTCAGCTATCTTGCTTAGTGTTTTGTTTGCCTCATCAATATCTTTTTCTACCTCACCAAGATCTGCATCAGGCAGTTCTGTTTCAACTGCACTAAGCAGTTTATCAGGTAGTGGTTCAAATGTCATGAAGTAACTAACATCGCCTTTTGTATTGATAACTGTTATTCCATGATCTTCAGGATTAACTGCAGCAAGTTTTTTATTCTTAATCGCATAGAAGATAATTTTAATTCCTACCTCTTCAAGTTTAGCTATCTGCTCTTTAGAGAACTCACCCCAAACAGATGTCTCATTAAGTTCTGTCTCTAACTCCTCAAGCCTTACTTTAAGATGGTCTTCCTGAGTTCTAAGCTCTTTTATTCGTGCTACAAGTTTTTTCCAGTCGCCCTTAGCAGTATCTGTAACCTCTTCTGTTTCAACTTCGGCCAGATATGTAAGCGACTCTTCAATATCAGAGATATCATTTCTAACACTCTTCTCTATCTCTGAATCACTTTTGCCTTCTGCCTCCTTCACATGCAGTGTTCCAAGATTCTGAACATCCTCAAGAAACTTTTTATAATGTGAGTGGAAGATCACAAAAGTGTATTTCATCATTGGTGCTATCATACTGTAGTCTCCTCCATTGCGTTCAACCTATTCTTAAGAAGTTTTTGCGACGACTTAGCAAGGTTCTCTTCATCTTCCAGATAACGTTTAATGTTTCTGATAGCATCTGAGATAGCAGGAATCTGTACCTTCTCATAAAGGTTCACCTTCTGCTTTGCTCTTTTTCGTGCATGATCTAACAGTCGGTACTTCTCTTCAGTCATCTCTTTCTCTATACGTATTTTAAGAGCATCCTCAAGTGAAACCACACCGTCAAGAAACCATACAGGACGACCAACCATACTAAATTTGCTTACCTCAAGAGTTAACCCTTCAAACTGCGGAACCTTTATTCCAGCAATCTTCATAATTCCGGATTTTACCTCTTTAATAGTTACAAGGCCTTCGTCAAATTCTTCCCATAATATTTTCCAGGGCTCAAGTCTGTCCATCAGCATAGAGTAGCTTGACTTAAGTCTCTCAAGCTCTTTACCGGTCTCAGTAACAAGAGCTCTTAGAGCAGCCTCCTTACTCTTTAGAGTAGGAAGAGCCTTCTTTCTGCTTGCTAGCTTCTTCTGAAGTTCTCTGAGCGCTGTTTTATTATATTTTATTTGAATTTTCATACGAAATTCTTTTTAATTCTCGTTTGCCTTAATTTATCAGAGATGTGTTAATCTTTCTTCCAGAAACGATCAACAAATTCCTGCTTAATACCTACCTCATCTTTTGTTAGGTTACGCTGGAACAGATCCCACGTAGTATCCAGCATCTCATCAACCTCAAGGTTAACATCTACTGCAAGAATATCTCGTGAGTAATCTTCTGAAAATCTAAGTACACGCTTATCGTAGTCAGTAAGGTCAAAACCATTCTCCATTTTGGTACGCGAATTTGCTGCATCAGCATAAAGACGAATAGCGGCATTCATTACCTGTGGATGATCTTCACGTGTTGTTTTTCCGATAACAAGCTGCTTAAGACGCGACAGACTTCGGAACGGATCGATAATTACCTTATTAACATCTGTTGATTTACGAAGGAATAGCTGTCCCTCTGTAATATATCCTGTATTATCAGGTATAGCGTGTGTAATATCGGAACCAGAAAGGGTTGTTACAGCAAGAATAGTAATATTACCACCATCAGGAAACTGCACAGCCTTCTCATATAGTCGTGCAAGGTCAGAATATAGTGACCCCGGCATACTATCTTTAGAAGGAATCTGATCCATACGGTTAGATACAATACTCAATGAATTACAATACTGAGTCATATCTGTTAATAATACAAGTACCTTCTCATTCTTCTCTGTTGCAAAATACTCAGCAGCAGTAAGAGCCATATCTGGAATCAACAGACGCTCAACTGGCGAATCCTCTGTTGTATTAATAAATCCGATAATCTTTGATAGTCCATGATCTTGCTCAAAAGAGTTCTTAAAGAACAGGTAATCATCCCAAGTAAGTCCCATACCACCAAGAATAATTTTATCAACCTTTGCTCTAAGAGCAATCATAGCCATAATCTGGTTATAAGGTTGATCAGGATCGGCAAAGAATGGAATCTTCTGTCCTGATACAAGTGTGTTGTTAAGGTCGATACCCGCTACACCTGTTGCTATAAGCTGGTTTGGCTGTACACGACGTACAGGGTTTACCGATGGACTCTCAATTGGTCTCTCCTCTCCTGTTATCTCTGGCAGACCATCAATAGGCTTACCGTAAGCATTAAAGAATCTTCCTGACAAATGCTCACTAACCTTAAGCATTGGCTGTTCTCCTGTAAATACAACCTCTGAGTCGGTTGACAGACCATCTGTTCCTGAGAATACCTGAAGAGTAACCTTTGAACCAATCATCTTTACAACCTGAGCTGCACGACCATCAACATAAGCCAACTCTTTGTAACCAACACCCTCGGCCTCAAGAGTAATGGTAGCCTTAGTGATATTAGTCAGCTTACAATATATTTTTTGAAATGCTCTCTTTTCCATTATTCCTCAACTTTTCTTTCGTTAACTAATTCATTAAGTTCTCTCTCAAACTTCTTAAACTCATCTGATTTAAACTGTGAGTAGTTCATCTGTCTAAGGGTATATATAATACGCTTAAAGTAAGCACTTACATCCTCAAAGTTGTCAAACGTAAACTCTGTAGCAATAAGTTTAGAAACCAGCTCAACCATATATTTCTGGCGCTCAAGCGGAGTATTACAGTCAATCTTATCAAATGCATCCTGCTGAAGGATAACAAAGTCGATAAGCTCAGATTTCCAGAATGTTTCGTGATATGTTACCGGTACACCATCATCACCAAGAATGTTTATCTGCTCATATATCTCTTTTCCTTGAATAAGAGAGTTCTTAAGATCACTAACTACATCAACCCATGTATCGCCAATATTCTCTTTTGCGTATTTCTCAAATTCAGGATACTCAAAGTACTTAGAGTAACTCTCCATTGGATCAATTGCAGGATAACGCTTACTATCTGCACGCTGCTGCGACAGTGCGAAGAAACATCTTGCAACCTTTTTGGTTGATTCTGTAACAGGCTCTAACAGGTTACCTCCTGCAGGTGATACTGTACCAATAAATGTTACAGATCCTTTTTCGCCATTACGTAATGTAGTACGTCCGGCACGTGAGTAGTAGTTTGAGATAACTGCTGAAAGATCCATTGGGTATGCATCCGGTCCCGGAAGTTCCTCAAGACGGTTAGACATCTCTCTAAGTGCCTGTGCCCAACGTGATGTTGAATCGGCAAGCAGGATTGTTCTTAATCCCATTGCACGGTAGTACTCACCAATTGTCATTGCTGTATATACCGATGCCTCACGAGCCGCAACCGGCATGTTTGACGTATTTGCAATAATACATGTACGCTCCATAAGCTTCTTACCCGTTCTTGGATCGTCAAGCTCAGGGAACTCTGTAAATATCTCTACAACCTCATTAGCACGCTCACCACAAGCTGCAATAATTACAATATCAGCAGCTGCCTGCTTACTAATTGCGTGCTGTAGTACTGTTTTTCCGCTACCAAAAGGTCCTGGAATAAATCCTGTACCACCTTCAAGAATTGGGTTCATTGTATCAATAACACGTACTCCTGTCTCAAATAGTTTAGAAGGACGCTCTTTCTCTACGTGTACCTGAATTGGTAATTTAACAGGCCACTTCTGCATCATCTGTACCTTATGCTTCTTCCCGTCTGCATCTTCAAGTGTTGCTATATCTTCTAATACAGTGTACTCTCCCTCTGCAGCTATATCAACAACAGTATATTCTCCTTTAAATTTAAACGGAACCATTGTTTTATGAGGAACTCCTGACTCATCAACATCTGCTAACCAGTCGCCGGCAGCAACCTTATCGCCTGGTTTTGCTAAAGGTTTAAATGGCCATTTCTTATCATCCTCAAGGGCAAAAGTAGACTCTCCACGCTGAAGAAATACTCCGGTCATTTTATCAAGATCGTTCTGCAGACCATCAAAGTTTTTTGTAACAATACCAGGTCCTAGCGCAACCTCTAACATGTGTCCGGTAAACTCAACCTCCATACCAACTTTAAATCCGGTTGTTGATTCAAATACCTGAACATACGCTATGTCACCAACGGTCTTAATAACCTCTCCCATTATTTTTTTATCGCCATCAATAAAATAGCAAATTCCGTTCTGCTGTATAGCACCGTCGCATTTCACCATAACAAGGTTGGCAATAATTGAGGTTACTATACCTTTGTTCTTATGCTCTGTATTACTCATAATTTATATTCTTATTTTTCTATTTTAACACAGTACCTTCAGGTTACTCCTCAGGTGCAATCTCTTTTGTCTCATTTATCTGGTTAAGAAGCGTATCAAATGCCGAAATGCCTTTCTCTTCTTGTATAATCTCCAGTTGTTGCCATCTGTTAATTATCTGAAGTTTCAGTCCGTATGCCAGAAGTACCTCTAATGAGAAGTATTCAAACTCGCTATAGCTCTCAATCCATTGCCATCTGAACTTATCAAGAGTTTTCTCTCTAACGTGCAGATGAGGAATCTCCATAATACTATCAAGCTCTCTACATTCAGCCCACTCCGCATCAAGTTCATTTGTACTGCATGGGTTCTCTAGTAGTATTTCTGATATATTATTAAGATTTATTATCTGTGCCTCTTTATCCAGTCTGTATTTCTCGCACTGGTATGTTGCTAAATAGTTTCTGACATTAAGTTCCAACTCAATCCACTTACGGGCAAAGCCTTTTGCAACAGATAGGTTATAGGTAAAGTATGCTCTGTCAATCTCAATCTCAAGTTCAACAAGATCCATGCTCTGCAGTTTCTCATAACCAAGATCAAACAATAGTCCAAGATATTTTACATTGGCAGCATACTGCTCTTTGGCCTCTACCAGCCACTCCTCTATTTCATACTCCTCTGTGAACGTAGCAAGCTTATCTAGAATCTCTTTAGCAATCTTTTTATGATCGGCTTTTGAGATCAGGTTTGTAAAAACCTCATAGCTATTTTCGTCCAACAAGTCGCCTAGTTGAGTCTGGTATGTATTAAAATCAGGTTCTGTTACCTTTACATCTAACGTAAGTTCGGGTAGCCCTGATATATAACAATAGTAACTAGCCATATTAATTATTTAAACAGGAAACCTTTAATTTTTGGTTTCATGAATGACTGAAAATATGCTTCAAAATCTTTATCTGTAAATGATAATTTGAATCCTTTATCTTTACATACTAATGTAAACCCTGATGTTATACCACTATTAGTAGTTATACTTACATCTCCTTTAAGTACGTCAGCTGCTTTTGCATTTATATACTGCTCAACATCCTTAGTAAGTTTCTCTTCTGTCTGAACATTAATTACCTCAGCCGAATCAGATTTAAGCTCTTTTATTAAAGCTATAATAATATCGCCAACCAGCTCTTTATTATTAAGAGTATCGGCAGTTATCTCAGATGCAAACTGACCACTGATACTACTAAGAACACTGCTCTTAAGGTCTGTCAAAACCTGTTCTGCAACGTTGCTAAGTTCCTCTCTGATACCATTATCAGTCTCCTCAGCTTTTTTGTTAGCATCTTCAATAATTTTTGCGGCCTGCTTTTTTGCCTCTTCAATAATCTCGGCAGCTTCAGCTTTTGCTTTATTCAGCATATTAGTTGCCTCGTTTTGAGCTTTCTCAACTCCTTCACGGTAGATCTTCTCTGTAATCTCAATGATCTTTGATGACATCTTATCTCTGTTTTTAGTTATTTATTTACATTATCAGTAATAATTCTTAATATACTACGAGTTAAATATATTCAGCAATGCATTCATTAGCACCTCATTACCTATCGACATACTTAGTACAGGTTTTTTAGAGCGGTGTATTACCTCTGTTGCAAACTCTCCAATATAGTTGTCGTCAATAAGACTTGCATCTTTAGTGCTGATAAATATCATATCGCGTCTTTGTGTTAATGCATAATCAACAAATGCCTGATAAATTGGTTTGCTACCCGCACTTATTAGTTTTATCTCGCTTCTTATATCTCTGTCTTTTAACCTACGGTATATATCATCGGCCTTATGGTTAATACTTTTAGATCGCAACTCTGAGTCGTCTTTAAGAACCGATACAATTCTCAGGTTTGCTTTAAACATATCTGCAATCTTTGCCGCACGATTTATAATCTTATCGTATGGCTTTGTTATATCAATAGGTATTAGTATATCAAATATTCCTCTGTCGGTCCAATCTTTTTTTACTGTTAATACCGGACACTTTGCTTTACTTATTATAAGATCTGTTTTTCTTAATTTAAATGTACTTATCACTCCATTCTGATGTCTTGTACTTTTACTAATTATAAGATCGTATTTAAATCGTGTCTGTATTTTTATAATTGTCTCAACTATCTCCCCTTTCTTTACAAGGATATCAAATTGAGGTTTGTAATCTATTGCCAATGATAGTATATTATCGCGGATGCTCTCTTTAAACATCTCTAACTCATCAAGCTCTTCTTCTGTCTCGTAGCTATTTTGCGTAACGTGCAAAAACGTGATCTTACTACCGTAATTCTTCTGCAAGAACATAGCCTGGTGTACAGAGACCTCTTCGCCTTTTTTTAAGGATATCGGGACAAGTATTTTTTTAAAATTTATATCGTTTACAGGCATAATCTACTTATAAATGCTCTCTTGTTTTTAGTATAAAAAATCACGATACAAATCTATATGGTAAGCTCTCTCCTTTTTACAGGGAAAATCCTAAAAAGAAGGTAGGGTTTTCCCTATTACATAAAATAAAACATAAAATTCCGGCTTAAACAGGTATAAAATCATATTGTAAGACACAATATTTTAAACAAAATAAAGGCTCACCAAATTTTATATTGACAAGCCTTACTTCCCATCTAACTATTTACACAATTGCTAAAAGTTGTATAATGATATTTCGTTGAAGATAACAGAGCAATTACTCTCTATTATCGTGTTTAACCATGAATTTTATGTTTGATACAAACTGTTTATTGCTACATAGAAACAATAAAGAACGACAAACAGAGTTTAATATATACTCTCAACAGATCTCAGACATGAGACTATAGATAAACACAACCATATTAAATTCAAGTGTATATTAGAACCACTCTGTTTGCCTATTCATTACTTGACATAAATCGAGACAAAGGTATGTTAAACAACATTTGCTCTGTTACGTATTCAGGTCATTTTTTTACGAAAACAAGTCATTACACAATGTTACATTGTTTTATATCTTTAGGGTTAATCCCAAATTCATTTTTAAACGCAGTACTAAATGCCGGAAGGCTATTATAACCTACCGCCAGATATACATCAGACGGCGCACAAATACCTTGTTGCAACAGTTCCCTTGCTTTAGTTAAGCGCCGCTCTTTAAGCCATTTTCCGGGACTGGTATTATACTCCCGTCGAAAACAACGCTTAAAGGTTGACAGACTCATGTTACACAAGAAAGCAATCTCCTCTACACTAAGATTAAGATGACTCTCTACAATATTTCTGAATGATGATACTTTATGCGATATTAATGAACTGATATACTGTATAAAATCGTTATTGTACTTCTTTATCAGATATAGCAACAGCTCCTCAAATTTAATCTCAAGAAGAGAGTTTGTTATACCATCCTCAGAATAACTTATTGACATTAATGTATCAATAAAAGAGTTTATGTATTTATCATTTTCAATGATAAAACATGGTAGATTAATACTGGTAACATCTATTTTTATTGAGTATTTATTAAAGAAGTTTAACAGCTTACTATCTGAGAAAAAGAGTAGTTTACAGTTGTATTCTTTGTTAATATCAATAAACTCTGTCCATAAATGGTTCCCCTTTTTTACTAACAGGGATTGCTTATTGTTAAGAGCTACAGATGTACCCGCAAAGTGAACATGTTTTTTACCAACCTGCAAAAAGCTGAACATATGCATATTCAGGTTTACACGTGTTCTAACAATATCTGTTGCCATGCAGAAATCATAAACAAACAGATCTGGATATACACTATCATTTTTAATGTATACATCCGGTACATTTATTACAGACATTGTTAGTCTTCATATAATCTGCAGTAAAACACAGTAATATGATTAGTTAACAAGTATCTGTAAAGTGTACTAAAAAGATTTAAATAATTTGGTGTCATAATTTGGTGTCTTTAATTTATTATACAATAATACATTGTTCAATAACAAATAACAAACGTTAAATTATGTTGTTTATTTCACATTAATTTGTTACATAATAAAGTCCGTTGCTTACCACAACTATAGGTCTCTCTCTGTAAATAAAAGTATATATAAATATCACTATAACTTATTAATTTTAACATATTTACTCCAAGCAAACTTACCATACTTTTTGTTCCAGTTATTATCCTCAGGTCTCTGAACATAAACAAATTTTTGCTAAAAAATATAAATCCAATATCCTGATATTAGTTTTTACAGAAGATAGACTTATTCATGTTCTGTACAGAACAAAATATTTTTAAATAGAAGTAACCGGGTGTCAGGATGTCATGTTTAACGAGTTGTTTATTGTAAACAGATTCTGTACAGAGCAAAACACTTTTAAATGGAAGCGTTCTGATATCAGGATGGTCTCATTACAAAGTGAATGGTATCATCCTGAATCTGGACAGAACTATTACATTACGAATACCCTCATACAAATAACGTTATTGTAGTCAACAAGTAGTTAAGGGCAAAATACATTATAACAAAAGTTACTTCACATCTGTAGATACTTCTTTCAATAGGTTTGTCATGTAATAGATACATTGGCATATAAAATACTGTGTATAGTGACTATATACGCTTAATTTGAACTTAATTGTGGTTTGGTAGTTTATATTCTGGTATCTTTTATAGCACTTTATCAAACCATTATTATAAATTAAATTTCAATAATCAGAGCATTATGGTCAGTAGAAAAACAAAACTAATTCTGAGAATAGTATTTATAGTTGCATCTGTATCTTCGTTGTTTTTTGTTCCGTGGTTATTGGTAAAGGCATGGATATTACCACTACCTGCAACAATTCAGGAGCAGGCAGATGAAGCTATAGAGCATGGCTTTGATGGAGTTATTGTATATGTAGATCAGGCTGGTAAGTCGGCTCAGTACTTTGCTTCGGGTTGGCACAACAGAGAATCTAAGACAGTTGCCAAACCTGATGCACTATTTAAGATTGCCAGTATTAGCAAACTTTATGATGCTGTGGCTGTGACCAAATTGGTAAACAGAGGATGGCTTTCTCTGGATAAGACAATAGCTGATTATCTACCAGAACTTGTGGGAAGAGTTGAAAATGCAGATAAAATCACTTTGAGGCTATTGATACAGCACAGAAGTGGCATCCCAAATTTTACAGATACTCCTGATTTTTGGGCATCTCCAACAGATACATATGAGAAGAGTCTTGCATTGATACTAGACAAGCCAGCCAATTTTAAACCGGATGAAGACTATGAATATTGTAATACGAACTATCTTTTATTAAACAAGATAATGGATAATATACTAGGTTATAATAACTTTAAGTTTATTCAGAGAGAGATTCTAATACCACATAATCTTAAAAGCACATTTGGGTCGTTAGATGAGGTAAATATGGATGATGTAATGAGTGGCTATCATGTAGGATATCCATTTGATTTAAAAGCAGATGAGCATGGTATGTTAGCTACTGCAGAGGATGTAGGAAGTTTTTTAAGAGTACTGAATGATGGATTATTGTTTGAACCCGGAGAGCAGGAGATATATAGTTCTGTATACAAGTATGAACATTCGGGCTGGGTTCCGGGATACCAAAGTTTTGCACAATATCACAAAGACCTTGACGCTGTTGTGGTGGTGTTCTATAGTACAACAGATCCTAAACTACGCTATTGGAATTTGTCTGAGATAATAAATAATAGAATTGTTAAAATAATAAAAGAGCAGAAAAGTTAATAGTCAGATAAAAACCCGATCTGTTAATGGTTATCAACAGATCGGGGACACTGTCCCCGAAACTGTG
>DKJY01000078.1 GCA_002454955.1 Bacteroidales bacterium UBA6680
AATTATAAACAGATGAAATACTTGCAAAACATATGGATAAGGATACTTATAAGCCTGTTTACAGCATCAATAATAATAAGCATAAGTAAAGCTCTAAGAACCGACAATAGCGATACCAGTCATATTTTTACGTTTGTTCTGGGTATAATAACATTTCTTATACTTACACACTTTGTGAAAAAAAGAAACTGAGTATTAATAAACCTATCATAATGCAACGGGCACTGTCTGAGCTACCAGCTCGAACAAGCTTTTGGGGTAGGTATATAGAAAAACATCCTGCAATCCTGAAATCATGTCCTAATCCTGTTATTCTGTAAAATAAACCAATCTCGCTTAGAGTATAGCAGATTGTCATAGCCCTGTTCTATCGTAACTAGGCGGGCACTGTCCGAGCTACCAGCTGTAACAAGCTTTTGGGAAGGTGTATAGAAAAAACATCCTGCAATCTTGTAATTCTGAAATCCTGTTATCCTGTCCCCAATTAATTACATGAATATTAACGATATTCCGAAAAAAATAGTTAATATTGCGGCTCCAATAGACAATACAATGATAAACTGTTTTAATATTATTCCCTAAGGGGAATTAATTTTACATATTACACTTCAGCGTTTTATAGGTTTTCGATACCTATTACAGCTGCTTATTGTCTTTATTTTACCGAATTATAAAATATACTATATAAAACTATTATTCCGTTATGAGTAAAAAGTTTTCTGAATACAAAGGACTTAATCTGTCTGATGTAAACAAAGAGGTTTTGGCGCAGTGGGATGCGAACGATACTTTTCATAAGAGTATCACAACGCGCGAGGGTAAACCAACATTCGTTTTTTATGAAGGACCGCCGTCGGCAAATGGAATGCCTGGTATACACCACGTAATGGCGCGTGCTATCAAAGATATTTTCTGTCGTTACAAAACACAGAAGGGGTACCTTGTACACCGTAAAGCAGGATGGGACACTCACGGTCTGCCTGTTGAGCTTGGTGTTGAGAAAAAACTTGGTATCACAAAAGAGGATATAGGATCAAAAATTACTGTTAAAGAGTACAACCAGACCTGTAGAGAAGAGGTTATGAAGTACACCGATATGTGGGAAGACCTTACTCACAAAATGGGATACTGGGTAAATATGGACGATCCGTATATCACATACGATAACAAATATATAGAGACACTTTGGTGGATGCTTAAGGAGCTGTTTAATAAAGGCTACCTGTATAAAGGATTCACTATACAGCCATACTCTCCTGCAGCAGGAACAGGACTAAGTTCGCACGAGCTTAACATGCCCGGATGTTACCGCGATGTAAAAGATACAACCGCTGTAGCAAAATTCACTGTTGTAAGAGACGAGAAGTCGGAGAAACTGTTTGCCGATTTCCCTGCAATTGATGCCTTTGCAAACCTTGATAAGGTATCGGTTATGGCATGGACAACAACACCATGGACACTACCATCAAACACAGCACTTGCTGTAGGATCAGGTATTAAGTATGTTAAGGTTGCTACATTTAACCCATACACAAACAATCCATCGGTTGTTATCCTTGCAAAAGATAGATTTAATGCATACTTCCCTGCAAAAAATGCTGAGTTAAAACTTGAGGATTACAATGCAGGTGATAAAAACATTCCGTTTAAGGTTCTTGCAGAGTACACAGGAGCAGAACTTGAAGGAATTAGATATGAGCAGCTGTTACCATGGATTAAACCAGATGGTGATGCATTCCGCATTATAGTTGGTGATTTTGTAACAACTGAGGATGGTACCGGTATTGTACACATTGCGCCTACATTTGGTGCTGATGACGACCGTGTTGCCAAAAAAGCAGGTATTGCACCACTTATTCTTATTGATAAGGATGGTAAGATAAACCCAATGGTTGACAGATCGGGTAAATTCTTTGATATTGCAGATCTTGATGAGGCATTTGTTAAAGAGTTTGTGAATGTTGAGGCATACTCAGAGTTTGCAGGCCGTTTTGTAAAGAATGCTTACGATCCGGAGCTTACAGAGAAAGACGCTACGCTTGATGTAGATATCTCGGTAAAACTTAAGAAAGAGGATAAAGCATTTAAGGTAGAGAAGCACATGCACAACTACCCTCACTGCTGGCGTACCGACAAGCCTGTACTATACTATCCGCTTGATTCGTGGTTTATTAAAACTACAGCGGTTAAGGAGCGCATGCTTGAACTTAACAAAACAATTAACTGGAAACCTGAATCAACAGGTACAGGACGTTTTGGTAAGTGGCTTGAGAACCTTGTAGACTGGAACCTGTCGCGTTCACGCTACTGGGGAACTCCGTTGCCAATATGGGTTAGCGAAGATAAAGAGGAGATGATATGTATTGGATCTGTTGAGGAGCTACAGGCTGAGATAAACAAATCTATTGAGGCTGGTTTCATGACAGAGAACCCATATAAAGATTACGTTCCTGGCGATAACTCAAAAGAGAACTATCAGGGATTTGATATGCACCGTCCTATTGTTGATGAGATATTCCTTGTATCGGCAACAGGTAAAAAGATGTTCCGTGAGCCGGATCTTATTGATGTTTGGTTCGATTCTGGAGCAATGCCATATGCACAGGTTCACTATCCGTTTGAGAATAAAGAGGGATTTGAGAACATCTATCCTGCCGACTTTATTGCAGAGGGTGTTGACCAGACTCGTGGATGGTTCTTTACACTACACGCACTTGCAACAATGTTGTTTGATACTGTAGCGTTTAAGAATATCATATCTAACGGACTTGTTCTTGATAAGAATGGTAACAAGATGAGTAAACGTCTTGGTAATGGTGTTGATCCGTTTGAGACTATTGAGCAGTACGGATCTGACCCTGTACGTTGGTATATGATTACAAACGCACAGCCATGGGATAACCTTAAGTTTGATAAGGATGGTATAGATGAGGTTAAGCGTAAATTCTTTGGAACATTATATAACACATACTCATTCTTCTCGCTTTATGCTAATGTAGATGGATTTGATGCTACAAAAGAGCAGGTGGCAATAGAGAAACGCCCTGAGATTGACCGTTGGGTTATCTCGCTGCTTAACTCACTTGTTAAAGAGGTTGAGGGATACTATGAGACATATGAGCCAACAAAGGCAGGTAGAGCAATTCAGAACTTTGTTACAGAGAACCTGAGTAACTGGTATGTTCGTCTGAATCGTAAGCGTTACTGGGGTGGTGAGTTTGATGAGGATAAACTTGCAGCATATCAGACACTATATACATGTCTTGATACCATTGCACGTTTAATGGCTCCTATAGCTCCGTTTTATGCCGACAGACTATTTGTTGATCTTAACGCAGTATCGGGTATAGATAAGTCAGAATCGGTACATATCTCAGATTTCCCATCGTTTAACGAGGCTTATATTGATAAAGCACTTGAAGAGCGTATGGATATTGCACAGCGCGTATCGTCAATGGTTCTTGCACTACGCCGTAAGGTGAACATTAAGGTGCGTCAGCCACTTACAAAGATTATGATACCAATACTTAAGGAGGGATTTGAGCAGCAGGTAGAGGCTGTTAAGCCACTTATTCTTTCTGAGGTTAACGTAAAAGATATAGAGTACCTTACAGATACATCGGGAGTACTTGTTAAGAAGATTAAGCCAAACTTTAAGGCTCTTGGACCTAAGTATGGTAAGATTATGAAGCAGATTGCAGCAGCAATTAATGCATTTACACAAGATGATATTGCAATAATTGAGCGCGATGAGAAGTATGATATTACTGTTGCTGATCAGAATGTGACACTTACAATTGACGATGTTGAGATTCTGAGTGAGGATATTCCGGGATGGCTTGTTGCATCTGAAGGAAAACTTACTGTTGCTCTTGATATAAATATTACTCCTGAGCTTAAGATGGAGGGTATTGCTCGTGAAATGGTAAACAGAATTCAGAACATCCGTAAGGATAGCGACTTTGAGGTTACTGATAAGATAAAGGTTTATGTAAACAGACATGAGGCTATAAATAGTGCTATAGATACTCATGCAGAGTATATTGCATCGCAAACTCTTGCTGTTTCTGTTGAACTTTCTGAAGGGTTATCTGTTGACGAAGGAAAAGAGATTGAACTGGATCAGGAAGTGACAACAATTATAAAAGTTGTTAAGATATAGCCCTAAAAGGTTTTGTGATTCAGTTTTTTTCTTATTTTTAGTGAAAAATATAATTTTATGACAGATAAGACAAGATATTCAGATGAAGAGCTTCAGGAATTCAAAGAGCTTATTCTGGTAAAACTAGATAAAGCACGTAAGGATTACGAGCTTTTGAAGAATTCACTGGATAATAGTGAAGGGAACGATACACAAGACACATCGCCTACTTTTAAGGTATTAGAAGAGGGCGCATCGGTATTATCAAAAGAGGAGGCAGGCAGACTGGCTCAAAGACAGTTTAAGTTTATACAGCATCTTGAGGCTGCACTTATACGTATTGAAAACAAAACCTATGGTGTTTGTCGTGAGACAGGTAAACTTATACAGAAGGAGAGGTTGAGAGCTGTACCTCATGCAACGTTAAGTATCGAAGCAAAAAATAGACAGTAAAATAATCTGTTTTGAATATAAAAAATGATTGAAGCATAATTGTTTCAATCATTTTTTTATGTTTGTAATTCAAAAATATAAAAGAGGGAAAGTTATGACTCGTTTTCAGAAATCGGCACTATTAATATTCCTGGTTCTTTTTATAGACCAGGCGGTAAAGATATGGATTAAGACACATATGAGGCTTGGCGAAGAGTTTTTTGTGTTTGGTGACTGGTTCAGAATTAATTTTGTTGAGAATAACGGAATGGCTTTTGGTATGGAGTTCTGGGGCGATTATGGTAAATTGTTTCTGAGTCTGTTCCGTATAATTGCTGTTATTGGTATAGGGTACTACATATATCGCCTTATTAAGAGCAAAGCTCATACGGGCTATATTCTGTCTATATCGCTGATATTTGCAGGTGCTATAGGTAATATTATAGATTCTGCCTTTTATGGCCTTATTTTTAATGAAAGCACGCCGCTTCAGGTAGCAAGTTTTATGCCTGAGGATGGAGGATATGCCGGACTTCTGCACGGAAAGGTGGTTGATATGTTATATTTCCCGCTGTTTTCAGGAACGTATCCGGACTGGTTCCCGATAAATCCGGGTGGACAGTTTACCTTCTTCAGACCTGTATTTAATATAGCCGATTCGGCAATCTCAGTAGGGGTGTTTATTATACTGCTGTTTCAGCGTCGTCATCTTAAAGATAAACTATAATAGATTAAACAAGATATTATATAAAAGATAAGCCATCCCTTTTTAAGATGGCTTATCTTTTACTGTTTTATACTGTCTATGCTCTGTATATAAGCAAACAGATCGGTATTTTTGTCTATATCTAATTTTGTCTTTAATCTGCTTTTTGCCACGTTAATTGTATTTGCAGATTGCTTTGTAAAATCTGATATCTCTTTAGTAGAGAAGTTTAGTTTTATTAATGAGGCTAAACGGATCTCGTTCTTGGTAAGCCCTGAGTTTATGTTTAGCAGATTCTTAATAAAGTTAGGGTGAACCTTGGTAAAGTGCTGCTCAAACTCAATATTTATCTCGTCTTTAATATTAGCTGCAATAAGGCTGTTTATACGGTTCAGTTTCTGATCTGTATTATTGGCCTTAATATCTTTTGAGACATCTGCTATCTCTTTTGATATATTCTCAAGGAACTTCTGTTTCTCGTAGAATTTAAGGCTCTTATATAGTAACTGCTGTTGTGTTAGTTTACTCTCTTTATTAAGTGATAGTACATTGTTGTTAAGCTTATTGTTTAGTTTAGATATCAGTTTAACTTTGTTCTTAAGCTTTATACGATGAAGGATAAACCATACTGTAGTAATAAGCAGCAGAACTCCCAAGCCAATACTCATATATAGAGTAACAGATGCTCTTTGCGATAGCAGTACCTCTCTTTTTTTTATGGCAATATATTTATCTGCTATCTTATCTCCTTTTTGTCTGTTCAGTTTGCGTTGTGCATTAAATATGCTATCGGCCTTAATCCTTAATGTTAGGTATTTATATGCCAATTTATAGTTCTCTACTGCTTTGTAAAACTCATCAAGTTTGTTGTATGAGTTAGATAACTGTTTAAGATCGTTACGCTGTTGCAGGTTTGGTATCTCGTTCTCTATAATTGTAATACCTTGCTTGTAGTTACCCTGTTTGGCTTTCAGTATACCAATGTGTATATGTATCTCTGTAAGATAACTCTGTAGGTTATTGTTTACAGCAAGCCTCTGCGACTCATTCAGCAGGCTATCGGCAGATTCAAGGTTGCCTCTGTTTATCTCTATAGCACCCAGATTCAGCATACAGAAGGTACGCATCATATTGTTGTTTGGTTTAACACCCCTTAATGCCTGTTTTGTAAATATATACGATGAATCCAGGTTGTTGTGGTGATATGCTTTGTTAAACAGACATCCAAACGCCAGATTCAGGTTGCCATCTGCCATATCTACACCCCTGTTAAAGTATATAAATGCAGTATCGTAAACACCCTCTTGTGCATACAGATGACCTATATTGTTATGTATTGTAATAATATCCTTTATAGAGTCTTTGTAGTTTCTGTTTATCGCAGTAAGAGCCTCTTTATACAGCGATATTGCCATTTTGCCACTCTGCAAATATGTATGTATTGTAGCCAGCCCGTTTAGTGCATCAATGCGGGTATATCCGGTAATAGAGTCGGTTGCAAGTGCTTTGTAGTAGTTGTTTACAGCAGTGTTATAATCTCTTGATATAACAACCTGATAGTTTCCCAGCGCAACAAGAAATCCGCTCTGTTTTGTCAGAGGGTATTTATTTAAATCTGTATTTATCTGAAAGAGCTCTTTCTGCGATATAGTGTTATCAAAGCTCTTAAGCTTCTGTGTAATAGTATCTATGTCTGTATTCTGAGCCTTTAACACAGATAATGTTAATGATATTAATACTGAGATTGATATAATAAAGCGCTTCATGTTTTACTATTGTTAATAATATACAAGTTTAACAAAATTTTAAAACATGTTATTATAACGATGTGTTTGGGGTATATCCAAATAATTATATACCATTTCTCATTAGACCCATAACTCTGAATATTATCTGATTATCCTATCTGTTTATGGTTTGATAGTTTATGTTTGGGGTTTGTTGGCGAGGTGGTAATACTTGCTACAAACAAACGGTTTATGGTTGTCTTTACAAAGATTTTGATTATATTTATTACAATAAGGCACTGACTATGCATATTTTACAGACAAACAATATATCAAACTTAAAAGTTAGATTATGACTCATGCGGACAAAACACAGGAAACCCAAAAGAAATCGGTTACAAATGAGGTTTCTCAAAGGCATAACAGCGTAGACTCTACTTTTCAGTTTGTAGACAACAGACCAGAAGCTGTTGCTCAAAGAAATCTGCAAGAGGTAGTAAATAATAGTCCGCAAGTAAAACAGATAGCTCAATTACAAGCTATGACTAATAATTATTCTGCTAGACAACAGCAACCCATCACCCAAAAAAACAACACAGGCATTGTGTATTCAGTTGTTCAAAGAAAAGTAATAGTCGAAAATAAACCAGCAGCATTGATAGACAATAAAACGGCATACGTCAACGGAACCCATGTTGATGTAGGTACTGAAAAAGCAGATTGGGTTATTGATAGATACGTCAGGAATTACAAAAGCACAAAAGAATTCGAAGATCACGTACAGGATTCGCCTGTGGACGTTGGATTAGCAAGAAAATTAGGTAAATGGTATCGAATTCCTTTCTTTTCTGAGAATAAGTTCTTTGTATTAGGTGAGAATCACGGAGCTTTTGGCTATCGTGAACTGATAAAAGAAAGCAACCAACCTGGTAATGTATTAGGAGAAAGTGGTTCAAATAAGTTGATGTCTGCTGAGCCAACAACCGAACTTCAAGAAAATTCGAAAGGTTTAAAGGATGAATTAAAAGAGCCTCGTGAACACACCATGGAAAACATAGTAGCAAAGACGTATTTTGGACTCACTTATTTACAGAAGTCTCTTGAGAAAGAAGCTAAAGGAAGTTCTTCTTCGAGTGCGAAAAAACCAGATAAAGTTCCTGAAAAAGAATGGCTAGAGAATTATCAAAATGCTCCTCCGGAAAAACGTGGAGCAGGAGCAGGACTTAATGCGATCCCCTTTTATCTGAATGCTTCTAATGAGAAAATTTATGCAACATACGGAACTAAAGCCGAAAATTACGATACAACAAATACAGCCAATAAAATCCTTAGTGATTTTAAAGATGAAATTGATGCCTACACTGGACTTGAATTTGACAATTTGAAAAATGCCAGAGAAGCTTTATATTCTTTTCTGAGTGTTCAGAAAAACGAGCCCTATAACCATTCAAGGTTGTTAGGAAAACTCAATAATTTATTGGTTTGCATGTTAAACCTTTCATTTTCGGAAGCCCAAAAAATAACTGGCGGAGACCCCACGGAATCTCTCAAGGCGAGATATAAAAAAGTTAAAGTGAATCAAAGTAAATGGGATACCCATATGCAAAAAGCGATGGCACATCGAGACTACATCATGTATTTATCTGTAGTAAAAGCAAAACCTAACCACATCATGGCTGGTATGGGAGATCATCATGCTACTAATCTGAAAGAAGATCTGGAAAAAATAGGAATTCCAGTTGTCCTATTTAATGAATTTTTATCAACGTATTCAACAGACGCAATTGCACCACTAGAAGAGGTTGAAGGTTATCCTGAATCGGTTAAACAAACCGAAGAACAAAAGAGTATGTATGTAAAAACTATGATGAAAATTCCGCCCCAAATGAACATAAGTCACAATATGTATGCCATGCTAACTACAATTGACCTTTCCAGCTTAGGGGGATCTTTGAATTCATCTGATCTTCAAGTCATCATAGATGGAATATATAAAGGAGCTTTGCCTAACCTGAGTTCATTAGTATTGGATCAAGAACAATTGAATGAAACACAAATAAGTAAAATCATTGCAGCCCCACAAAAAATAGCGTTAAGAATCATTGATCGCAACACGTTAAATTTTTAGAGTCAATGCCAGAGGAACGATAAGTTCAAACAAAAAATGCCTATAACAAAATCTAAACAGCATTAAAACACAGTTCAGCTAGACCGTGTGCCCGGGTCATGGGTATTAACTATAGGGTGTAAGTCCTGAACAGGCGGAGGATATTCCGGATTATGTTGACCCCTTAAGAAAGGATAATACTTATTTCAAAATTATATGGAGAATTGATAAAAAATATTTCCAGAAGTATGTTGGTTGTGTCTGGGTTAGCAGGTAAAAAGAAAATATACCTTTTTATATGATTGGCTTATCTCTTGTGATAGTATGCTCTGCTAATCTATACTTTAAAAGTGTATAAACTTATTCCATAGCATGTTTCTTAATAATAACGTTTTAAAAGCAAGGTTTTTGTTGATTTTGATTACATTTGTGATTATACATAATTATAAATGAACTGAATAGGTTTGTTTATATGGATGTTATGGTAATATGATATAAACTGTAACATCCGCTGAATTAAATATCTTTACAGCATAATACATAAAGTAAAAGAAATGAAAAGAGGAGTAGGTTCTGTTCTCAGTATTTTATTATTCCTGATATGTTTATCAAATATATCTTCTCAAGATTCTAAGTTTGTTCCAGATAATTTTATAGTTCCAGATACTTTAGAAACTGACAAGTTTAGAATGAGAATGTTATCTGTTGATGATGCAGAAAAGGATTATGAAGCCATAATGTCAAGTTTGGAACATTTAAGAGAAAGGTTTTATCCTTATTGGGGATGGCCTTATAAGGAATTAACCCTGAAAGAGGATCGAAATGATTTAATAAAACATCAAAAAGAGTTTATTGAGCGTTCGGCTTTTGCTTATACAGTTATGAATAAAGATGAGTCAAAGTGCTTGGGTTGTGTTTATGTTAACCCAACTTCTAAAAAAGGATATGATGCAGTTGTGCATTTATGGGTCACAAAAGAAGCTTATGATGAAGGCTTAGATGCAAACCTTTACAAGGAAGTTAGGGAATGGATTAATACCAAATGGTCTTTTGAAAATGTTGCTTATCCCGGAAGAGATATTACCTGGGAAGACTGGGGTAAAACACCAAGTAACAATACTTCTGCGACCTCAAATTTAAACCAATTGTATTGTTTTGAGGATGATAAAAGAGTAGAAAAAATAAAAGGAATTGAGCTTGAGGCCCATAAAATTTTCAAGAATCATTTTGAATCTATTAAATCACCTAGTTTAGCTTATGGAGTAATTGTTGATGATTCCTTAATCTTATCCTCTTCATTTGGAAAAAGCAATATTAAAAGAGATATTTCAGCTACAACAAAATCTTCATACAGAATTGCATCAATGACTAAAAGTATAATTGCAATGGCTATAATGAAGTTGCGTGATGAAGGAAAAATATCTTTAGAACTACCTATAGAGAAATATTTACCAGAATTAGCAAACATAAAGTATCCTAACAAGGATAATTCTAAAATTACAATTAGAAATCTTTTAACAATGACATCTGGGTTTCCGGAAGATAATTACTGGGCAGACCGACAACTCGATCAGACAAATGATATGTTGGATCTGTTACTTAAAAAAGGAGTTTCTTTCTCAAGTTATCCAAATTCAAATTTTGAATACAGTAACTTAAGCTATGCTCTATTAGGAAAAATAATATCAAATACCTCTGGAACTTCTTATCAGAATTATATAACCACAAATATCTTACAACCTCTTGATATGAATGAAACATATTGGAAATATCAGAATGTAACAGAGTACAGATTATGTTTAGGTTACAATATGTATGACAATGGTTATAAAATAGAACCAATGTTAAATGATGGGGTATTTGCTGCAATTGGAGGGTTAATTTCATCTATAGAAGATTTTGGAAAATATGTAAGTTATCTACTTTATGCCTGGCCAGCAAGAGATGATGTTGAAAGAGACCCCTTAAAACGTTCTACTTTAAGAGAAATGCAAACTGCTCAGTTCTCAAGTCTAAATACAAGGTGTAAAGATTTTGATGGAAATGTCTGTCCTAAGATTGTGGGATATGGTTATGGTTTAGGTATTTCAGAGGACTGTAAAGGAATTAAAAGAGTTGAGCACAGTGGCTCATTACCAGGATTTGGTAGTAAGTATATCTTTTATCCCGATTATGGTATAGGTATTATTGCTTTTAGTAATTTATCCTATTCTTCGCCAATACCATTAGAAATTGAGAAATTAATCTTTAAAAAAGCTAATATAAAGCCTAGAATACTTCGAACTCCAGAGATATTAATAGAAAGACAAGAACAAGTTATTGATTTAATCAAGAACTGGAATACGACTTTAGAAAGAGAAATATTAGCTGATAATTTATATTTAGACGAACCCCGTGAGTTACGAATCGATCATATTAATGAGATATTTAAGAAAGCAGGAAAAATAGTAAAGATTGGTAGAGTAACTCCCTGGAGTAGGTTAAGAGGTTCATTTAATATATATACAAAAAATGGAATAATTGATGTCTATTTTGCTTTAAATCCAGAAGTTGAGCCTAAGATTCAGGATTTATATATAACATATAATGAAAAGAAATAGAAGATTATAATTCGTAATAAGTGTATATAAAGGATAGTGTGTCTGGAAGCAATGGTTCGGTAATCATTAAGTTCATTGTATGTTCTAATTAAGATGGTGGAACCGACCTGCCAAAGTTATCTGAAAATGGCGATGTCCCAATGCAGTTGGGAAACTATGGTTTCAGTAAAAAGTTTGGTTGGGTGACGGATCAATTCGGAGTTTCATGGCAATTGAACTTAACTGAGTAAATTTAAAATGGCAATAGCCAACAATTGCCCGTAACCTTCACAATTGTATATTCCGGATAGTATTGATACAAAGAGAAAGAATCAAATAGATTTTGATAATAGATAATTGCTTGTCCAGTTTTCGGTTGAATGTATAGTTAAATGGATATAAGTTTGTAGTGTCAATTGATCAATGGCGCTAAACAGATGTATAATTAATTTAACAGTACTATGAAAACAGAAGATAATAAAGCTATAATAGGTAAATGGTTTAATGCAATTTGGGGCGAGAAGTATAATCCTGCGGTTATTCATGAGCTGGCAAAGTCAGATATGATAATGCAGTATCCTATTCATGGTCGACATGAAGGAAGAGGTGAAATAAAGGGGATGTTAGATAGATTACGTGAAGCATTCCCTGATCTTAAATTCTGGGTGGTTGGCGATTCCTGCAGGAACATTACCTGAGAATTCAGGAAAGAGGATACAGTTTACAGGTATGTCGATATTTAAATTAGATAACGGACAGATTGTATCTGAGATAGGAGAGGAGGATGCTCTTAAGGCGGCTCTTCAGCTTGGAGTTATTGAGCCTAAGGTATAGTATGTAAGGCTTAAATATGGTGAATTAGTATAAATTAGCATATATCCGGCCTTATTAAATATAGAGGCCGGATTAAATCCCGAATCATGATATCTGTATTAAGGAGATATCAGACTCTGTATCTTCATGGTGTATAACGATGCTTTTCATCCATAAACTTAAATATCTTAACAGAGTATAATAGTGCAGATATATTGTCAGAAACCAGATAGTTTATATCTTTCTATAACCATATATTGATGTACGTTTTTTTATATACAAATTAGAACAGAATGTATACAACTATAGGATGTGTGCATTGTTAATAACATCTTAATCTTAGTATTTTTGTAAATACTAAAATTCGGCTATAGCTTTTAGTATTAACACAAAAACATTTTTATTATGAGGTTAAGTTTAATTATTGTATGTGCACTAATTTTAAGCACATTTACCAGTTGCGAAAAGGATAAAATAAGTGTTCCGGAAGAACATGGAACGTTAAATTTTGGTACTATTAAATCTGCAATAATGCCAGAATTAAGATCTGCTGATAAACAGAAACTGAGCGACGTTAGAAGTGCAGTTATAACAATTACCAAAGACGGAAAAGTTTATGAAGATTTTAAACTTAAGGTTATTAAGGTTAACCTTTGGGGTAGTTCAAATTTTACTACAGAGGATATAAAACTAAAGGTTGGAGATGGTTATAAGCTGGAGCACTTTGCGCTTAAAAACGACGAAGGAAAGGTGATTTTTGCTTCGCCTAAAAAGGGTTCTGCTCTCGCTTCAAAGGTATCTAAACCTTTAGCTATTGACTTTAGTATTAAAAAGA
This sequence comes from Bacteroidales bacterium UBA6680, assembly GCA_002454955.1. GTDB lineage: Bacteria > Bacteroidota > Bacteroidia > Bacteroidales > UBA6680 > UBA6680. The sequence goes on from DKJY01000078.1 coordinate 13,341, forward strand.
ATGAGAGAACAGCTGTTGAGGTTGAAGTTATTAGTACAGCAAATACAACGCCGGCAGATTTTGGGTATGCATATTTTATAATAAAGGTTTCTGGCGACAAGTTCAGATTAACCAAAAAAGAGATGTATAGAACAAGCGATAAAGCATCTTTCACTTTTGACTATGTATATAGCAAAGATGATCAGATAAACTATTTTACAATAAACGGTAAGTATAAGACATTCTGTAAATATGATGCTAAAGGCAGATTAATAGAGGAGCAAGAAGGTTCTCAGAAGAATACATATACATATAATGATAAAGGTCAGCTTATAGAGTATCATATAGGAATTGTAAAGGCTTTCTGGAGAAAAGAGAGAAAGCATGTGTATGAGTATAACTCTGAGGGATTAAGAGCCTGTGAGCGTATATATGATATAAATTATGATGGAGGTCTTGATCTGAGAATGAAGTTGGACTATGTTTATAGCCAAAAGGTTTGCAATATGATGATTGTTAACAAAACAGATAAGGATGGCAAATTGCATAAGGTATCTTATATTAAATTAATTAGAGATGCCAACGATAATGTTATCTCAGAAGCTGAATACTCATACTCTGCAAACGAGAAGTATTACGAAACAAAGTTCTATTATGAAAGAATATAGATAGTATCTGCTTTTTATACTATCTATCTGGTAATATATAGACACGTTAATGAAAGAGAGTATCTGAATAGAGGATACTCTCTTTTTGATTAAACAGAGATTGCTACTCTATAATAAACTCTTTCTATACAATCAGAGCTACTTTGCTATTGTTGCAATAACAGAATGCTTTAATGGTGTTGTTGTTTACACCAATTTTTCCTGCCCACTCTGCCAGAATAAACGGTGAAATCAACATGTGTTCATAGCCTCAGTTCTTGATAAAGAAACTCATTTGTGAGTTAATAGTTGTAAAATATATTCTGGCGTAATAATGTTTGTAAAGTTGCACTATATAGTGTTCCGGTATGGTTTGGGTGTACCCGATTAAGCGTAAAAGTATAAAAATGGATTAAACTAACGTTATACAAAAACATATAATGATTTATATGTTTTAATGCTAAGAACGTATTTTAGATATAGTGATAGTTTAATAAGCATCTGTAAGACACTGCATATTGTTAAATTATACTATATTTGTGAGCTTATTTATCGGTTAAAATTTGAATCTATGAAACGAAGCATGAGCAGATAATTTTCTCACACACGAGAAACGAGCATAAGAAAGACTTTACTAGTTCACAAAGACAATCTTAATGCAAAGTTCCATATGACAAATAAAAAACAATTATAAATATATGAATAGCTTTAATGCTATAATTGCAGGATATCAGAGTATACATACAGTATCTGATGATATTTAACAAAATATTTATAAATATATAAGTAGGCATAATATTTGAAGTGTTTTCACCGTAAAGTTATAAGGCTTTTAAACTAAATATTTAGAGAAGGGAATACATACATAAACATAAGACACCAGCATTAAAGACTACTTTTACATAGTAAGATGGTTCTGTTTGCAGGTTTGAGTTATGGTAAAAACAGATTATTAAATCAAGATTAGTTGACTGCAAAGATTATAGTTTTTTTATGCAAAAGAGAGTAAATTATATTCGAGAGAGATATCTTATTCTACTATTTTTTATTGTAACAGTATCGTTAAATGCTCAGGTATGTCCGCATAGGAATATGACTGTAAACGATGGTTTACCATGCTCTGAGATATATCATATAATTCAGGATAGCAAAGGTTTTATGTGGATTGCCGCAGATAAAGGTATAAGCATGTATAATGGCTATGAGTTTACCAACTATGACCTTGATGACGGATTGCCAAAGATTGTTGTTTTTGAACTATTTGAGGATAAAAAGGGGCGTATTTGGTGTGTAACAGTAAGTGGGGAGTTGGCTATTATTGAAAATGGTATTATTAAGCCGTATAAGTATAATGATGTAATTCTTAGTAATAAACAACCACAGGATTATCCTACTAAAAGAAGCTTCTATGCAGATTCGTCAGATAATGTATATATAGGCTTTGAGAATAATCCTGTATTTTATATCTCGCCTTTAGGAGAGTTAACAAAACTGGACGAAGCAGATGTTTATAACAAGATGCAATATATCTATAATATTGATGATAATATAGTATTTACATCTAACCATACATACAGCGGTAATTTTCTTAATATTAACATTGTAAATGATAATAATAGTCTGACCCGTAGTGCTGCCACTGTAGAAACAAAGAGACGATCAAGTAACAGATCAATATCAACAAAATATAAAGACCATATAGTTTATACGCTAAATAAAAATATTACAATTATTGATAGTATTGGGAATTCGAGGTTGCATACTCTTGATCAGGTAATTTTGTGGGCATCGGTTGATAATGATGATCTTTTATGGTTAGGAACTGTTACTGGCGGAGCTAAAGCTTATCGTAATCTGGATTTTAATAATCCTATATATGAGCTGGCTCCGGGCAAATCTGTAAGTTCGGTTACTCACGATAACGAAGGTGGATATTGGATAAGTACACTATCAAATGGAATACTCTATTATCCATCGTTAGATATGGAGATATCTAATGAGGATACAGGTTTAACTACCTCAATTATTACTGAGGTTGAAAATCAGAATGGAACAATCTGGTTTGCCGGAAAATCTTCTGATATATATAAATATAACTCTGGTAATATTGATAAGTTTCATGTAGATCATCCCAGTATATATGAGTGTAGACTTATAGCCAGTTTAGGCGATACACTTATGGTGAGCTTTTATGGATCAGAGAATAATTTGAGTCAATTAAGGTATAAAGACAGGGTAATTGATTCAACTGTTAGATCATACTTCAATAGTGCATTTAAATCATCAAACAAGATTTTCGGAAATCTTGATTGTATATACCTGTATGAAGATAACCAATTGATAGATAAATATTGCGACATAAGATTCTCAAAAGTATACGTAGCAGAATCGGTTAATGACTCTTTGGTACTGTTAGGAACTGATTCAGGCTTGTTTAGGTTTAATTCAGTAAACAAGAAAATAAGAAGAGTATCGGCATCTGATCTGCTTGAACTCAGAGTTAACTCTATACTTGTTGATAACAATAATACATGGGTTGGTACAAAAGGTAATGGCTTGTTGTTGCTTAGAGGAGATAAGGTAACGCACTTTAAGTTTAACGATGACTTTATAGGAAGTTCTGTTACATCAATTAAGAGTAAAAAGGATACACTATGGATAGCTACAAATAACGGAATAGTTAAAGCCAAAATAGTTACACATAATGATAAAGTGAGTTTATGTAATATAATAAAGATTCCGGGTATGTATAGCGATGAGATATACGACCTTACCATTGACTCAACTCACGTTTTTGCTGCAACACAAAATGGATTAGTAAAATTTAAACAGAACTACAATACAATATCGCCGCAAACATATTTTACTACAGTAAAAGTAAATGGTAAAGAGAGAGAGGTTAATAGTAGCTATATACTGGCGAGTAACGAGAATAGTATTGAGATATCATATATAGGCTTAAGTTATGCAAAAGCTGGTAATATAAAGTATAAATATAAGTTAGATGGTATAGATTCTGAATGGAGAACAACATTAAACAGATCTGTGCAGTACCCAATGCTTAATCCGGGTAAATATACATTTAAACTTAAGGCTATTAACTATCAGGGGGTAGAAACAATAAGACCGCTACAGCTTAATTTTATTATTCACAAACCATATTACGATACATTGTGGTTTAAAATACTTCTGGGAGTTATAATATGTATGTTTATACTAATTATATTCTCAATTAAACTACGTGTAGAGAAGAAACGAGTATCGCTTACACATAGCATGAATCTTTACAGACAACAGGCTCTTAGCGCACAGATGAACCCGCATTTTATCTACAACTCATTAAACTCTATACAGAACTATATACTACAGAACAATCGTGAAACGTCAAGTAAATATCTGTCATTATTCAGCAGACTTATGAGACAAATACTTGAGAATTCACAAAACAGACTTATATCTCTTAAAGAGGAGACAGATGCGTTAAAGTTATATATTGAATTAGAACTTATCAGATTCAGAGGTAATTTCGATTTTAAATTAAATATTGATCACGATTCGTTATTAAGAGAAATATTTGTTCCTCCACTTATACTACAACCATATGTAGAGAATGCTATACATCATGGTTTAATACATAAATCAGGGCATAAAGAACTTTCAGTTACAATTAGCTGCGATACAGAGGGAATCACAATAGAGATAAAGGATAACGGTATTGGGCGTAAGAATGCGGCAGAGATTAAGCAACGAAAAATGAATACATACAAATCGTTGGGAATGGACATAACCACAAAGAGGGTAGAGTTATTTAAAATGATATATAACAACAAAATATTGGTAGATATTAAAGATCTAAAAGATGATAATAATCTGCCAGCAGGAACAAGCGTAACAATTAGGTTAACAGAATTTGATAATTTATAGATAAATACTAAAACTAAACATATTTAATCAGTATTAAGAATATCATTGTTTGGTCATGTAATTTAATACAGTTATCAAACAAGATATTGGAATCTGACTATTGAAAAGTAAATTTAAGTTATGAAGTTAAGAACAGTAATTATTGATGATGAGGCTGATGCTCTTGAAGCAATAGAGAATATTTTAATTAATGATTGTGCAGATATTGAGGTTGCTGCTAAAGTTAATGACCCGGCAAAAGCACTTGAAGTTATTGATAGAGAATCTCCTGATTTTATATTTCTGGATATTGAGATGCCCGGAATGAATGGCTTTGAACTATTAGACAGCGTTGAAGATGCTGATTTTGATGTGATATTTGTTACAGCATATGATGAATATGCAATTCAGGCTATAAAAAAGAATGCTCTTGATTATATATTAAAACCGGTAACAATTGGAGAGATACAAGAGGCTATTAGTAAAGTCAGAAACAATATACCAAACAGAGTAGAAAAGAAAAAGAACTATAAAGATCTGTTTAAAGACCTGAGCAATACAGGAGCTAACAAGGTTAAGATATCTACTGTAAACGGCTTTGAACTTATAAGCGTGAATGATATTGTAAGAATAGAAGCATCAGGATCATATACTGTTGTAATAATGAATAATGGCGAGCAAATTGTTACATCTAAACTAATAAAAGAGATGGAGAAGATTTTGCTTGATTATAATTTCTTTAGATCTCACAGATCGCACCTTATAAATATACGCCAGGTAAAACGTTTTATTACTGAGAACGATGGTGAGATAATAATGGTTGATAATTCACGTATACCATTATCACGAAGACGTAGAAATGAATTTATAGAGGCTGTTGATGCTACTATTTAATTAGTTTACAACAGTAATAACATAGTGCAATTAAGTTAGATACAGTTATGTCTGTTTTTGCAGAACTAAAAACTATCTTCTATAGTGGTTTACTGCCACTACTATGTTTAAATCACCCCATAATGTTGAGATATTAGTATATAGAATTTTTTGTTAATCATAACAAAAACGGTATAACAGAAGTCTGTTTTACATTTAATCTTACCGTTTACAAAATAAGAGCTACCACTCATTGCTTAAACAATACCATTCATTATATAACATAACTTATAGGCTGTTATTTGTGTATTATTGGCCTCATTTTTTTTAACACAATCATATGAGAAAAGTAATTTTTACACTTTTTGCACTACTCATGTTATTTGCAGGAGAGAGTGCTTTTGGTCAGGACAATGCCCTGATCTTAAAATGGAAAACCAGTAGCTCAGATCTGTCTATACCTATAGAAGATGGATATGACTATGATTTTAGCATTGACTGGGATAATGATGGAGTTTATGACGAAACAAATGTAACCAGTTCAGTCAGCCATAATTATGGTAATACTGCATCAGAAAGAGTTATCAGAATTAAAGGAAAGTTTCCGTACTTAAGCAGAGCAAACAAAGCTAATTTGTTAGAGATAAAGCAGTGGGGAACAGTAGAGTGGGCACCGGATGCTTTTATAAAGTTGTTTAACAAAAACGATGGTTTTATAAATGCTGTTATTACAGCAACCGATGCACCAAACCTTTCGAAGGTTACAAGTTTTGTGAGAATGTGTTTGGATAATAAAACCTTTAACTATCCTGTAAATCATTGGGATGTATCTAATGTAACAGATTTGAGTTATGCATTTTGGGGTGCAGAGAAATTTAATCAGGATCTGAATAACTGGGATGTATCTAACGTAACAGATATGTATGGTCTTTTTAGAGAAGCTAAGATTTTTAACGGAGATATCAGTTCATGGAATATGTCTAATGTTACCCGTACAGCAGATATGTTTTATGAGGCAAAGAAATTTAATGGAGATATCAGCTCCTGGGATGTCTCTAAAGTTACCGACATGGGAAATATGTTTACCTGGGCAAGCTCTTTTAATGGAGATATTAGTGGTTGGGATATATCTAGTTTAACTTTTATGTGGAGAACCTTCTATTTTGCGCGATCATTTAATTGTGATCTGAGCTCATGGGATGTTTCAGGAATTACAGACATGGTAGAGACATTTGCCGGTGCTTCTATGTTTAAAGCAGACCTAAGCTCATGGGATGTATCTAAAGTTAGAGATATGAGAGGAATGTTTTACCATGCAAGTAGGTTTAACTCAGATTTGAGCTCCTGGGATGTCTCTAATGTAACAGATATGAGAGAGATGTTTGCAGGTGCTGAAGATTTTAATTGCGATGTCAGTAACTGGAATGTAAAAAGTGTTTTTGATTTTACATATATGTTTAGAGGGGTAGAAATACCAACGTCTACTTACGATAAAATACTTATTAACTGGAGTAAATTAGGAATAGGCGTATATGATCCTATTGTAAAGTTTGATGCCGGAAACTCATATTATAGCGAAAAAGGAGAGGCTGCCCGTCAGAAACTTATTACTGATAGTAAATGGGTAATCACAGATAAAGGAAGTGCTCCGAAGATTGAAGGAGAGCCATTTATTATGACAATAAAGCCAAGTGAATATAACTCAATATATTTAAGTGCTCCAGACACTTATAGTTTTGACTTTAGTGTTGACTGGGATAACGACGGAACATATGACGAGTATAACATAACAGAAACTAAGATACACTCTTGTATGTCTGGTGATGATGCTACTATAAGAATTGGAGGTGAATTTCCTGTTCTCAAGATATCTTCTAATATTAATCCTGTAAAAAATATACAGCAGTGGGGCGATATTAAATGGAAATCGTTTGAGAGGATATTCTACTCTACTGATGGTATAAAATCTACGGCAACAGATACACCTGACTTATCAAAAGTTGAGAATATGTCTTTAGCATTTGGTGCAGCTGATAATTTTAACATGGATATATCAGAGTGGGATGTATCTAATGTAAAGAATATGTATGCAACATTTTTCGGAACAAACTATAATCCTGATATAAGCAAATGGAATGTCTCTAACGTAACCAATATGAAACAGATGTTCTATAAAGCTTTCTCATTCACGGGCGATATTAGTAAATGGAATGTATCAAACGTTACAGATATGTTTGCAACATTTGGTAATGCATATGTATTTAATAGCGATATAAGCAGTTGGAATGTATCAAAGGTGACCAATATGTCATATGCCTTCTATAGAACAAAGCTTTTTAATCAGAATCTGAATAAATGGAATGTATCGGCAGTAGAGAATATGTCCGGAATGTTTTGTAATACCAATGCATTTAATAGTAATATAAATGATTGGGATGTCTCAGAAGTACAGAATATGGAGAGTATGTTTGAGAGTGCTAAAGTTTTTAATCAGGATCTTAATAGCTGGGACATATCATCTGTTAACAATATAAAGAGAATGTTCAGAAATGCTGTAGCATTTAATGGCGATGTGAGTTCGTGGGATGTTTCAAAGATAACCTCTATGGATAGTATGTTTATGAATGCTACATCGTTTAACGCAAACATTACAGACTGGAAGGTTAAGAAAGTTTCATCTATGGTTGATATGTTTAAAGGTGTTACAATACCAACAGAAATATACGACCAAATCTTAATAAACTGGAGTAAGCTAAACCTTCAGGAGAATGTTAAGTTTCATGCTGGTAACTCACACTACTCAGCAAAAGCAAAAGAGGCACGCGATATTCTTATAAATAGATATAACTGGGAGATTATCGATTTAGGAATGGTTGGTAAGAACATACACCTTACAACTCCAAACGGTGGAGAATCAGTAAGACAGAACAGTACCTGTGATATTACATGGACACATACAAATGTTACGGGTAATATTAAAATAGAACTGCTTAAAGGAACAGAAGCACCAGTAACAATTGCCGAGAATATTGATGTAACAACAGGAAAATATTCATGGACAGTAGGAGCTGATATTGCTGATAACTACTCAATAAAAATAACATTAGCAGATGATAACAGTATTACCGATAAGAGCGATGCAACATTTACTGTTGTAGACGAGAATACAAAATTGTTAACTCTTACAGCGCCAAATGGAGGAGAGTCTGTTAAAAACGGTAGCACGTTTAATATCACATGGACATCGGCTAATTTAACAGGCAAAGTACAAATAGTATTATCAAATGCAGATGCAAATATGGTAATACTTACCGAAGATGTTGATATAGCAGCAGGGACATATACATGGACAGTAGATGCAGCAGTTGGAGATAAATACTATATTAAAGTTGTCTCGGTTGATGATAACAATATTAGAGACAATAGCGATGAATATTTCTCTATTGTAGATGCTAATGCAAAAGAGCTGATACTTACAGCACCAAATGGAGGTGAATCAGTTAAAAAGGGTAGTACATTTAATATCACATGGACATCTACTAATATTGCAGGTAACGTAAAAATTGAGCTTCTGAAAGGTACCGATAGCCCGTTGGTAATTGCTGATAATGTTGCTGTAACAACAGGATTATATGCATGGGCAGTTAATACTGAAGCAGCAGATAACTACTCTGTTAAAATT